>JBGQLS010000025.1:0-28926 GCA_041500205.1 Anaeromyxobacteraceae bacterium | reverse complement strand
CTTGGGGAGCTCCTTCACGGAGACGACCGTTCGCGCCGGTCGGTGCTCCCCCATCGCCTCGACGTAGGCCCGGTTCATCTCCTCGAAGTCCGCCATGCTCGCCAAGAACACGTTCACGTGGACGACGTGGCCGAGGTCGGAGCCCACGGAGTCCAGCATGACGCCGAAGGACCGGAGGATCTGTCGCGTCTGAGCGGCCACGTCGCCGCCGGCGAGCCGGCCCGTGGCGGGGTCCACGCCAGCGGTGCCTCCGATCGCGATGAAGGGCCCGACCTTGGCGACGTGATGGTACGGGCCGATGGGCGTGGGCGTGCCGGGGGGAGTCGACGTCTCGACGACGGGGGGCATGTCAGTCTCCTGGAAGGAGGCGAGAGCGCTCGCGCCGCGAACGCGCGTCCGCGACGTGCTCCAGTGTTAGCGCGCACGCTGGCGGATGGCTGCGCCTTTCCGGCGAGCAGGGAGACCCACGGTTCGACGGGCGCCACGCGCTACAGGAAGAAGTAGCGCACGAACAGGACCGTGTTCGTGCTCACGATGTTGCCGATGTTGGGGGTGTTCGCGTTGGCTTGCGTCCTGATGCTGCGATCTCCGAGGAGAGCGATGGGGAGCTGCATTTCCAGACCGGCGGCGAAGCGCCGGGAGAACGCATAGTCTCCACCCACCACCGGCGCGACGAAGAGGGCGGCCTCGAGGACCGTCTTCCTGGACGTGACGGGGAGCGACTGATCCAGGAAGTACCCCGAGTAGATCGCGAGCGTGAGCCGCCCTCCCACGTAGAGCCCGGCCGGCGCAGTCGGCACGAGGTAGAAGAGGCCGCCCACCCCGCCGACGCTGGCCGAGAAGCTGTATGCGCTGCTGCCGCCGGGGGACGTGCTCGCCTTGCCACGGCTCACGTGGAAGTAGCCGCCGGAGGGCTCGATCCGGAGGCGCGGCGAAAGCTGGATCGGCAGGTAGAAGCTGGCGGGCGCCGTGTTGCGCCCCGCCACGAGGAGCCCTGCCGCTCCGCCCGCGAAGCCGAGCGGCTCCACGCCGAAGCCGAGCCCCACGCCCGTGCCTTGGGCGCGGCAGACCCGGCCCGCGAAGAGGGAGGCGAGGACGGCGAGGCACAGGACGGCGCGGCGCGGCGTCTTCATGATGCTGGGATGTCTCAGCAACGAAAATGCCAGCGCAGCGGAGCCGTCAAACCACCGCGATTGCGAGCAGTTGTCGACGGGAGCTGACTTGTAAATGATCGGGATCAAGAGCAAATTACAAGGAGTGCGATCCACGAGGCGTGTACCCGGCCCCTGACTGGTTTTTGCCCTGTAGTCTTTTCAAATTGGGCCCGATGGGGCAGCCGCCCCGCGGCGACGTCGCCCGCGAGCCGCCTCCTCGACGCGATGCGCTACCGGGTCAGGTGAGGCCGTCCAGAATCCGGGCGGCGGTCTCGACAAATGCCGGGCACAAGCTCTGAAACAGCCCTCGTGCCCGCGCCTCATCGAGATCACAACCGAGGAGTTCGCGGCACACAGTCGATCCGTGCCGGGTTTCGAATCGGTGGCACAGGTCGAGCACAGCGTCGTCGATCCGCGCTTTGCCGGTCACGTCGGACGGCTCGTCGAAACCGGAGCGGAGCCCGAGCGCCATGATGGCGCCGGTCACCGCACCACACGTCGCGCCGCGCCTCATCCCTGCTCCGAAGCCGCTGCCGAGTTTGAGGGCGTGATGCGCCGCCAGCCCGGCTTCGTCTCCGTACACGCGCAGGATGGCTTGCGAGCAGTTGAACCCCGACCGGAACACCGCCACGGCTTCGTCGCTCTTGGTCATCCCCATCTCCTCCTCAGCGGCAGATTGCAGGCCGGCGCCAGCTACGAGCGCTCGAAGCCCGGCCTTATCCCGCTCGGGCGCGGGGTTCCCAACCCGGAACTGCTGCCCATCGACAAGCTCAATCGGATGCTCGCGGTCGAGGCGCGGCGCTTCCGCAGCGAGAGCGTGTCCTACGCGGCGCCGGCAGGGATGAAGCGCCTGCGCGTTCAGATCGCTCGGCGGCTGCTCGATGCCGGCTGCGTCCTCTCGCCGGAGGACATCGTCGTGACTGCCGGCTGCGTGGAAGCGGTCACGCTCGCGTTGCAAGCGACCTGCCGGCCTGGTGACACGGTGGCCATCGAGTCCCCCTGCTACTACACGTTCTTGAAATCCATCCAGTGGCTGGGGCTCAAGCTCCTCGAGATCCCGTCGACCCTGCGCGAGGGATTGAACCTGGACGTCCTCGACTACGCGATACGGAAGAACCCGGTCAAGGCGTGCATCGTCATCGCGAACTTCAACAATCCTCTCGGCAGCGTCATGCCGGACGAGAAGAAGCGGGAGCTCGTCCTGCTCCTGGCCAAGCACGAGATCCCTCTCATCGAGGACGACGTCTACGGAGACCTGGAGCGGGTGGAGCAGGCCATCGAGATGGTGGGCCGCCTCGCGCGTGCGATGACATAGAGCGTAGCCGTTCTCCGACCGACCGGTACATCGACACGTTTCGCGTCGCGGAAGAGAGGCGCCCTTCCCCGGCGCGGCCTATGTATCGGCAGTGGCGCGCGACGGCATCTCGACGTTCTTGCTCGGAGTAGCGGCGGTGCTCGTGTGCTCCGGGCGCGCGGTCGCGGCGCCGGTGTTTCCGCGGGACGTGGTCGGTACCTACCGGCTGCACGGGACAGCTCACGTCGCGGCGAGCCCACTTCCGCGACGGACCATCGAGCTGCGCGCCGACGCCGTCCTCACGCCGGGGCCCGCGCCGCGGCGCGTCCAGGTGCACCTCGCGGCGGAAGGCCACGCGTGCGATCTGGTGGCGCGTCTCGGCGATGACGGGGCGCTGGCGTTCGAGGACGGGCAGCGCTGCGCCGTGGTTATCCAGTCGCCGGATGCGCGCGGTCACTTCGAGGCCCGTGTCCTTTCTGGCCGCGGCCAGCTCCGGGGGGATCACCTCGAGCTCGACCTCTCCTGCGAGCTGACGGGAGCAGTCAGTCTCGGCGGCAAGACGCTCGGCGCCGACGTGCCGGGCATCTTAGTGCCCGAGGTGCCGGTGCGAGGCGACGCTCGCGCGGGCGCGGAAGGGGAGCGCGACCGCTCCCGCGCCGCGACTCCTGCCGCGGGAGTTGATGCTGACCAGAGATTGGCTCAATGAAGCGCTGGCGCAGATCGGGGCCTGCTTCCTGCAGTCGCTGGGACGAGCCTTCTGGAAGGGAGGCAGCAGAGTAGTCAGCCTGCCACCATGAAGAGGAGGGCGATGGTGAGGTCTGCGCCGAGATGTGCCAGCCACGGCGCGAGCAGGCCACCGGCCCGCTGGCGCAGGGTTCCGGCCATGACGCGAGCCCGGCCGGCGTGCTCGCGCAGCGACCCACCGAAGGGGTCGACTGATGTTGCGGTGCCCCCAGCGGTCGCCGCACTGTCCGATTGCTCCTCGGAGCGAACAGGGATGCTCGACCAGCGAGGACGTAGGTCGAGCGTGCCGTTCCGCGGAGGCGGCTCGATATCTTCCGCGTTCCGTCGGGCCGCGTTGGCAGGAGAAGCCTCGCCGGTGGGCTTCTGCTGGGGAGCAGCGACTGTGGCATCATGAAAGCCACCAGAGCGCTGGTCGGTCGCGGGCGGCGCCGGACGAACCGACACAGCTTCTCGCCTTCGCCGAATACTTGCGCGGACGCGTTGTGGTGCGTCATGCGCCCACCAACGGCGGCCCAGACAAGGCGCCGCGCCTCGTCGTCGATCGTGACGATGAGTTCACGCGCCACGACACCGTTGCCAAAGGTAACGACACGCGCGCCCTCTTCGAGTCGCACGTCGGTGACGAAGCCGGGCACGAGGCGCGTGTGGAGCGCGCCGACGTCGCGGACGGCCGCCCAGGCGTCCTCGGGACGGGCGTGGATCTCGATTTCCTTGCGGATGCTGGCCATGGCCAGAGACTTAGGGCCGGCGACCGCAGGCGACTTGGAGAATCTCGGGGTTCGACGTCCCGCCAGTCCCCCGCCGCAAGACTCAAGACGGCGTGTCTGCAATGGTGGTGAAAGCCACGCGGTGGCAGGAGCAGCACGCCGAGCTCTGGGATCTCCTGGTGCCGTCACGTCCGTGCCCTCATCGACCGATAGCCCATCGCGCAGTGTGTCGGTCTCCGCCAGGTTGGTCGAGGGGGTCGCATCCACCCCGCGGAGCAGCAAGGGACGGGAGCGCATCGACACGAAGCGCTGTCTGTCCTACACAAACCGAGGGCAGATCTGATCGAAATAGGGCCACGGCGTGGAGCAGAAACCGCTCAGCATTCACGGAGGTACGCAGGGATAGATTGCCGTGCTCGACATACGAGCACCGTTGCGCCACGAAACTGGGGGCGGACGCCCTACCCGCTTGACTCGGACTCCGAGTCGTCACGACCCGGTGTCTCACACAGGGAGATACCTAGGGTGGCGTGAGCAAGGGTTCGAATTCACTCGGCAGCGTGCCGGCGTCTGCGCCGCGTCGGCGTTGGCACGGGAGCAGCACAGCCTCACGGCGTCCCTGCATCGGCGCAAAGCCTATGCGGGGTTCCGCTCCCGCTACCCGAGATCAGAGCGACCGCGAGCCGCTAACGACGACAGGGACGACCGTAGAGACAGATCTCGGCTCGGGGCCCGACCTGGAGAAGACCATGAAGAACTGGTCCATCGCTACGCGCGCCACCGTCGGTGTCCTCCTGGTCATGGCCGCCACCATTCTCGTCGCGGTCGCCGGACACATCGGGCTCGCTAGCCTGGGGCGAGCCACCTCGCAGATCACGGACAAGATGGCCGCGCTCGGCGCGGTGGGCGACGTCCGAGCCGCGAGCCTCGGGGTCCGCCGCTTCGAGAAGGACTTCATCATCAACGCTGGCGACGCCGCCGCCCAGGACAAGTACGCGAGCGAGTGGAATGAGGAGATGGCGAAGCTCCGGTCGTCGCTGGAGCACCTCGCCTCCTTTACCAACGCGGCGGAGGAGCGCCAGGCAGACGCCGGTGCGCGCGCTGCCGTCCAGCGCTACGGCACGGGGTTCGAGGCAGTGATCGCCGCCGCTCGGGCGAATCGAAGCCTGCCGCCAAGCCGCCTGAACCAGCTCGTCAGCCCCGTCAAGGACGAGATTCGCCACGTCATCGCCTTCGCCGACAAGGTGGCAGAGACCCGGGACAGGGAGATGCGCGAGGAGGCAGCGGCCGCGGTAACCACCCAACGGCGGATCACCCTCCTCCTATACTTGGCCCTGGCGGTTGGCATCGCGATCGGGGTAGCCGCTGCCTTCGTCGTGGCCCGGAGCGTCTCTGCCATCGTCCGGAACCTCACGAGCGAGGCCGAGCGCCTGACCGCGGCTGCCGTCAAGGGCGCATTAAGCGTACGAGCCCGGACGGAATCCGTGAGCCAGGAGTTCCGCCCGGTCGTGGCGGGCATGAACCAGACGATGGACGCCTTTGCGAAGCCCATCCTGACGGCCTCCGAGAACATGGAGCGCATCTCCCAGGGGGACATCCCGGAGCAGATCGACGAAATGTACGAAGGCGACTTCGATCGGATCAAGCAGAGCCTCAACCGGTGCATCGCGGCGGTCGCAGCGGTGGTCGCGGACGGCAAGACGCTCGCTGCGGCAGCTCTGGAGGGAAAGCTCTCCCTCCGCGCCGACGCGGGAAGGCATCAGGGCGAGTTCCGCAAGATCGTGGAGGGCTTCAACGGAACGCTGGATGCCGTGATAAAGCCGATCAGCGAGGCGACGCAGGTGCTGGAGCGTCTCGCACAGCGCGATCTGCGGGCGCGGGTGAAGGGCAGCTACCAGGGCGACCACGCCAAGATCACGGAGGCGCTCAACGCCGCGGCCGGGGCGCTGCACGATGCGATGGCGCAAGTCGCCCAGGCGGTTGGTCAGGTTTCCTCGGCTTCTGCCCAGATCGCCTCGTCGAGCCAGGCCGTGGCGAGCGGCGCCTCCGAGCAGGCGAGCTCGTTAGAGGAGACGAGCTCCAGCCTGGAGGCAATGTCGAGCATGACGAAGCAGTCCGCCGACAACGCCCAGCAGGCTTCCGCGCTCGCGGCCACTGCAAAGGGCGCAGGCTCCGAGGGCAGCGCAGCCATGGAGCAGATGACGGGCGCGAGGGGGAAGATCAAGGCCTCCGCGGACGGTACCTCTCCGATCATCAAGGACATCAACGAGATCGCCTTCCAGACGAACCTGCTCGCGCTCAACGCGGCGGTCGAGGCGGCGCGCGCGGGCGAGGCGGGGCGTGGCTTTGCAGTGGTCGCCGAAGAGGTCCGGTCGCTCGCCCTACGATCGAAGGAGGCGGCCAATAAGACAGAGGAGCTCATCCGTCAGTCGGTGAAGGAGGCGGGCGAGGGCGAGGTCACGGCCAAGCACGTGAACCAGAAGCTCTCCGAGATCGTCGCGTCGGTGTCGAAGGTGACCGACATCGTGGTGGAGATCGCAGAAGCCTCGAAGGAGCAGTCATCGGGGATCGAACAGGTCAACAAGGCCATGGCACAGATGAACGCGGTTACTCAGCAGAACGCGGCGAGCTCCGAAGAGTCCTCCTCAGCCGCAACCGAGCTCTCTGGCCAGTCGGAGGAGCTAGCTGCGATGGTGGGTACCTTCCAGCTCGAGGGCGTTGTGGCGACGCGAAAGCAGGCGACTGCACAGAGGGTGCTCGCCGGGCCGGCCAGGAAGTCGCCGGGGCCCCGCAAGAACGGAAGTGCCGGCATCACCCCGCGACCGGAGGAGATCATCCCGCTAGATGACAGCGTGACCTTCAAGGAGTTCTGATCGCTGTCACGCAAGCAAGCGCGCGACCTCCCGCAACGTGTTCGCTCAACTCGGATCTCGAACGGATTTCGGATGCAGATGACCCGCTCGTGTCCGGCGAGATGAAGGCAGATCTCATCTACCGGGTGCCCGCTGGAGCGGGGCCAAGACCCCGGTGATGCTGCTCGACCTCGAACGCATCGCGGCCCTCTGACCCAAGCGGACATTTCCTGGCATTGACAACACGCACCCCGGTCTCAGCGCGGTTCGCGGGATTGCCCACCGATCGGCTTCCGGTAGCGTTCCCGGAAAGCTGAGGCGATCCGGCGCACTCGACGCTCCAAGAGAATCTCCCAACGCTGGCGCCGGCCGTGGCGTTTCATCCGCATGAACACACCGGAAGGCGCGCTCGAGTTCGAGACGCTCTTGACCCACGAGGCGTGGCTCCGTCGTCTGGCGGCAGCCTTGGTGGGCGACGCGGCTGCGGCGGACGACGCGGTGCAGGAAACCTGGATGGCGGCCATGCGCGCGCCGCCTCGCAGCCCGCACGCTCTGCGCGGCTGGCTGCGGCGGGTCCTGGTGAACCAGTTGCGCGACGCGGCCCGCGCCGGCACGCTTTCCTCTGTCAGCCAGCCAGCGCGCGCAGCCCCTCGTCGAGCCCGATGCGGCCGCGCACGGGCTCGGCGTCGCGGAGCTCCCACGCGACGGTGCCGTCGATGATGCCGGCGTACATCTCCTGGAAGAGCCTGGCCATGCCCTCCGACACGCCGAACGACGTGAACGTGGGCACCGCCGCGGTGAGCGGCGCCTCCTGCACCTTCACCGGCCGGCCAAAGATCCGCGACGCCGCGTCGGCCACTGCGTTCGGGGTGGGATCGGTCGGGCCGGAAAGCTCGATGACGCGCCGTCCGCGCGCTCCCGCCAGGAGCGCCCCCGCGGCGACGCGGCCGATATCCGGCGTGGCCACTGTTGGCACCGGCCTGGTAGCGGGAATGAAGCTAGGCAAGATGCCGTCCTTCTTGGCCAAGGGCAGTACGCCGGCCCAGTTCTCGAGGAAATAGCCGGCGCGCACCGCGGTGACTGCCGTGGCCGCGCCGAGCACCTGCTCCGCGTGGTGCAGCACCTTGATGGGACCATTGCCGGCGGCGTGCTGCGCCCCGATCGAGGATAGCAGCACCACGTGGGGCAGCCTGGCCGCCTTCGCCGCCCGTGCCAGCGCGTCGAGTGCGGGGCGCCGCTCCGCGACCATATCCGGGGAGGTCATCGCCGGCGGCGAGAGGAGGTACGCCCCGGCGGCACCGCCGAACGCCCGCGTCATGGCCACCTCGTCCTCGAGCGAGGCGACGACCACCTCGGCCCCGCGCGCCGCGAACGGCGCGCCCTTGGCGGCGCTGCGCACCACCACGCGCACCTCTTCGCCCTGATCCAGCAGGGTTCCCGCGACGACCTTACCCGTGTGACCCGTGACTCCAGCGATGACGAACATGGCGATCCTCCTGTCGGTCTTCGTGCCTGTCCGCCAAGCTGCGCCTTTCGCTTGGATTCCGCCAATGCATTAAAGACAATGTCACCATGACTCTCGCGCATATGGCAGCGCTCGACCTGAACTTGTCGAGGCACCTCGACGCCCTGCTCGGCGAGCGCCACGTCACCCGCGCTGCTGCGCGCGTCGGCCTGACCCAGAGCGCCATGAGCCGCTCCCTCGCGAAGCTGCGCGCACAGCTGGGCGACGCGCTGCTCGTGCGCGGGGCCGGCGGGCTGGTGCTCACGCCGCGCGCCGAGGCGCTGCGCGCGCCGCTGCGCCGCACGCTCGACGACCTGGGCGCGCTGTTCGGACCGGCTCCGGTGTTCGACCCGGCCACCGCGGCGCGCTCGTTCACGATGGCCATGGCCGACTACGGCCAGGCGATGCTCCTGCCGCCGCTCCTCGCCCGCATTCGCGCCAGGGCGCCGGGGGTCGACATCGTCGTGATCAGCAGCGGCCCCGACGTGAGCGGTGCCCTCGACGGAGGCGAGGTCGATCTCGCCTTCAGCCCGAGGCGCGCCGGCGCCTCCACCACCGTGTGGCGCAAGCTGTTCCACGAGGAGTTCGTGTGCATCGCGAGGCGCGGCCACCCCGGCGTGGGTACCCGCCTCACCCTCGCGCGCTTCCTCGCGCTGCCGCACGTGTCGATCACGCCCGGCAACCGCGCCGGCACGCCGACCGACGAGGCCCTGGCGCGCCAGGGCCGGCGCCGCCAAGTCGCGGTGCGCGTACCGACATTCCTCATGGCGCCCGTCCTCGTGGCGAGCTCTGACCTCATCGGCCTCTACCCGGCACGCCTGGCGAGCCGCGCCGCCAGCATGCTGCCGCTGACCGTGCACCCCCCGCCGTTCCGCGTCGCCGGGTTCGACTTTCACATGGCGTGGCACGAGCGCCACCGCCACGATCCCGGGCACCTCTGGCTCCGACAGCAGGTGGTGCGGGCGGCGTGCGCTACCGCTTCGTCATCGACATGAAGAACCAGCAGCGCCAATGCGCGAGGTGCCGAGATGGGGTCGACGATCTCCTTTCCAATGACCACGGGCAAGCCGGCGCAGGGCTATCTCGCCGAGGCGGGACAGGCCACGGCGCCTGGCGTGGTGGTCATCCAGGAGTGGTGGGGCGTGCAGGGCCAGATCCGGTCGGTCTGCGATCGCTTCGCCGAGGAGGGATTCCACGCGCTGGCGCCGGACCTGTACGAGGGCAAGGTGATCCCCTACCACGACGCGGCCGCGGCAGGCGCCGCGCTCCGGTCGCTCGACTTCAAGGCGGCTACCGCCGAGATCGTGCGCGGTGCGGCGCAACGACTCAAGTCGGGCGGCGGGAAGGTGGGCATGGCCGGCTTCTGCATGGGGGGTACCGTGGCGATCCTGGGCGCGGTCCACGTCCCCGAGATCGACGCGGCGGTGTCCTTCTACGGCCTGGCGCCCGAGGACGCGGCGGCGCCGAAGGACATCCGCGTTCCCCTGCAGGGCCACTTCGCGAACCTCGACGAGCACTGGACGCCCGCCCTCGTCGACGCGTTCGAGGCAAAGCTGCGGGCCGCCGGCAAGATCTTCGAGATCCACCGTTACGACGCGCGGCACGCCTTCATGAACTCGGATCGGAAGAACGTCTACGACGAGGCCGCGGCCAAGCTCGCCTGGGAACGATGCGTGGCGTTCCTGCGGCGGCAGCTCGCCTGAGAGGGTTGTCCAAAACACCGGTCCCGTCGCCGCGGCGAACGATCCGCGGCGCATCGCTTCGTTGCGTCCTCCCTCACATAGCCTCTGGCTATGCTCGGTCGTCGCGCCTCGCCCTGCTTGCGTCTCGCTCGCCTGGCTCGGTCCCCGGTATTCTGAACGACCCTGTGAGGGTGCCCGCCGCCCCGTGTGCGCGCGCTCGACTCCGGCGTGAAGACCGGTCGCCGAGACGTGCTCCCGGGAGAGGTTCTCCGGGCCGGCCCCCGCGTAGCCCCACCCCGGCCTCCCGTAGTAGAACCGATCCTGCGCGGGCCCTGCCGTGCAGGCGGACCGCACGCGGGAGTGGCCGATGTCGCCGTCGTACCTGACCGATGCCCAGCTGCGCGCCGAGCTGCTCCGGTGCCGGTCCTGCGAGGCCAAGCCCTGCCGGCGCGGCTGTCCGGCGGGCTGCTCGCCGGCCGACTTCATCATGGCCGCCCGCTGCGGCGAGCCCTCCGACTACCGGCGCGCCGCGGCGCACATCCTGGCGCACAACCCGCTCGGCGGCGTGTGCGGCTCGGTCTGCCCGGACACGCTGTGCATGGCGAGGTGCACGCGCCGCGGCTTCGACGCGCCGGTGAACATCCCGGGGGTCCAGGCCGGCATCGTGCGCAAGGCGCGGCAGCTGGGCGTGCTCCCCCGCTTCGAGCCGCTGCCCGCCACGGGGGAGCGCGTCGCGGTGGTCGGCGCGGGGCCGGCGGGGCTCGGCGCCGCGAGCGTGCTCGCCAAGGCCGGGCACACGGTGCACGTCTTCGACGCGGCGGGCAGGGCCGGCGGCATGGTCCGGCTCATCCCGCGCAGCCGGCTCGACCCCGAGGTGCTCGAGGCCGATGTCGCCGTGCTCCTCGGGGTGGGCGACGTGCAGCTCGTGCTGGGCGAGCGGGTCGAGCTGCCGCGCGACCTGCTCGCGCGAGGCTACGCGGCGGTGATCGTGACCGTGGGGCTGGGTGAGCCGGTGCCGCTCGACGTGCCGGGCGCCGAGCGCGCCGTCCACTGGACCCGGGTGCTCGGCGGCCATCCGCCTGGGCTACGTGGCCGGCGAGTCGCGGTCGTCGGTGACGGGGCGGTGGCGGTGGACTGCGCCGAGGCGGCGATCGCGCAGGGGGCGGCGCACGTCGAGCTCTTCGCGCGGAAGGCCCTCTCCGCGCTGGCGTCCACGCGCCAGGAGCGGGAGCGCCTGTTCGCGGCCGGCGTGCACGTGAGCTGCCGGGTGCGCGTCACCGCGATCCGCGGCGACGGGGCGGAGGTGAGCTGTGTCTCGGCGGTTCGCTCTCGCTGCATGGGCCGCGCCCGTGATGGCGCAATTAACTTGAGGTGACGCATGTCGTTTCAGCGAGCGTTCTCGAAAGCCCCCTGGGAGACGCAGATCGGCTACTGCCGGGCAGTGCGCGCCGGCTCACATATCTACGTGACCGGAACGGCTCCCGTCGCGGAGGGAGGTGGCGGGGTCCACGCGCCCGGCGACGCCACCGCGCAGGCCCGCCGGTGCTTCGAGATCATCCGTGGTGCACTGCAGGAGCTGGGCGCGGACCTCTCGAACGTTGTCAGAACCCGGATGTTCGTGACCGACATCTCCCGGTGGCCCGAATACGGCGCTGCCCACCGTGAGGCCTTCGGCCTTCATCCACCTGCCACCACCAGGGTGGAGGTCCGGGCCCTCATCGACCCTGCCATGCTGATCGAGATCGAGGCCGACGCGATCGTCGAGTGATGGTATCGACGCCTCAGACCCGCTCTGCACCGTCCAGCTTTGAAAGTTCGCGGTCGAGCGTCCCGAGGGGCAGGTGACCTGCCTTGCGCGCGATCTCGAGGATGAGGCAGTCGGAGAACCCGAGGGCCCGCCGCTCGCGGAACAGCCCGAGCGCCCTTGCCACCACGTCGGCGTCCTGGAGCGTGAGGTCCCGGTGTTGGAGCAGCAACTCGACCGCTGTCGCGACCTGATCCGGCTTCAGTTCGTAGACTGAATCGAGCACCCACATCGTTTCCGCAAGGACCAGGTGCGAGATCCAAGCCCCGCGCGCGACGAACGCCTCCGCCGCTTCCGTCTGATGCGCGTCGTCGCGTGCGAGTAGCCGGACAAGCACGTTGGTATCAACGGCGCGCATGGCGACGCCTCACGCTGGCTCGGATGCCCGCCTTCAGGTCCTGGAGACTGCGAGGCGCCCCCGTACCCTTCGGGAACAGTGCCGCGTGCACGTCGGCGGAGGCGTACCGCCCGGCCCGGCGAACGACAATCTTCTCACCTTCCTCGTCCCACTCGATGACCGATCCGGGACCGAGTCCGAGCCGGCGACGGACCTCCGCCGGGATGGACACCTGCCCCTGTGACGTGAGTCTCGACTGAGCGATGGCCATGGTCGAATCAATTACCGTGGTAACGCAGCCTTGTCAACCCATGGCCGGCGGGCGACCGGGCCCGTCATCATCGCGATCGCTTCCCGGCGCGCTTCACGCGTACCGCCTCGCCCTCCCGACGACCACCAGCCCCGCGAAGAGCAGCGCCAGGATGGAGGCATGGTAGGCGACATCCGGCGTGGTGCGAGGTCCGACGCCGATCGCGATCGTGAACAACCCCGTCAACGTGCCGAGCAGCGCGAAGGCCTGCACGCCGCGCGCGATCGCGCGCGATCGCCTCGGGAGGAGCCAGGCGGAGGCCGCGCCGGCGAGGAGCACGGCGCCGATCACCGTCTCGGCGATAGCGGCCTTGTCGTGCTCGTAGCCCCCCAAGAGGAAGCCGCGGTGGACGAGCGAGGCGACGATGAAGCTCGCGCCCTCGACGAGGAGCAGGATCAGGCGGGGAATGATCGTGGGCATGGTCGTCTCCTTGCCGGTGGCCGTCCTGCCCGCCGGCGTCCACAACCTGCTCACCCACCGCCATGAGTGCGTGAAGCATTCGTGAAGAAGTCTTTGCGGCGCGCGGCTCCCATGCGGTCCGCGCGAAACGTGCGGCACACGCGCTGAACCGCTCAACAGGGCTGTCATCCTGCCATCGCCGCGCCACGCGCACGCCGAGGGAGCTCGCACCAGCCCGGGCGGCACTCGGCCTCGCGCCTCACGCCGAGTGCGTGGAGACGGAGATCCTGACCTCACCGCGCTCGATTGCCGCCATCACCGTCGCGACCACACGGTTGCATCTCGGCGCCAGGAAGGAGAAAGCCTGCGGCGGGGATTGGCCCACCACCTCGGCGAGGGCGTCGCGCAAAGATAGCCGCGCTCGGTGGAGCCGGACCTTGACCGCCTCCTCCGTGATGCCCATGCTCGCGGCCGTTTCGGCGGTCGACAGCTGCTCGACCTCCCTCAGCATGAAGGCTGTTCGGTACGTCGGAGGGAGCTTGTCGACGGCCAGCTCGAGGAGGCGGAGCGACTCTTGCGATACAGCACGATCCTCGGGACTCTTCGGCGGTGACCTCATGTCGTCCTCGGCGATGTCTGGGAGCTCGTCAACGAGATCGAGGCGACTGCATTTGCGATGACATGCGAGCGCCTCGTTGATGGCGATGCGGGTGAGCCAGGTGGAGAACGCGGACGCTCCTTCGAACTCGCCAAGGTGAGCGTAGGCCTGCAGGTAGGCCTGTTGCATCGCGTCCTCGGCATCCTGCTCGTCGCGCAGGATGCTGCGAATCGCGCGATACACTCGCTGGTTGTAGCGGCGCATCAGCACCTCGAAGAGTGCCCGCTCGCCCGCCAACACCCGGCGCACCACCTCGGCGTCCGACGCGTCGGCGCCCGTCTGGACCACCGTCGTACTTGCCATGCTGGACTCCCTGCTCGATCCCGATCGACCCCGCTGTCCGATCGAGCGCAGGGAGAAGCTTGCGCATCCTTGCGGCTCGAGCAAGCGCAATTCGACGTTGCGCGTGGCGCCTCCGGTCGAGCTGCCGCGGGCATCCTGATCGGCGCCACGGTCAGGCGCGACGGGAGCAGGGCTGTAGCGGCTGGGCCATGCCCCTGATGGGATTCACGAAACGTTCTGCCTTCCTAATCCATCCAATCAGCCAGATGGGCTCACGACGAGCCACGGACATTCAAGGAGACAATCATGTCACACGCAGGAACAGCACTTCCGCAGGACGTCAGCACGCCAGCCTCATCGCCCGGCCGTGATCTCGCCGCGGGCGCCATCACCGGGCAGATCGCCGGCCTCATCATGGCCGTGGTGATGATGGCGGTGTTCACGCTCTTCATTGGGAAGGGACCTCTCTTCCCGGTGCAGGTCATCGGCTCGTTCATCTTTGGCGATGCCGCCATCCAGGGCTTCAACCTCCCCGCGCTCCTCGCCGGGCTCGTCCTCCATCAGGCAGGGCCCTCTCTGTTCTGGGGCGTCGTCTTCGGCGGCGTGCTCTACGCCCTGGACGTCCGCCGCGCTGGCGTCGTGGTGCTCATCGGCGCGATCGTCGGGCTCGCGAGCCAGGTCGTCGACGTGAACCTCGTCATCCCTGTCGCCATGAAGGCGCTGCACGGCCACGACATCTGGGCGGAGCAGGTGCCGGCGTTCTGGAGCTGGGCGGCCCATCTCGTGTTCGGCCTCGGGCTGGCGGTCTTTCCAAGGGTTCACGCGAAGCTCGCCTCCGCATCCCGGTAGGCGCGCCCGAAACGAACCCGAGGGAGGGACCATGCCCGCCAACGTCACCAGTCAGGACGCAGCGGCACCGCCGGCGCGCTCGGCCCGCGCTCGATGGTGAACCGCTCCACCGCGAAGTCGGGCCCGTGTCCCTCCCCGGGGCCGCGACCCCGCCCGGGACTACCGCGCGTGTCGATCCGGCTGAACCTCGTTCGTCGCCAGGGTAGAGCCCGGGCGTCCCTCCCCGTCGAGGCGGCGGGACGCACGGCTCCGGACCCGAAAGGAGACAGAAGATGCGGTTCATGGTGATCGTGAAGGCCGACAAGGACTCCGAGGCAGGCGTGCTTCCGGACGAGAAGCTCCTCGCGGAGATGGGCAGGTTCAACGAGGAACTGGTCAAGGCCGGTGTGCTGCTCGCTGCCGAGGGACTGCAGCCGAGCTCGAAGGGCGCGCGCGTCCGGTTCTCGGGCTCGAAGCGGACCGTCGTCAACGGGCCGTTCGCCGAGACCAAGGAGCTGGTGGCCGGCTTCTGGCTCTTCCAGGTGAGGTCGCTGGACGAGGCCATCGAGTGGGTGAAGCGCGCCCCGAATCCGTTCCCCGGCAAGGAGTCGGAGATCGAGATCAGGCAGGTGTTCGAGGCGGCGGACTTCGGCGACGCGCTCGCGCCCGAGCTGCGCCAGCAGGAGGAGCGCATGAGGGCGCAGTCGGGCTACCAGGCCCCGGCGCAGCAATGAGTCGCCGGGGGCGCAGGCCGCCCCCGCCCCCACCCCGGCCACGCCGCAGAGCGATCACATTCTTCGACGGGTCTTGAGTCGCCGGTTGGCCCCTGGTGCCAGCCGCGGTGGTGAGGTCGTCGAGAAGCCGGGCGGCGGCCTCGGCGATTACAGGAACCGGTGCATCACCAGCAGGTCGGTCAGGCCGTGGACCGGGTGGCGGAACGCCTGGGGGACGCGCCCCACGATGGCGAACCCGTGCTTCTGCCACAGGTGAACGGCGGGTCCGTTGCAAGCGACCACCGCGTTGAACTGCATGGCCGGAAACCCCGCCGCCCGCGCGACGTCGAGAGAATGCTCGCACAGGTGGCCCGCGATACCGCGCCCGCGCGCCTCGGGCGCGACCATGTACCCCGCGTTCGCGACGTGATCGCCCGGGCCCGCCTGGTTCGGGTGCAGCATGTAGCAGCCCACGACGCGGCCGCCCTCGCTGGCGGCGAAGGCGCGGCACGGCGTCGTCGTCCAGAGCGCGCGGGCGGCCTCGACCGTGATCGCGGGGTCGTAGGCGTAAGTGTCGCCGGCGGCCACCACGGCGCGGAAGATGGGCCAGATCAGGTCGAACTCGGACGCTTGGATCTCACGGATCTCCATGGTCATGTTTGGCGGCATCCTCAAGACCTGTCGAAGAACCCCTTTGGCTTCTTAGCCGGGGTGGGGCCCTGACGGCTATGCCGGCGGGGCGGGGCGGCGCGAGCCCCGGGTACTCAGTCCACGATGAAGAGCTTCGCGCCGGTAGCCGTGAAGGACCGGTGGGATTCAGCGTTGTCAGACACCTGGTAGCTGCTGCCCGCGGTCAGGACGAAGGTCCGCCCGTCCTGCAACTCGGTGTGCAGTTCGCCTTCGAGGCAGAGCAGGATATGGCCCTTGAGACACCAGTGGTCGGCCCGGTAACCCGGCGAGTAGTCCACCATGCGAACGCGGATGCCGCCGAACTGGCTGGTGCGCCAGATAGCCATTCCCGTTTCGCCCTTGTGCTCGGTGGGTGCGATCTTCGACCAGTCGGTGGTTCCGAAGGGGATGCCGCTCATTTGCATGGGAACCTCCTGTGGAATCCTGGTGAGTGTACGATACCGCTCATGCGCGCCGACCTCGTCCTGCAGGCCCGTGGCTTCTCCTGAGGGCCGGTGTCGGGCCTCGGCTGAGGCACCGTCCTCGCGCCCGTGCTGGCGCGACTTCGCCGGATACCTGGGGTCGCCGACGCCCGCGTCGAGTGCTCGGGCACGTTCTTCGCCCTGACGCTCGACGAGCGAGCCAACCCCGACGTCGCTCTCCGAGCGGTGCTGGACTCCCTCGGCCCCGGTTCCCGACGCCTCGCGACCGAGGAGGCAGGCGCCCAGCTCGCGGCCCGAGCTGGCGGGGAGATCTGGTTCTCGGAGGAGCAGATACGAGGTCTCTCCTACGTCGAAGGACGCATCATCACCGGCCGAGCGCTCGCGGCCGCCACGCGCGGCCTGGACGTGGCGGAGCCGGAGATGGACCGGATACGGGAGGCGATCCGGGTGGAGGTGTTCGGCGCGATCGACCTCGTGCATGACGAGGGCGGACGACCATCGAGCTGCTGGTTCGCGGACGAGTGGCCGCACATCGTCACCCGCGTGCGCGTCCGGCTGGCGGGTGTGGTCTCCGAGCCGACGCTCGCCGCCGTGGCGTCGCACTTGCTGCCTCTCCACTGAAGATTCCAGCAAGGACGCCATCGTGGAGGCCGATGACGGCCATGAGCTGGCCCGGAGACCCTGCCTGTGTGAGTATGCACCCAACGTGCTGGGTGACCTCGCTCGTTCAGCGCGATAGGTCCGGCGGATGGCAACCACCCCGTCTGCCTCCGGGCGACTTCACGTCGTGCTCGTACCCGGTTTTGCCGGCTTCGACGCACTCGGTCAGATCGAGTACTACGCAGGAGTCACCCCGCTCTTCCAGAAATGGCAGGACGGTAAGGCGCGGCACGTCGACCTGCACTACTTCGACAGCCTTCCGACCGCGGGCGTCCTCACGCGAGCGGCGCGTCTCAAGGAGTACCTCGCCAAGCGCTTCGCGCGCGGCGAATTCCTGCGCGGCGACTCCATCGCACTCGTCGGCCATTCGACGGGGGGGCTCGACATTCGACGCCTGATCTACGACCTCCACCGCCACGCGAACTCCGGCCAGCACGTCACCGTGGATGGGCCAGAGGACCGCGCATGCGACGTTGCCCCCATTGAACTGCTCCGCATGGTGAAGCGCGTCGTGTTCCTCTCGGTACCGCAGTGGGGGACGAACATCGCCGATTGGGTTCGCGAGTATCCGCTGCAGCGGAGAGGGATCGTCGCGCAGGCTCGGGCGCTGGTAGGAGGGGCTTCGTACGTTCCGCAGCTGGACAGGGCGGAGGCCTGGCTCGCCGGGGCAGCCGGGGCATCCGCGCGCTCCCAGCTCTTCCTGGCGGTGAAAGACGCGCTCGCTGAGGTGGACGCCGCCGCCATCTGCGAGAAGGACCCCGAACGAAAGCAGAAGATCGCAGCAGCACTGGAAGCGTCCTCGGAGCTCCGCCTTTACCTGAGGTACATCGCCACCGATTTCGACGCGATCGACGACCTGGCGGCGCTACCGCCGGATCCCTCGAACCGCGCCAGCCCGGCGCACTTCACGCCCGCGATGCGCGATGAAGAGCGATCCAGCTGGCGTGAGCACGGGCTGGAGACGCGGTCCTACGCGACGCTCGGCCGGTGTCCCTTTCGGTTCGAGCATGGCGGCACGGCCCCTCGCTGGGACTTCAAGAACCCTCGGACCTGGCCGAACTCCAACCTCGATCCCGAGCTCAGCAAGGGGACCGAGGTCGTCTACCGCAGCGTCTATCGCGCCTGTGCAGGCGGCCCGTTCCGGTACCCGCCCAACACGGCCTCCGCCGGGAGGCTCATCACGTCCAATGAGCCACGGCAGGTCGAGGTCTGGGACAATGACGGCATCGTCAACACGGCTTCATCCCTCTGGCCCAATGGAGAAGAGACGATCCTCGTGCCTGGCGATCACGGAGACATCATCGGTCACTACCGTCTCAGTCGAGCCCGAAAGGGCTCCGCGCGCGAGTACGATTCGTACGACGTCCTCGGTTCAGGCTCCGATTTCGAAGAGACCTTCCATGCCGTATGGCGGGGCGTCTTCGAGTTTTGCGGCTCGTAGCGGCCATGCGTGCCGTACCTCCGCGGCCGACGAGCCTGGTGCCTGCGATGAAGTCCTCGAACCGCTCGCCCAGCCGCGGCGGCACGACGGAACGAGGGAATGAATAACGCCGGCGCATCGATCAGCCCCGGGCGGAGGGGACCTCCGGATGGGGCGGGGAATGCAATACGTTTTCCCGTAGTGGATGGCACGCAACAGAGCCAAGGAAACTTCATTATCTAGGAGTGAACAGTATGGCCATCGTCGTGACGCAAGCCAAGCGCTTGCTCCAGGAGCTCGTCGGAAGCGGACACCGTCACCTGCCGTCCCGCCACGTCCCGGTCACCCTGTGCCGGCCGGCCGCGTGCTGCGCGCTGATCCTGGCCGCCGCAGCCACCACCGCCAGCGCAGGGGTCACCGACGCCGACATCCTGAATGACGCGAAGACTCCCGGCGACGTCGTGTCGTACGGGATGGGACCGCAACAGCACCGCTATAGCCCCCTCACCAAGATCAACACGACCAACGTCAAGAGCCTGGTGCCGGCCTGGTCCTTCTCCTTCGGCGGCGAGAAGCAGCGGGGTCAGCAATCGCAGCCCATGGTGTACGACGGCAAGATCTTCGTGACCGGCTCCTACTCGCGCGTCTTCGCGGTCGACGCGAAGACCGGTGAGAAGATCTGGGAATACGACCACCGCCTGCCGGAGGGGATCCTGCCGTGCTGCGACGTGATCAACCGCGGGGCCGCCCTGTACGGCGACCTCGTCATCTTCGGTACGCTCGACGGCCAGCTCGTGGCGCTGAGCCAGAAGACGGGCAAGGTCGTCTGGAAGGAGACGCTCGGGGACTACACCACCGGTGTGTCGATCACGCACGCGCCCATCATCGTGAAGGGCAAGGTGCTGGCGGCCATCGCGGGGAGCGAGTTCGGCGTTCCAGGCAAGGTGGAGGCGCGCGACGCGCTGACGGGCAAGCTCATCTGGTCGCGCCCGACCATCGAGGGGTGGATGGGCACCTTGAACGGTCAGGACAACGGCATGACCGGGACGTTGAACGCCACCTGGCCGGGCGACCTCTGGAAGGTCGGCGGAGGGTGCGCCTGGAACGGCGGCGTCTATGACCCGGAGACGAACCTCAGCTACTGGGGCGTCGGCAACGCGGCGCCGTGGAACGCCTACTACCGTCCCGGCGACAACCTCTACGCCAACTCGACCATCGCCATCGACGTCGACACGGGCAAGATCGTCTGGCACTACCAGCACGTCCCCAACGACTCCTGGGACTTCGACAGCGTCAGCGAGTTTGTGCCGTTCGATCTCAAGAAGGGCGGCAAGGTGACGAAGGCCGGGGCCATGTTCCACAAGAACGGCTTCTTCTACGTGAACGACCGGACCAACGGGAAGCTCATCTCCGCCACGCCCTTCGTGAACAAGATCACGTGGGCCTCGAAGATCGACCTCGTCACGGGCAGGCCGGTGGAGACCGGTAACCGCCCCGGAAACCCCGCGGGCAGCCCCGACGGCAAGAAGGGCACCACCGTCTGGACGGTCCCGAACTTCCTGGGAGGGAAGAACTGGAACCCGGTGGCCTACAGCGAGGACACCCACCTGTTCTACGTCCCGGCCAACGAGTGGGGGATGGACATCTGGAACGAGCCCATCAGCTACAAGAAGGGCGCGGCCTACCTCGGCGCCGCCTTCGTGATCAAGCCGGTCTATGACGACTACATCGGCGCGCTGAAGGCGATCGACCCCACGACCGGCAAGGTCGTCTGGGAGTACCACAACCCCGGCGTCCTGTGGGGCGGCGTGCTCGCCACCAAGGGCGGCCTCGTCTTCACCGGCACGCCGGAGGGATTCCTCAAGGCCTTCGACGCCAAGACGGGCAAGGAACTGTGGAAGTTCCAGACGGGCTCGGGGGTCATCTCCTCGCCGGTCACGTGGGAGACGGGCGGCGCGCAGTACGTCGCCGTCGCGTCGGGCTGGGGCGGCGCCGTCCCGCTCTGGGGCGGCGAGGTGGCGAAGAAGCACGCCCACATCACCCAGGGCGGCAGCCTGTGGGTGTTCAAGCTCGCCAGGTAGCCCTCTCGCCGTTAGCTCTCATCGAAGTCCTCGAAGGCGTTCTCGTAGGAGGAAACCCGCATGACTTCTGAAGGCAGCTGGCCGGGCTCGATCGGCCTCATCGCGTCCGTGCTGTTCGTGGCACTGGCTCCGGCCGCGGCGCGCTCACATGGCGACGTGAACCCGCAACCGGTGGACACCAAGGGACTGGAGTCGCTGGGAGAGACCTGGCGGACGACGAACCCCTACCGCGGCAACCCGGCTGCCATCAAGATCGGCAAGTCCGCCTACAACCAGCAGTGCGCGCGATGCCACGGGCTGGAAGGGATCTCGGGCGGGCTCGCTCCCGACCTCCGGACGCTCGCCAAGGGCGACGAGGGCGACAAGGACTTCCTGCCGACCGTGCGGAAGGGCGCCTTTCGGGACGGCCGGACGCTCATGCCCAAGTACGAAGGGATCATGAACCAGGAAGCCATGTGGGCGATCCGGTCCTGGCTGGAAACCGTCCATGAGGACTAGCTTGGTCCTCTGCGCTGCCGCGCTGGCGTCGCTGTCGACGGGCGCGCGGGTGTCCGCCAGCTCTCTCCAGGACATCAAGGAGAGCGGGCACCTGCGCGTCGCCGTCTACCGGGACTACGCGCCGTTCTCGGACGCCGGGAAGGGGATCGACGTCGAGATGGCCGGGGCGCTCGCCGAGCGGCTGGGGGTCACGCCCGAGATCATGGACTTCAAGGACGCCGACAGCGTCGACGGCGACCTGCGCAACGTCATCTGGAAGGGCCACTACCTGCGCAAGGAGCGCCTGGCCGACGTGATGATGCACGTGCCGGTCGACGCGGTCCTGGCGCGCAAGAACGAACAGGTCAGGATCTTCGCCCCCTACTTCAGGGAACGGATCGTCGTGGCCCGTAACCGCAACCGCATCCCCCAGCTCGTCACGCTGCAGGTGTTCACCTCCGAGAAGATCGGCGTCCAGTTCGACACCGTCGAGGACCACTACCTGATGAACTCCTTCGGCGGCCTCTTGCGCGGGAGCGTGGTCCACTTCGCCACGCCGGCGCAGGCGGCCGCCGCGTTGCTGAAGAACGAGGTCGCCGCCGTCATGAGCCGCCAGACCCACATCGAGGCGGCGCTGGCGGGATCGGCCGCGAAGTTCGAGATCGGCCCGGTCGCCATGCCCGGCGTGGCGGTCTCGGGCTGGGATGTAGGCCTCGCCGTGAAGGCGGACAACCCCGAGCTGGCCGCGGCGCTGGAGAAGGCGATGGACGGCCTGCGCGCGGACGGCACGGTGGAGGGTGTGTTCACCCGACGTGGCTTGACCTACGCAGCGCCCCATCCCGCGCCGAGCCACTGACGGGTCAATGGATCACGACGCCCCAGGGCAGCTCGCCCACGGCGATGTCGGTGAGCCTTCGGTTCTCCACCGCGTCGATGACGGACACGGAGTTGGAGCGGCCGTTCGCCACGTAGAGCTTTCGGCCGTCGGGCGTGATGGCCATGTTCCAGGGCCGCTTCCCGACAGGGATCGTCGCCACCACCTGGTTGGTGGTCGTGTCGATGGCCGAGACGGACCCCGAGCGGCCGTTCGAGACGAACACGCGCTTTCCGTCGGGGCGCATCACGAGCCCGTTGGTAGCCTCGCCGGCCTTGATCGAGGCGATGGGCCGCTTCGTGGCGACGTCCACCGCGAACACCACGCTCGCCACCTCGCAGGCGACGTAGGCGACCTTACCGCCGGGCGTGAACGCGATGCCTCGCGGGCGCTGCGCGAGCGGGATCGACGCGACGGGCTTCCGCGCCGACACGTCGATGACGTCGACCGTGCTTCCCAGCTCCGCGCTGACGTAGAGCCATCGCCCGTCCGGGCTGAAGACCGCGTGCTCGGGGTTCTTGCCCTCGACTTTGATCCGGGCGACGACCTGGTTCGTGGCGGTGTCGACGAGCGCGACGACGTTCGTCTCCTCCACCGCGGCCGCCACCCACTTCCCATCCGGCGAGACGCTGACCCCTTCCGGCGAGTCGCCGAGCTCGACCTGACCCACCACGCGCCGCGCGACGACGTCCACGATCAGGAGGCCGTCGGCCTTCTGATCCGAGACGTAGAGCAGCTTTCCGTCGCGGGACAGCGCGAGCCCGCGGGGCCGCGCGCCCGCCTCGAACTCGCCCACCACCTTGTCGGTGGCGGTGTCGATGATCGAGATCGTCCCGGAGCGCTCGTTGGGGACGTAGGCCATGGGTGCGGCCCCGGCGTCCGTCGCCACCACGATTGCCGCGATCCCGGACAGCACGCCGACGAGCCGCTTCTTCCGTGCGTTCATGGGGTACTTCTGACACGCGGCGCGCGGTGGGGCAACGAAACCTGCCCCTGCCCGCCCCGCCCTCCCCCTGACGACTCAGGCGGCGCTGCCCATCACCGGAGGAGAGTCAGATGGTTCGCACTGCACGAGGTGTGAGAGCGCGCTTCGCTACGGTGTCCCTCCTCCTGCTCGCCGCCATCGCGCCCGCAGCGTCCGGCGCCCGCGAGCCCGGTGACGAGCAGGTCGCGCAGCCCGTTGCCCCCACGCCCGAGGCCACGCCGCCGCCCCCCGTGGACGGCAAGCAGTTCGGCGAGGAGATCGTCGTCACCGGCAACCGCACGCCCAGGCCCCTCCGCGACGCGCCCGAGGCGGTGACGGTCCTGCCGCGCGCCGAGATCGATCGGAGCCCCACCAAGACGGTCGACGAGCTCCTGCGGATCGTGCCGTCGTTCGGGCTGTTCCGGCGGACGAGCAGCGTCGTGTCGGATCCGAGCGCGCAGGGCGTGAACCTCCGCGGGATCGGCCCCTCCGGAGTCTCGCGCAGCCTCGTGCTGGTGGACGGCATCCCCGCCAACGACCCGTTCGGCGGCTGGGTGTACTGGCGGGCTATACCTCGCCTCGGCATCGACAGGATCGAGGTCGTTCCGGGCGGAGGGTCGGCTGTGTACGGGAACTACGCGCTCGGGGGTGTCACACAGATCTTCTCTCGACCGACCGCGCGGGGCCTCGCCGCGACCACCGAGTGCGGATCATTCAACCCCTGCCTCCTCGGGGGCCGGGCCGCCAGCGATTGGGGCCCCATCGGCGGCGCGGTCGAGGCGGACTTCCTCAGGTCGGACGGTTACCCGGTGGTGGCCCCCAACCAGCGGGGCCTGATCGACGCCGACACGCCCAGCCAGCACGCTACCGTCACCGGGCGTGTCGAGGCGCGGGCGACGCCCGAGCTCTCCTTCTCCGCGCGCGGCGGCTACTTCCACGAGAACGAGAATGGCGGGACCCAGTTCACGACGGCCAGCGTGAAGCGCCTCGAGTACGCGGCCACCGCCCGTTACGCGCCCGCGGGGGTCGGCGCCTTCGATCTGGCAGTCTTCGGCCATCGCGGCGAGTTCGGGCAGCAGCGAGCTGCCATCGCCAGCAAGACGCCGGACGGTCAGTCCTGCCAGCGCTGCGGCGAGACCCAGGCCGCCGTGCAGGACGTGCCCACCCACGACGTCGGCGGGTCGCTGCTGTGGCGGAGCCGCCCCTTGCCGCTCGGCGGGACGCACACGCTCCTGGTCGGCGCGGACGCGATCCGGATAACGGGGGAGACGCGGGAGGACTTCCCTTCCACTGCGAGCGTCCTGCTTCGAGATGCGAACGGCGGCCAGCGGCTCTACGGAGTCTTCCTGCAGGACGTCTACGACGTCTCGGAGGCCATCGCGGGCACGTTCGCGCTCCGCTACGACCACTGGGAGAACACCGAGGCGAGCCGGTTCGAGCTGGGCAAGGGCGCGAGCCCAGCGGTCACCTTTCCTCGGCATGGCGGCGGCGAGGTGAGCCCGAAGGTGGGCCTGCGCGTGCACTTGACGGACCGGGTGACCGTGCGCGCGGCCGCCTACCGTGCCTTCCGGGCGCCCACGCTGAACGAGCTCTACCGGCCGTTCCAGGTCGGCACCGTTCGGACCAACGCCAACGAGGGCCTGCGACCGGAGACGCTCGACGGCGCGGAGACGGGGCTCGAGGTCGCGATCGCTCGCGGGGTGAGGGCACGGGTGACGGGCTTCTGGAGCGAACTACACGACCCGATCTTGAACGTCACCCTCGCTCCGGCCAACCCGAACCTCCGGCAGCGTCAGAACCTCGGCCAGGCGCGCATCCGGGGTGTCGAGGCCGATCTCGCGTGCAGGCTCGGGCGGGCCTGGATCGCCACGGCGGCCTACACGCTCGCGGACAGCAGGATCACGGAGGCGCCCGGCCAGCCGCAGCTCGTCGGCCAGCAGCTACCGCAGGATCCCCGCCACAAGGCGAGCTTGTCCCTGGCCTTCGACGACCGGCGCTTCCTGTCGGCCGTCGCGCAGGTCCGCTACGTCGGCCGGCAGTTCGAGGACGACCTCAACACGCTGCCGATGGCGGAGGTCGTCCTGGTGGACCTCGCCGTGAGTCGCATGCTCACCCCCGTCCTCGACGCCTTCTTCGCGGTCGAGAACCTGCTCGACAGGACATACCTGGTCGGGCGCGCCGGCGTGGACACGCTGGGGCAGCCCCGCTTCCTCCGCGCCGGCCTGCGCTGGCGTTATGGCGGGTGATCCGTGAGGGCTGGCGTGAGCCTGACAGCTCCCTGAAGCGCCACGGCATCCGTGAGCGCAGGCTCCCTCTCCCGCCGGGCGGGAGAGGGTTGGGGTGAGGGCGCTTGGGGAGGTGTGAAGCGGGCCTCGCCCCGATCGAGAGGGCCAGCTGGCGAGCGGCCGGCCGTTCCCTTCCGTTCCACGTTGGCTGGCCGGATGAACCCCGGGGGCTTGCTCGTTGACGAAGCAGGGCCCTAGAGTGACCCCGAAGCTCCACGGCTGTCCCTGGTGCAGAGAACAGCTTGTATCGACCCGCCTGGCCCTACCGCCCACTCGCTGTTGCCTCGCTGTCAATCGCCCTGCTCACGGCGGCTCCAGACGTCGCGAGAGGCGGTGTCCTCACCCACGCGGAGCTCACCCAGGGATTCCCCTCCCCCTACGTCGTCGGACAGCGCGAGGCGGACATCCCCGTCTGGCCGATCTTCAGGCAGAACGGGCCGCCGGCCTTCTCGACAGACCTCGTCGGCTACGTCTTCGAGTCGATCGATCTCGCGCCCATTCCCGGGTTCGCGGGCACGCCGATCAACTTGCTCGTCGCCATGGATCGGAACGGGGAGTTCTTTGACGTACGCGTGCTCTCGCAGCACGAGCCGGTGTTTCTGGGCGGCGTCGGACAGGAGCCGCTCTTCAGGTTCGTCTCCCAGTACAGAGGCCTGAGCCTCAAGCAGAGCATCAAGATCGGCAGCGGGACCACGCAGGCAGGCCGGACCGGCAGCACGAACGTCTACATCGACGGTGTCGCCAAGGCGACCGCCTCCGTACGCATCGTCAACCAGACGGTCCTGTCCGCCGCGCTCAAGGTGGCGCGTGCCAGGCTCGGATTCTCCGGCGGCCGCGATCCCGCGCTCGTCGCACATGTCCGCCCCGATCTCTTCGAGCCGAAGGGATGGGCAGCGCTCGAAGCGGCAGGGCTGGTCCAGCGCCTTTCGTTGCGGAACCGTGACGTGGAGAGGGCTTTCGCCGGTACGTCCGGGTCCGGCGCCGACACGGAAGCGGTGGCGAGGCCCGACGACCCGTTCGTCGACCTCTACGCCGCCCTGGTGACGGTCCCGAGCTCGGGACGCAACCTGTTCACCGACGCGGGCTGGAGGGCGATGAGCGCCCGGATCAACCCCGGCGACCACGTCCTGCTCGTGATGTCGCGGGGTCGCTATCGCTTCGCCGGCGACGACTTCGTGCGGGGCTCCGTTCCGGACCGGCTGTCCTTGAAGCAGGACGGGCTGGCCATCGAGATGCGCGATCTCGACCTCGATGCCCCCCTGCGCGCGATCGGACAGCCCGAGCTCGATACGGCGATGGCGTTCAGGGTCATCGCGCAGTCGGGGCTCGACCCCGGCGCGCCCATGCAGCTCTCCATCCGCGTCACTCGCGCGAGGGGTATCGTCTATCCCGAACGGTCGAGCCAGGACTTCGCGCTCGACGTGGCCGTGCCCGCCCGCTTCCTGATACCCGCCGACGACGATCAGAAGGGCTGGCGCGCGATCTGGAGGGCGCGGCGCGTGGAGGTCGGCGCCCTCGTGCTGCTGCTGGCGGGGTTGAGCTTCTTGCTCGCGCGACGGTCGACCCTCGTCTCCCGCGCCGAGCGGCTGCGATGGTTCCGCCCCGCCTTCCTCTCCGTCACGCTCGTCTACCTCGGATGGGTCGCGCAGGGGCAGCTGTCGGTCGTCAACATCGTGGCGCTCTTGCAAGCGTCCGTCGCGCGGCGCAGCTGGGCCTTCTTCCTCTTCGACCCGATGAGCACGATCCTCTGGATCTTCGTGCTCGGCTCGCTGGTCGTGTGGGGGCGCGGTACCTTCTGCGGCTGGCTCTGCCCCTTCGGAGCGCTCCAAGAGCTGGTGGCGAGCCTGGCCAGGCTGGCGCACATCCGCACGCTGCGACCATCGACGAGCGTCGACGGGCGACTGAAGCGGGTGAAGTACGTCGTGCTGGCGATCGTCCTCGCCGCCGCGCTGGCCTCGCCTCGATGGGGCGACGCCGTCGTCGAGGTCGAGCCGTTCAAGACCGCCATCACCCTGCTCTTCGCGCGGTCCTGGCCGTTCGCCCTGTACGCGATCGCCCTGGTCGGCGTCGGCGCGGTCATCTACAAGTTCTATTGCCGCTACCTGTGCCCGCTGGGCGCGTTCCTGGCCCTGGCGAGCGCGCTGCGGCGGTTCGATTGGCTCGCGCGCCGCGCCGAATGCGGGAAGCCGTGTCAGACCTGCCGCCACCGCTGCGAGTACCAGGCGATCGATCCTCGGGGGCGAATCGACTACGCGGAGTGCTTCCAGTGCATGGACTGCGTCGCGATCTACAACAGCGACGAGCTGTGCACGCCGCGCATCCTCGCTCGCAAGGGCAAGCGGATGACCGCGCCCTCGACGGACGATGGTTCATGAAGCGAGAGTAGCGAGCGCGCGCGAGGGAGCTTGGCTCGACGGGGCCTGCTCGCGGCCCCGTCCAGGAGGACACGATGCGTCGCAGGGTCTTCGTCACCGGCTCGTTGCTCGCCGCCGCCGGCGCGGCCCTGTCCGTCTGGCGCGCCCGCCAGGGCTGGGGTGCTCGGCGGCCCGCCCCGGCCCAGCGGATGCCCGACGGGCGCATGCTGGTGCGCGACGCCTCGCTGGCCTTCGGGACGACGGTCTCGATCGCGGCACTTCACGAGGACCCCGCCAGGGCGCTGGCAGCCATCCGGGAGGCGCTGGAGCAGACGCGGCGGATCGACTCCCTGATGACGGTCTTCCGGCCAGGGAGCCAGGTGAGCCAGCTCAACGCGCTGGGAGCCGTGAGCCGTCCCGATCCGCACCTGCTACGGGTCCTCCAGTTCTCGCAGCGGCTCGCGGCGCTCTCGGACGGCGCCTTCGACGTGACCGTCCAGCCGCTGTGGCTCCTCTACACAGCGTGCAAGCGCCAGGGCAGGATCCCGACGCGGGACGAGATCCTCGTGGCGCGATCGCGCGTCGACTGGGCCGCGCTCGACGTCTCCTCCCGGCGGATCGCCCTTGGCCGCGCCGGCATGTCGATCACGCTGAACGGCGTCGCCCAGGGCTACGCCGCGGACCTCGCCTCCGGCATCCTGAGCGAGCACGGCATCCGGGACGCCCTGATCGACACCGGAGAATACGGCGCGGAAGGCGAGCGGCAACCGGGACAGCCGTGGACGCTCGGCATCCAGCACCCGCGGGACCCCGCCGCCTTGATCGCCACCGTGGCCATGGACGGGCGCTTTCTCGCCACCTCCGGCGACTACGCCACCCCCTTCAGCGACGACTTCGTCCACCATCACATCTTCGATCCGCACACAGGGTGTTCCCCGCCCGCGCTGAGCAGCGTCGCGGTCGCGGCTGCGAGCGGCATGGTCGCGGACGGCTTGACGAAGCCCGTGATGGTGCTCGAGCGGTCCCGTGCCCAGGCGCTGCTGTCGCGATTCCCTGACGCGGGCGCCGCGTGGATCGACAAGCGGGGCCGCCTCGTCGCGTCGCAAGGAATGCCCCTGCTCACAGCTCTGGCCAGTCGCTGAAGACGGCCTGGTGGCCGCCGCGAGGGGGCTGCTACCCCGGATACGGCGGCGAGCCGCGGCTGGCGAAAGTGTCCGGGCTATCGCGACGGCGCTCAAGGTGCCGAAGTCGATCGTGCGCCGGGCGCTGACCTCTCCGGCGTCCCGAAATCCTCCCCTCAGGCCTAAGGGTCCGGAACGCTGACAGGGCGTAGGGGAGCAGGGGGTGTCCCGGTTGTAGGCTTTCGGGACAGAGGAGACCATCCATGCAGCAGAACGACCGCATCGCTCGCGCACACGCCTTCGGCCCTCT
>JBGQLS010000024.1:0-29188 GCA_041500205.1 Anaeromyxobacteraceae bacterium | reverse complement strand
CGGATGCAGGCGCAGAAGCGCGTCGAGAAGGTGCTCGTCGTCGACTGGGACGTGCACCACGGCAACGGGACGCAAGACATCTTCTACGAGGATCCGAGCGTCTTCTTCTTCTCGTTGCATCTCAGCCCGCACTACCCCGGCACGGGCGCGGCGGTCGAGCGCGGGGCTGGCGCGGGCCGCGGCACGACGCGCAACGTTCCCCTCCCACATGGCACGACGCCGTCGGAGTACCGGGGCCGCTACCTCGGCGTCCTCGACTCCGTCCTGGCGTCCTTCACGCCCGACCTCGTGCTCGTCTCCGCGGGGTTCGACTGCCTGGCGGGCGATCCGCTGGGCGGCTTCCACCTCGAGCCCACGGATCTGCACCTCCTCACGACCGATCTCCTGGACCGGATCGCGGTGCCCGCGAAGGGGCGGGTCGTCGCCGCGCTCGAGGGCGGTTACGTGCCCGATCGGATCGGGAGCGGGCTCGTGAACGTGTTGCGCGCCTTCGCCGGCATGCCGCCGCGGGACGAGGAGAGAGGCGCGGCCTAGATTCGTGCTTCGCTCTTTTGGGTGGATAAGCCACTCGTACTCGCCTCTGAACGTTCGGTGATCGCCAAGGCGGCGAAAGGCGAGTTAGTAATCGGTCCATCGACAGAGCCGAGGCCGGTCCGGCCTGCGGAGGGAGGGGTGACCATGAAGAGGAAGGGGAACCGCGCCGCGCGCGAGTCGCGGAAGACGGGTGTGCTGCCGGACGAGGAGCTCCGTCGCATCGATCGCTGGTGGCGGGCGGCGAACTACCTGTCGGTGGGCCAGATCTACCTCCTCGACAATCCGCTGCTACGCAAGCCGCTCGCACGACAGCACGTGAAGCCGCGGCTGCTCGGGCACTGGGGCACCACTCCCGGTCTCAACTTCGTGTACGCCCACCTCAACCGGGCCATCCGCGCGCACGACCTGAACGTCATCCTGGTGGCCGGACCGGGCCATGGCGGGCCGGGGCTCGTCGCCAGCACCTGGCTCGAGGGCACGTACAGCGAGTTCTACCCAGACGTGTCGGCGGACGCTGAGGGCATGCGCAAGCTGTTCAGGCAGTTCTCCTTCCCGGGCGGCATACCCAGCCACGCCGCGCCGGAGACGCCGGGCTCGATCCACGAGGGGGGAGAGCTCGGCTACTCGCTCTCGCACGCCTTCGGCGCCGCCTTCGACAACCCGGATCTCCTGGTCGCCTGCGTCGTCGGCGACGGAGAGGCCGAGACCGGTCCGCTGGCGGCCTCCTGGCACTCGAACAAGTTCCTGAACCCGGCCCGCGACGGAGCCGTGCTCCCCATTCTCCACCTCAATGGCTACAAGATCGCGAACCCCACGCTGCTCGCGCGGATCGGCCGCGAGGAGCTCGAGAGCTTGCTCGTCGGGTATGGCTGGGCGCCGCGCTTCGTCTCGGGGTCGGAGCCGCTGCTCATGCACGAGCAGATGGCGTCCGCGCTCGACGGCGTGGTCGAGGAGATCCGCTCCATCCAGCGAAGGGCGCGGCGGAACGGGGTCGTGACGCGCCCCCGCTGGCCGATGATCGTGCTCGAGACGCCGAAGGGCTGGACCGGGCCGAAGAAGGTGGACGGGAAGAAGGTGGAAGGTTCCTGGAGATCGCACCAGGTGCCCATCTCGGATCTCTCCACGCCCGCCCACCTCCAGCTCCTCGAGCGCTGGATGAAGAGCTACCGGCCGCGCGAGCTCTTCGACGAGGAGGGCAAGCTCCTTCCCGAGCTGGCCGCCCTCGCGCCCTCAGGGGCTCGCCGCATGGGGGCGAACCCGCACGCCAACGGAGGCATCCTCCGCAGGGATCTGCGGATGCCCGACTTCCGCGAGTACGCGGTGAAGGTAGCCAAGCCCGGCAACGTCACCGCCGAGGCGACGCGCGTGTCGGGGGTGTTCCTGCGCGACGTGATGAAGCTGAACGGGGACCGCTTCCGCGTGATGGGCCCGGACGAGACCGCGTCGAACCGGCTCTCGCCGCTCTTCGAGGCGACCGCGCGCACCTGGGTGGCCGACCGCCTTCCCGAGGACGACGACGGGGGCCATCTCGCGCCGGACGGGCGCGTGATGGAGATCCTGAGCGAGCACACCTGCCTCGGCTGGCTCGAGGGCTACGTCCTCTCCGGCCGCCACGGCCTCTTTTCCACTTACGAGGCCTTCGCCCACATCGTCGACTCGATGTTCAACCAGCACGCGAAGTGGCTGCACACCTCGCGCGCCATTCCCTGGCGCGCGCCCGTGTCGTCGGTGAACATCCTCCTCAGCTCCCACGTCTGGCGCCAGGACCACAACGGCCTGTCGCACCAGGATCCGGGCTTCATCGACCACGTGGTCAACAAGAAGGCCGACGTGGTGCGCGTCTACCTGCCGCCCGACGCCAACACGCTCCTCTCGGTGACCGATCATTGCCTGCGCAGCCGCAACTACGTGAACGTCATCGTGGCGGGCAAGCACCCCGAGCTGCAGTGGCTCGACATGGACGCGGCCGTCCGGCACTGCACCGCGGGCATCGGCATCTGGGAGTGGGCGAGCAACGACCGCGGTGGGGAGCCCGACGTGGTCATGGCCTGCGCCGGGGACGTGCCCACGCTCGAGACCCTGGCCGCGATCGACCTGCTGCGCCAGCACGCGCCGGACCTGAAGATACGCATGGTGAACGTGGTGGACCTGATGCGGCTCCAGCCGCAGGAGGAGCATCCGCACGGGCTGTCCGACGCCGAGTTCGACGATCTGTTCACCACCGACAAGCCCATCCTCTTCGCGTACCACGGCTATCCCTGGCTCATCCACCGGCTCACCTACCGGCGCCGGAACCACGGGAACCTGCACGTGCGCGGCTACAAGGAGGAGGGGACGACCACCACGCCCTTCGACATGGCGGTGCGCAACGATCTCGATCGTTACCATCTCGTGAGCGACGTCCTCTCCCGGGTGCCCAGGTTCAGCTCCATAGCGGCCTATACCCGCCAGACGCTCCGCGACCGGCGCTTCGAGCACAAGGAGTACATCGCCCGTCACGGCGAGGACCTCCCGGCCATCCGCAACTGGAAGTGGCCCTACTGACGCGCCGAGCCCCCGCTCCGCGGGGGGCGGGAGGGCGGGAGCCGTCCCCCGCAGCAGTCGCAACAGATCGCGAGGTTTGGACGCTCGTACACAGGACCCGGGCGCCGGCGGGCGGGCGGGCGAGCACGCGGGGAGCGCAGTCACGATTGCCGGCCGCACCGCGCTCACTTACGTTCGACGTGAGGGGAGGCACCGCAGCCATGATGAAGACCAAGGCCTACGCCGCGCCGGGCGCGCGCTCACCGCTGGCGCCGTTCGAGATCGCGCGACGCGAGGTGGGCGACCACGACGTCCTCGTCGAGATCGCCTATTGCGGGGTGTGCCACTCCGACGTGCACCAGGCGCGAGACGAATGGGGAGGGTCCGTGTTCCCCATGGTGCCCGGCCACGAGATCGTGGGGCGGGTGGCCCGCGTCGGAAAGCAGGTGGAGAAATTCCGGGAGGGAGACCTCGCCGGCGTGGGCTGCATGGTGGATTCGTGCCGCACCTGCGACTACTGCCGGCGCGACCTGGAGCAGTTCTGCGAGAAGCCGGCGGCGTTCACGTACAACGGCACCGAGATGGACCGCAAGACGCCGACCTACGGCGGCTATTCCTCGCGGATCGTCGTGGACGAGCGCTTCACCTTGAAGATCTCCCCGAAGCTGGACCTGGCCAGGGCCGCCCCGCTCCTGTGCGCCGGCATCACCACCTATTCCCCTCTCCGCCACTGGAAGACGAAGAAGGGCGATCGGGTGGGCGTGGTCGGACTGGGAGGCCTCGGTCACATGGCGCTCAAGCTGGCCGCCTCCATGGGCGCGGAGGTGACGCTGCTGAGCCACTCCGAGTCCAAGAGGGCCGATGGGCGGCGGCTGGGGGCGCACGACTTCGCCCTCACCTCCAGCGAGGCCACCTTCAGCAAGCTCGCAGGGCGCTTCGACCTGATCATCGACGCCGTGTCCGCTCCGCACGATCTGAACAAGTACCTGGGGCTCCTCCGCGTGGACGGTGCCCTGGTGCTCGTGGGGGTCCCCCCTGCTCCCGTCCCGATCCAGGCGTCTTCGCTCATCATGGGCCGCCGCACCCTCGGCGGGTCGCTCATCGGGGGCATCGCCGAGACGCAGGAGATGCTGGACTACTGCGCGCAGCACGAGATCGCTTCGGACATCGAGCTCATCCCCATCCAGAAGATCAACGAGGCCTACGACCGCATGGTGCGCGGTGACGTGCGCTACCGCTTCGTCATCGACTTGAAGACCCTCTAGCTACCGCCCGAGCATCGCCTTCTTGAGGTCGTCGTCGGCCGGGTGTGGCCCGAGCCAGTTGCGGAACATCGCGTCCGCGAAGGCCTTACCGGGGATCGTGACCTCGCCCGAAGGGCTCGCGACCGTGGTGCCTTTCCCGGGGACGTAGGTCACCTCCAGCTCGCTCCCCTCCTTCAGTTCCGGGGGCAACGTGGCGGCGACGCGGTCGAGCCCGGGCTGCAGCGTCTTCACGTCCGTACCGCTGTTCTTCTCGAACGCCTCGCGGAAGGCGTCCATGATCTTGCCCTTCCCGACCCCGCGCAGGAAGCGCATGCGCACGCTCTTGGGCTCGTCCGCCCGCACGATGTCTTCGGGGTCCCTCGACGCGGCGGCGAGGTACAGCGCGCCGACGTAGACCTTCACCTTGAACATGGTCGCCCGGCGCAGGCCAGCCCCGTTCAGCTTCAGCTCGGTACCGTCCACGGCGATGGCGTCCGGGACCTTCACCCCGGCGACGTCGCGTGCGAGCACGGGTCCGGCGAACGCGAGGGCTGCACAGAGCGCGAGGCGCGTCATCGTTTCCTCCTGGTGATTAACAGGCTAACCTAGCACGCGGGACCGGGGGGTAGGCATTCCAACCTGCGGATGCTCCCGCCTCGCGGTCCCTCGATCCGACCACGGCCCGAGCACTCATCTCGACGGCGCTGGTAGCCCGAGGTCCCCCGCTGGATGCGGCATGGAGAGGTGGCCGGCGGCCCGGGCTCCACAGCCAGCGCCGGTCACTTGGGAACGATCGCGACGTACAGGCAGCGGCACCAGCCCCTGCGCCTCCCGAGCCGTTGAGTGCACCCCTTGACGGGCAGCGGAGCCTTCTCGAGCGCCTCCGTGAGCGTCATCGCCCGGTGCGCCACGGCCAGACAGGCGGGGCACGAATCGGAGCAGCCGAGGATCTCGACGCGCTCGACGCTGGTCGCCCGCAGCGCCTCGAGCGCGCAGCGCTTCGCCTCGTGAAGATGGCGGAGATGGGGGCGACCGGCCATGAAGGCGCTGAGGGCCTTCTCGTAGGCGGCCGTCTTCCGTGTGCCCCAGTCAGGCCGACGCATCGTGTCCCATCGCCATCGCAGTGCCCGGGAAGAGCAAAGGAGGCAAGTTGGGGGGGACGTACCTGCCGGCCCCGCGCTCCACCGGACTCGCGCAGCGTGGCGATGAGGCGCTCTGCCGATCGTTTGCGCTCTTCGCTATTCTCCATCCGCTCCGGCGCTACGCGGCGGCCTTGCTGGGCAACGAATCCGAGCCGTGCGCGACGACCTCCCGCGCGGTCGCGAAGAGCACGTCGCACGTCGAGATCGAACGGCTTCAGCAGGACGGCGTCAACGGGAAGTCCGGGGCGTGCGTGTGGCGCGACGGCTGAGCATCGCGCATGGCGAGTGGCGCAGGCGCTGTAGGGCCCCTCCCAGCCAGGTGTTCGCGACCGCCCGCCGACCTGACGCTTGAGGAGATCGCCCTTGCGCGAGCGCGTTGGACCCTTGCGGCCCGCAGTGCGTGCGAGTCGCGAGCGGAGGGACAGCGTTGCAGGCGCGTCGAGGCCTTCGATCCCGCGGCAGCACCATCCGTGGAGTGGTGGTGCTGCCCATGAACGACGCTCAGCGGTAGTCCTTGGGCGTGACAGGGGGCAGCTCCGGAGCGGGCAGTCCCTTCCCCTGCTCCTGCACGGGCGCTCCGCCCTCACGATAGAAAGGCTGGAGAACGGAGAGCCGGACCTTGCCCTTTCCCGAGACGTTGCAGAATCGGTACGCGAAGTTCGACAGGCTCTGGAACTGGAGCCACTTGTGCGTGTCCTTCTCGGGACCAGAGAACAGGACGAGGTGGATGAGCGAGAGGCGACCCGTTTCGTCGAACACGAGCTCCATCGAGTCCAGTTCGCGGCTGTACTTCTCCTGCTCGCCGTTCGGGTATCGCACCTTCACGACGATACTCGTCTGCGCGTCGCATTCCTGGGCGGGCTCGGCGACCGCTTCCTTCGCAGGCACGGCTTTCCGGGCAGCGGCGGCGGTCGATGGCACCGCCAAGGTCATGAGCAGGAGCGGCAGCAACGTCAGCTTCGGCATGGCGTCTCCAGTGGTTACTTGAATCTGATCACATCGCCCACGCGAATGGCCCAGTTGCGGAACTGATCGTCCTCGTCCTGATCCGGCTGAGCGTCTCGGTCCTTGCCAAGCACCGCGTCGGCCTCGGCGCGCGCGCTTCGAACCTCGCGGCGGCTGGGCCGGCTGATGATGGCCCGGCTGAGCTTCGGCTCGACGGCCGTGATGTACACCTCGGCGATGATGGCCCGGTCGCTCAGTTGCTCGCCCGAAACCGGGTCGGCGATGCTGTCGCCGGAGGCGTAGATCAGCGCCGCCATGCCCTTCTTGACGTTCTTGTCTTCACCTGCCGTGATCACGACCTCGTCGCTGTTGACCGACTGGATACGTGCCCCCATGATCGCATCCTTGTCCGGGATGGCCTCGCGAACGCCCTGCGCGAGCTTCTCGATATCGGCGCCATCCACCTCGACATCGAGCGTCCCACGGTAACTCACCTCCTGGCGGCTCGCGTGCATCACCGCTGCCGAGTAGGCGTTGATGAGCCGGACGTCGATCGTCATCTTGTGATCTTGCGGCGAGAACCGGGTGATGCTTCCCACGATCATCCCGTCGATGACATGATTGTCCTTGAGCTTCCTGATGTCGTCGTCAACCTCGCGCGGGCTCTTGTTGCGGAGTTGACCGCGGTCGAAGATGTCGTACCGCTTCAGCTCGAACAGCTTCGTGGTGAGGATGTCTGGGATGGTGCGGACGAGGTCGCCCGCCGCGTTCGTCTGGTCCGTGAAGTCCAGCACCGCGACGCGGAACTTGTACGACGAGGGCGGCGGGCGCAGCGCGCGCCGTGACGGCGCCGGGGCGACGAGCACCGGCGCTCCGAGCACGGGGTTGTTCACCACGACGTACTTGGGGGAACAGGCGAATGCTCCCGCCATGACGGCGAGCGCGCTCCAGGAAGCCGACCTCAGCATTGCGTCCTCCCGTTCTCGAGCCATACGCAGGGCGCCTGCAGTGCCGGCGGTGTCGTCGGCACGAACTGCCGCCGGGAAGCATCCCAGCGATCAAAGCTCTGCGCCGGCGCCGCTTGTTGCTCGGTTCCACGTTGCGTGGGCCCCGGAGGGCGCGTCTTCTCTATGGCCCAGGCATTCGCTTCGAGCGGGTAGTCTACTTGTGCGGCCGCCAACCACTCGACCTTGGCCTGCGCCTCACGGTTCGTCACCTGGTAGACGTGGCCGAGCAGGTTGTGCACGTGCGCACGCTTCCACCCCTGGGCGAGCAAGAACTTGAGGCTCGCCTCGGTCTCGGGCCACTGCTGCTTACGGGCCTTCAGCTCTGCCTGGTAGTAGACAGTCTGCGCGTCGTACTTGTTCACGTCGCTCGCACGCGCGAGGTAGTTCTGGGCACGTGTGTAGTACTGCTCGCGATCGGAGGCATCCGGGTCGAGGTCGTACATGCGGAGGCTTATCACCGCGAGGTTGAGCAGCGCGTACGACGAACTGGGGTCGTGTTGCAGCGCCGCCTCGTAGCAGACCTGTGCGCGCTTCCACTCGGCCACCGCGCTCTGCACCTTGGCCCGGACCGCGCTCTGCTGCTCCTCGAAGATGAAACGCACGCGTGCCGGTTCGACGGGGCCGGAAGGGTCGAAACGGGGCGAGGCCGCGATGGGAGACAGGAGCGCGTTGCGGTGCGCGTCGCCGGCGTCAAGCAGCTGGTCGAGGTTTGGCTGGCGCCCGTGGTACCGGGCGTCGCAGCCGGTCGATCCAGACTCGAGATAGGGCCGGCCGAGCCCCTCCGTCGGGTTCACGAACACGAGATGGGTTCCGCATCCGGCACAGGCGAGCAGGAGCACGCATATCGAGGGTCTCATCGAACGCATCATCACTCTCCGGAAAGGCAATGATTGAAGCAGACGGCTTTCTGGAACGCAAAGGTCAGCGCCGGTTTCAAGCTCGACAGCTTGGCCGGACGCAATTCGGCTGAATCGCTGTCCGTCGGTCGCGGCATGGTGCTCACCATGAAACGGCTTCGAGACCTCCGTCTGCCACCCAGGGATGCCACGTCGTCGGTGCCGGCCTGGGGCGCAGCCTGTACTTCAATGCGGCGTGGGACCATCTACCACTATGGAACACCTGGTGGATTGGAGTCGGTTGGACGCGCGCTTCGGCCGCGCGTCTGGCGCCCACCTACTTGTAGCAACGAGACCAGGCGTCGCTGCTGAATTGCCAATTCTGATCGACGCTGGCGTGCGGCTGACTTGCCGCTGACGTGCCAAATGGCCGCGGAGCACCAGATGCCGGCACCGTGACGAGTGAATCTCGGCACTTGCTCACGCTACGCAGGTGCCCGCTCCTGAGATGGGGAGGCCGGGTCGTGACGACCCCGGGTCGAGCGGATCCGGTCATCAGACCCCCTGGTTCACCGTGATGACGGAGCCCGGTGATGTCGCGCAACGCGACGTGGCCCCGGGCTGGCCCAGGTCCGGAGTCACGGTGTGAACTTCGCAAGGTCGTGGATCGGCAGCTCCCGGGTGTACCTGCTCCCCGTCCAAGCCTCGGCCGACGCGAACAGGATCCTGCGCGAGCGGATTCTGGCGGGAAGAGCGGACCTTGCGGCGCTGCGAGAGAGCCGCCGACGGAGCCGCCTCGGGAGCAGCGGATTCGGAGGGTCTCGTCCGATCCTGCGGTTGTGCACGGCAGTCCGAGCAACCAGACTTAGAGCCGGAATCGCGACCACGGAGGCAACCCCATGAAGGCCCTCTTCGCTGCAGCCGCCTGCTCGACCGCGCTTGCGCTGGCCGTGGGCGTCGGGCTCCAGGTACACCGAGCGTCCGCCGAGGAGGCGGCGCCTTCCGCGGCCGCCCGGGCGGGGAAGGCGGCCATCGCCCGCGCCTGGCACGGGAAGACCCCGAAGGCCAAGGCGGACGAGTACGAGCGATACCTCGCCGCCGCCATCAAGAAGTTCCCCACCATCCCGGGCAACCTCGGATACCAGCTGATGCGACTCGACGGTGGCCCCGACGGGGAGCAGTACACGGAGTTCCAGGTCATCTCCTACTGGGACTCCCCCGAATCCATCAAGGCCTACGCCGGCCAGGACATCCGCCGCACGCGCGACGCGCCGCGCGACGACGAGTTCCTCGTGGGCAAGGAGCCGTTCGTGCGCAATTACGAGCTGCGGGTGAACGCGATACGGCCGTGACCGACGTCTACTTCCTCGTCCTCCCCGGGACCATGCTGCTCGACTTCGCGGGGACGGCGGAGTCGTTCCGGGTGGCGGCCGACTTCGGCGCGCCGTTCCGGATTCATTACGTCGGGCCTTCGGACCTGCCCCGCTCGTCGCTCGGCCTCTCGCTGGGCGGCGTATCGCCCCTCCCCGAGCCGCTGCCCGAGGGAGCGATCGTCATCCTGCCGGGGGTCGCCACCTCCGCCAAGGACTACCGGCGGCCCGAGGCGCGCGAGGCGGCGCGGTGGCTCGCGCGCTCCGTGCGGCCCTCGCACCTCCTGTGCACCGTCTGCTCCGGCGTGTTCCTCGCGGCTCCATGCGCCTGGATGCCGGGAGCTTAAGATCCGGTCATGCCGACGGTCACCGCCGCGGAAGTGGAGGAGGACAGCACCAGATCCGGGCTCTACCCTCGCACCGGTCAGACGAGCTGCCACGACACGGCGGGTCGCGTGATGAGCTGTGCCGGGACGGGTCAGGACGCGGAGATCGGGGCGGGCTGTCCCTGGCCGGAACCGCGCTTCGAGACTTCCGGCGCGGTCGCGCTGGATCGCCTGACGGGTCTGACCTGGACGCGCGACGCGAACGTCGCGGAGCTGCCCGTCACGTGGCCTGAGGCGCTCGGCCTCGTGGCGGCCATGAACAGCGAGGAGGACGGGCGTGGCTCGAGGTGGCGGCTGCCCAACCGGCGCGAGCTCCGGAGCCTCATGAGCCACCAGAACCGGCTGCCGGCGCTGCCGGAGGGCCACCCGTTCGAGAACGTCTTCAGCGGCTGGTACTGGACGTCCACCACCGCCGCCATCGCCCCTGCGTACGCTTGGTACGTGCACACCGAGGGCGCGCGCATGTTCTACGGGAACAAGGAGGAGCACCACCTCCTCTGGCCCGTGCGTGGCGAGGGGAATGGGATCCTGGCCGCGACCGGCCAGACGCGGTGCCACGACGCCTCGGGGGGGCTGGTCTCCTGCGCAGGCACAGGTCAGGACGGCGAGATGCGGAGCGGGCGACCGTGGCCGCAGCCGCGCTTCGAAGTGGCCGGAGACACAGTAGTCGACTGCCTGACTCGCCTGCGCTGGATGCGCTCGGCGAACCTCACTCTCGGCGAGGTCACATGGAGTGAAGCGCTCGCGGCCGTCGATTCGCTCAACCTCGCTGACCCCGCCGTGAGCGACGGCGAGGGGGGCGCCGTCACCCAGGGCTGCCAGAGCAGGGAGATCGCGGGACTCCAGCTTCGGCGGCGCTGGCGGCTTCCGAACATCGTCGAGCTCGAGTCGCTGGTGGACTGCAGCACGCACTCGCCGGCGCTTCCGGACCACCATCCCTTCACGGACGTCCGCGAAGACTACTGGTCTGCCACCACGAGCATGTTCGAGCCCGACTGGGCGTGGGCGCTCTACCTCGCCAAAGGCGCCCTAGGCGTCGGTCAGAAGAAGGGGCGCACCTTCTCGGTGTGGGCCGTCTCCGAGGCGAAGTAGGCGCGGACTGCTTGTTCCACACCTTCGTCTTGGCTGGGTCACCAGGCCGGCCAGATGGGCGTAGACGCTCAGCGCGCCTGAGCGCCACGGCTGACCGGATCGGTCACAGCGACGGAGTGGCGTTCGGCAACCCCGAGCCAGCCGCCCGCGAACCCCGCGCGCCTGAGGCCGTCTACGACGTACGGGCTCTTCTTGAAGAGGTCCCAGACCAAGCCGGTGCGGTAGTTCTCGATCATGAGCAGGATCGGCCCCTGGTCGATGCCCAGGTACGAGTCGTCGAACCAGCCCTGCGGCGCCCCGGGCTTCCCTGGATAGGACAGGTTGAACGCGTCCTTGAAGCCGTACTTGCCGTAGATTCGATCGCCGAAGCGCTCCCGGAAGCTCACGAGCGTGGGGATGGCCACGTCCGGGGCGAACGGCACCGAGCCGCCGGCTGCGGTGGGGGCGATCGTCCCGTCGTCGCCTGAGGGGTGCGCTCCGCGCGCCCAGTAGCCGTGGAACGGCCCACCGCCGAGGCCCTGCGGGTCCGGGGACTCGAGCGGGCCGTCGGACGCCGTGAGGCCCCAGGTCAGCTCGTCATAGCCCTTCCACCTCCCGGGGTTGGCGATGCAATAGGCGCGGTTGGCGTAGGTCGCGTGCACGGAGTTGGTGAAGTAGTCGCTCTCCCGCGCGCGCATGTAGCGGTCCTGGATCCCGCGGAAGTCGATCCAGACGTGCGAGTACTGGTGCCCGAAGAGCGGCGCGAAGGAGACGTGAGGTGGGCCGTGGGAGCTCTCCCACTGGTACGAGCGGGTCCACGCCTCCCACGCCTGCGGCTCGACGGGATGCGTCGGCGAGCCCAGCGCCAGGACGTACAGCAGCATGGCCTCGTTGTATCCGCTCCAGTCCACGTCGATGAAGCCTGACCCCGGGCTCCACCCCATGCTGAGGAGCGGCCGGTGCCGCGGCGACGAGGCCCAGGCCCAGTCCACCCTGCGGTAGAGGCGGTCCGCCAGGAGCCGGATGGATCGCTCCGTCTCGTCCTCCCGGTCGAAGTACGCCTGCGACGAGAGGACGCCGGCCATGAGGAGCGCCGTGTCGATGGTGGACAGCTCCGATCGGCCGGCCCGGACGCCTCGGGTCGTGTCGAGGAAGTGGTAGAAGAGCCCCTGGTACCCGGAGACGCCCTCCGCCGCAGAGCCTTGCGGTAGGCGCCACAGCGTCTCGAGCGTGGCGAGTGTCCGGGCCGCCGCGTCTGCCCGCGCGACGTAGCCCCGCTCGACGCCGACCACGTACGACGTCAGCGCGAAGCCGACCGCGGCCACGTTCGAATCGTGCGGGCCCGGAGCGCGATCGGGCGTGAGACCCGTCTCGGCGGGTGAGGCTTCCCAGAAGAACTGGAAGGTGTCGCGCTGGAGCTGGTCGAGGAACGCCTGCTGCTGCGGCGAGGCGCGAAAGCGCTGGGCTGCAGCGGCGTCGGTGTTCGCGGGAGCGCTCGCGGCAATCGCGCGCGACGGTGCCGCCGCCACCAGCGCGCCGGCGTAAAGGGCGCACACGACCACCCGTGTGATCCCCGTGCGTACGTCCAGTCGCTTGCTGTTCATGCCATCGCTAGAACGGCCCACCCACCGGGTACATTCCTTCGGAGCGCTTCAACTGGGTGTGCACCTGTGCGCTGCCTGCCGCCGCTCGGCGCTGTAAAACTGAGAAGAGCCGCCTACCCGCTCAACCGCGCATCCGTCAGTGAGCCTCCCGCTGACGACTGGTCGCGGAACGCACCCGACTCCATCCTCTCCCAGTTGCATCGCCATGAGACCTGAAAAGACTAGTAAATCAGCTGCGTTTTCGAGCAGGCCGTGCCCGGAACGCGAGCAGGGGCGCCGGCGCATCCGCGCGGTGGTCGTGCTGGCGGCGCTCGGTCTCGCGCTCTCCGCACAGGCGCTCGACGTCTCGGCAGCTGCGGGCCACCCACAGGACGGTGGCCAACCGCAAGGGCGGGTCGAGGCGCGGATTGCCCATGACGGGTCGTTCGACGCGCAGACCGTGGTCGCGCTCGCCCGCTCGCTCGCTCGCTCGCCATTTGCGCCGCCTCCGTCATCCGTACCGGAGAACCTGACCAAGCTGACGTACGACCAGTACCGCGACATCCGGTTCCGGAGCTCGGAGACCTTCTGGGCGCACCCGAGCCACACCTTTCAGTTGCAGGTGCTGCCCGTCGGCTATCTCTTCACCACGGGCGTCGAGATCGCGATCGTGAAGAACGGGCAGGCGCAGCGGCTCGCCTACCGGCCCAACCTGTTCACGGTCGGCAAGCTCGTCCCGACGCCGCTGCCGACGGAGGACATCGGCTTCTCGGGCTTCCGGCTCCTCCATCCGGTGAACACCCGGCGGCACTTCGACGAGGTCGCGGTGTTCCAGGGCGCGAGCTACTTCCGTTCGGTCGGCCGTCTCCAGCTGTATGGCCTGTCCGCGCGCGGCCTGGCGGTGAAGGTGGGGGAGCCGAGCGGCGAGGAGTTCCCCACTTTCCGAGCTTTCTGGATCGAGGAGCCGGCGACCCGCAGCGCGTCCGTGACGGTGCACGCGCTGCTCGACAGCCCGAGCGTCACCGGCGCTTACCGCTTCGTCATCGATCCCGGGCAAGACACGGTCATGCAGGTCGAGGCAGTGCTTTTCCCGCGCGTCGAGCTGGCCGCGGTCGGGCTCGCGCCCGGCACGAGCATGTACCTGTTCTCGGCCAGCGACCGTAGCTGGGTCGACGACTTCCGCCCGCAGGTGCACGATTCGGAAGGGCTCCTCGTCATCAACGGCCGCGGCGAGCAGCTGTGGAGACCGCTCGCGAATCCAACCCGGCTCCAGATCAGCGCCTTCGTGGACACGGGGCCTCGCGGGTTCGGCCTCATCCAGCGCGACCGCAACACGGACCACTACCAGGACTTCGAGTCCCATTTCGAGCGCCGTCCCAGCCTGTGGGTCGAACCCACCGGCGACTGGGGCGAGGGCGCCGTCGTGCTGACCGAGATCCCTTCGGACGCGGAGATCCACGACAACATCGTCGCCTTCTGGCGGCCGCAGAAGGCGATGCCCGCGGGATCCGAGTTCCGCTTCGCCTACAAGCTGTCCTGGGGAGAGGAGCCCGCCCCCTCGAGGGACCGCCTGCGCGTCGTGGCGACGGCCCTTGGCCGCGCGGACGTCAAGGGCCCGACGCCGTTCCGCCGGGTCGTCGTCGACTACGCGCCGCAGCGGCGGCCGTGCGGCGCGAGGTGTGCCGTCCCGACCGCGGTGGTGACTGCCTCGGCCGGCAAGATCCAGGACGTCGTGGTGAGCGACAACCCGCTCACGGAAGGTTACCGGGTCACCTTCATCCTCGACCCGGCCAAGGCGGAGGCGAGTGAGCTGCGCCTCGAGCTGAAGTTCGCGGATTCACGAGAGGCGGAGGTCTGGCTTTACCGATGGACGAAACGATGAAGCATCACGACCACCCCCTGGCGAGCCGCCTCGAGGAGGAGGCGGCCATGCCGCGCGAGACGCCGCGACCGATGCAATCGCAGTCGCTGCAGCGGTTCGAGGCGTCGAGCCGGCGGAGGCCGCTCGACCCCCGGCGTGCCCGCTCGCCGGCGTGGCGAAGGGTGTTCGTGTTCGGGACGTCGCTGGCGCTGGCCGCCTACGCCAGCGAGGAGATGCGGCGCGCCCTGGCCGTCGGCCGCCCGACGGTCGTCGGGATGGCCGTGCTCGTGCTCTTCGCGATCAACTTCGCCTGGATCACCCTGCCGCTCGTGACCTCGGTCATCGGCTTCCTGCGGGTGGTGGCGCGCCGCCGCGGCGCCGCTCCCGCCGACCGCCCCCTCGCGACGCGCACGGCGCTGCTGATGCCCAGCTACAACGAGGACCCCGCACGCATCGCCGCGGCACTGGAGGCGATGGCGCGCGACCTCGTCGCCCGGGGCAAGGGGCAGTCGTTCGACCTGTTCCTGCTCAGCGACACCACGAACGGTGACATGGCGCTCGCAGAGGAGGAGGCGTTCTGGACGCTGCGGCACCGGCTGGGAGTCAGCGTCCGGGTCTACTACCGGCGGCGGGCGGAGAACGTCGCCCACAAGCCCGGCAACATCCGGGACTTCTGCGAGCGGTGGGGGAGCGCATACGACCACCTGGTCGTCCTCGACGCCGACAGCCTGATGGACGGTGCCACGCTCGTCGCCCTGGCGCAGCGGATGGAGGCGGATCCGGACGCCGGGCTCATCCAGACGTTGCCGCGCCTCCACCGCGGGGAAACCCTCCTCGCGCGCGTGCAGCAGTTCGCCGGGAACTTCTACGGCGCGCTGCTGGGCGACGGGATCGCCTGGTGGGCGGCGAGAGAGGCGACGTACTGGGGCCACAACGCCATCATCCGCACCGAGGCCTTCATGGCTTGCGCAGGCCTGCCGGTGCTGTCCGGGAAGCCGCCCTTTGGCGGTCCCATCCTGAGCCACGACTTCGTGGAGGCGGCGCTGCTCCGACGCGGCGGCTGGACCGTATCGATCGCGTCCGACCTGGAGGGCTCGTACGAGGAGGGCCCGTCGTCCATCGTCGATCTCGCGATCCGTGATCGGCGCTGGTGCCAGGGGAACCTCCAGCACATCCGCGTGCTCACGGCGCGGGGCCTGCACTGGGTGAGCCGGGTGAACCTCGCGGCCGGCATCATGTCGTACCTCTCCTCCCCGTTCTGGCTCCTGTTCGTCATCTCCGCGCTGGCGCTCGGCGTCCAGTACGAGTCGGCCAGGCAGCAGTACTTCTCGCATGCGTCGACGCTCTTCCCGCTCTGGCCGCGCATCGACCCGGAGCGAGCGGCCCGACTCTTTGCGCTCACCATGGGCGTGCTGTTCGGCCCCAAGGTGCTGGGCTGGCTGTCGGTTGTGCTGCGGCCGTCGCGGCTGCGCGAACGCGGCGGGTTCTTGCGGGTGACGTTCGGGTTCGCGCTGGAGGTGGTGGTCACGGCGCTCATCGCGCCCGTCCAGGCACTCATTCACTGTGGGCTCGTGGCGGACGTCCTGCGCGGCCGGAACTCCGGCTGGCACGCGCAACGCCGCGAGGGCACGAGCTTGCGCTGGTCGGCCGCGCTGTACGCCCACCGCTGGCACACCCTCGCCGGCTTCGGGCTGGCGGTCGTGGCCTGGAGCATCTCCTGGCAGATGCTGGCCTGGCTCGCGCCCGCGGTGGTCGGGATGGTGCTCGCGGCCCCGCTGTCGAAGCTCGTCGCGTCGAGCGCCGTCGGACGCGCGGCCGGTCGCATCGGCCTCCTGGGGACTCCCGAGGAGATCCGGGCGCCCGACATCGCGCGCGCGGTCGATCAGATCCTCCCCACCTATCGCGCCGCTCTCGAGGAGGCGCCCGATCTCGCCGCCGTGGTCGAGGACCCGCGCCTCCTGGAGCGGCATCTCGCGCTCGTGGACCGTCGCGGGCTACGTGCGAGCGCGTTCGACGCGGAGGAGGCCGTGGCCGAGAAGAAGATCCGGGAGGCGGTCACGGTGGAGGTGGCGATTGTCGCCCTCACGCCGCATGAACGAGGTCGCGTGCTGGCGCGGCCTTCGCTGCTGCACCTGCTCGCCACCATCCGTGAGCGGGCGGAGCGGAGACGTGCGGCGGGCATGCGTCCCGCGATGTGGCGCAACGCGCCGATCACCGACGTGTCGGATCTCGGGTAGGTCCGCGCGGCGACGGCGCACGGATGGCGATGAGCTTCTCAGGCGGCCAGGATCGTCAGCCGATAAGGACACCGCCATGGCCGTGGTCGACATTCGCGGCGTGAGGAAGTCGTTCGGGTCGACGGAGGTCCTCCACGGCGTCGACGTGCACATCGACGATGGAGCGTTCGTCGTCCTGGTCGGGCCGTCGGGCTGCGGCAAGTCGACCCTCCTGCGGATGATCGCGGGGCTCGAGGAGATCACGGAGGGCGAGATCGCGATCGCTGGCCGGGTGGTCAACCAGGTCCCGCCCAAGGATCGGGACATCGCGATGGTGTTCCAGAACTACGCGCTCTACCCGCACATGAAGGTCTTCGACAACATGGCCTTCAGCCTGCGGCTGGCGAAGACGGACCCGAAGGCCATCCGCGAGCGCGTCCACCGCGCGGCCCAGATCCTGGGGCTCACCGCGCTGCTCGAGCGCTACCCGCGACAGCTCTCCGGCGGGCAGCGGCAGCGCGTCGCCATGGGCCGCGCCATCGTGCGCGACCCGCAGGTGTTCCTCTTCGACGAGCCGCTCTCGAACCTCGACGCCCAGCTGCGCGTCCAGATGCGGACCGAGATCAAGGAACTGCAGCAGCGGCTGGGGACGACGTCCGTCTACGTGACGCACGATCAGATCGAGGCGATGACGATGGCGGACGAGATCGTCGTGATGCACGACGGCCGCGTCGAGCAGGCCGGGAAGCCCCTCGAGCTGTACGATCGCCCCGCCAACCTGTTCGTCGCAGGTTTCATCGGGTCGCCGGCCATGAACCTCATCCGCGGCACGTACCGGAAGGACGGCACGAATGCCTCCGTCGTGCTGCCGACCGGCGCGCGCGTGCCGGCGCCCCTCACCGGCGCAGGCGACGGAACGGACGTGGTGTACGGCGTCCGCCCCGAGCACCTCGCGCTCGCGCACGACGGCGAGGGCCTGGCCGGGCAGGTCGCGGTCGTCGAGCAAACGGGCGCCGACACGCACGTCGTGATGCGCGCCGCAGAGCACCAGATCCTCGCGCTCTTCCGTGAGCGCCATGCCTTCCAGCCGGGCCAGCGGATCACGCTCACGCCGGATGTCGCCAGCACGCATCTGTTCGAGGCGAGCGGAGGGACGAGAGTCAACTAGAGCTGCGCAGAGTTCCATTCGTCGAAGGCGGCGAGGGCGGCGAGGACCTGACCGGCCTCTTGTTGCCGCGACGTTGCCGCACGGGTAGGAGAGGGAACGTTGTTCCGTCGATCGGCCCCCAGCCGCGCACCGAGCGAGAAGCCGTCGTGGTCACGCCGCGAGTTCCTCCGCGCGTCCGCGGGCTTGTGTGCTGCCGCCGCCTGTGCGCGTCCGGATGACCGCGTCCTGCGCTTCTGGGCCATGGGCCGCGAGGGCGAGGTGGCGACGCAGGTGCTGAGGGCGTTCGAGCGCGAGAACTCCGGCCTGCGCGTCCGGGTGGAGAAGCTGCCCTGGAGCGCAGCTCACGAGAAGATGCTCACCGCGTTTGCCGGGGACGCCACGCCGGACATCGCCCAGATGGGCAACACCTGGCTCGCCGAGTTCGTCGCGCTGGATGCGCTCGAGCCCCTGGACCCGAGAATCCGCGGGTCTCGGCAGGTCGATCTCGCCGACTACGACTCCGGCATCGTGGACACGAACCTGCTGGACGGGCGGCAATACGGCGTCCCCTGGTACGTGGATACCCGTGTGCTGTTCTACCGCCGCGACCTGCTCGCCCAGGCGGGCTACGCCTCGCCGCCGCACGACTGGGACGAATGGATGGGCATGCTCGATGCCATCAAGCGGCGCGTGGGTCCCGAGCGCTACGCGCTGCTGCTGCCGCTCAACGAGTACGAGCCGATGGTGGCGCTCTGGCTGCAGCAGGGCGAGCCGTTGCTGCGCGACGGCGGCCGCTGGGGAAACTTCCGCAGCCAGGGCTTCGCGCGCACCCTGCGGTTCTACCTGGCGATGTACGAGCGGCGCCTGGCGCCGCCTGTGACGCACAACGAGATCGCCAACGTCTGGAACGAGTTCGCCCGCGGCTACTTCAGCTTCTACATCTCCGGGCCATGGCAGATCGGCGAGTTCAAGAGGCGACTGCCTCCCGAGCTCCAGTCGGCCTGGATGACGGCGCCCCTTCCTGGCCCCGCGGGCCCCGGCGCGTCCATCGCCGGCGGGTCGAGCCTCGCCATCTTCCGGCGCTCCCCGCGCAAGGCGGCGGCCTGGAAGCTGGTGGAATTCCTCTCGCGACCGCAGGTGCAGCAGCAATTCTACCGGCTCACCGGCAACCTGCCGGCGCGACGGTCCGCCTGGGCCGACGCTGGCCTGGCGCAGGATCCTCATGCGCGGGCCTTCCGGGACCAGCTGGAACGGGTGCGTCCGGTGCCCCAGGTGCCGGAGTGGGAGCGGATCGCCACCGAGCTGCGGCTGGTGATGGAAAAGGTGGTGCGCGGCGACATCAAGGCGAACGCCGTGGCGGCGGAGCTCGATGCGCGAGCGGACCGCATCCTCGAGAAGCGCCGCTGGATGCTCGACCGAAAGGTGCATGGATGAAGCCGTCGCGCGCCGGCTGGCTGTTCGTCGCGCCCGCCTTGATGGCGATCGCCGTGTTCTTCGTGGTGCCGGTCGCGGCCGCCCTGCTCATGAGCGCCACCGACTTCGACATCTACGCGCTGGCCGACCTGCGCAACGTCCGCTTCGTCGGGCTCGGCAACTATCTTCAGCTTCTGCAAACACCGCTGTTCTGGCGAGCGCTGCTCAATACCCTGTTCTTCGTGGTGGTCGGCGTCCCCCTGTCCATCGGCATGTCGCTGGGAACGGCGCTGCTGCTGCATTCCCCCCTGGTACGCTTCAGGGGCTTCTATCGCACCGCGCTGTTCGCGCCGGTGGTCACCACCCTCGCGGCGGTGGCGGTGGTCTGGGTCTTCCTGCTGCACACCCGCTACGGCCTGCTCAACTACGGCCTGTCGTGGCTGGGCCTGCACCCGGTGGACTGGCTGGGCGACCCGCACTGGGCGATGCCGTCCATCGTGCTGCTCTCGGTGTGGAAGAACTTCGGCTACAACATGATCATCCTGCTCGCGGGCCTGCAGGCGATCCCGGGCGAGCTGTACGAGGCCGCACAGCTGGACGGCGCCGGGCCGGGCGCCCTGTTCCGGCACGTCACCGTGCCTGCGCTGGCGCCCATGCTGCTGATGGTGAGCATCCTCACCATGGCGGGCCACTTCCAGATCTTCGCCGAGCCGTACGTGATGACACAGGGTGGACCTGCCGAGCGCACGGTCACGGTGCTGTACCTGATGTACGAGAATGGCTTCAAGTGGTGGAGCCTGGGCTCGGCGTCGGCGGTGGCGTTCGTGCTCTTCCTGTTCATGCTGGGGTTCTCGCTCTTGCAGGGGCGCCTGACCCGGAGCGCGGCGTTCTCATGAGGCGGCCGCTCGCTTCGCTCTCCGTCAACCTGGCGCTGGCGCTCACCGCGCTGCTGACGCTCTTTCCGCTGGCATGGATGGTGTGCGCCTCGTTGATGGCGCCCGGCGAGGCCAGCACCTATCCACCGCCCATGCTGCCGCGCTCCGCGACCCTCGCGAACTACCGGCTGCTGTTCGCGGAGCATGGCATCCTCCGTCAGGTCGCCAACAGCTTCGTCATCTCGCTGCTCGCGACCGCGCTGTCGCTGCTGTTCAACGTGAGCGCGGGCTATGCCTTCGCGAAGCTGCGATTCGCGGGGCGCGAGCGCGTCTTTCGCCTGCTGCTGGGGGCGCTCATCATCCCCGCCCAGGTGACCATGATGCCTCTCTTCTTGATGCTCAAGGAGATGGGGCTCGTGAACACCTATGCCGGTGCGCTGGTGCCCTGGCTGGCGAGCGTGCTCGGCATCTTCATGGTCCGGCAGTACGCGCTGACGATCCCGGACGAGCTCCTCGAGGCGGCGCGCATCGACGGCGCCGGCGAGCTGCGCATCTTCACCGTGGTGGTGCTGCCCCTGCTCAAGCCCATCGTCGTGACGCTGGCGGTGCTCACCTTCCTCGGCTCGTGGAACGACTTCATGTGGCCCCTCATCGTGCTCACCGATCGCGGCGTGCAGACGCTCCCGGTCGCCCTGGCCGTCCTGTCGCGCGAGCACGTGCAGGATCTGGAGCTCATGATGGCGGGCGCCGTGATCACGGTGCTGCCTGTGTTGCTGCTCTTCCTGGCGCTGCAGCGGTACTACGTGCAGGGCATGCTGATGGGGAGCGTCAAGGGATGAAGCGGATCGCCCTGCTCCTGGCGACGCTGTCGGGCGCCGCGCAGCCTGCGCCGGCCGGGCGCGTGGTCCTGGATCTTCGAGACATGGGCGGCTGGCAGGCCGACGCGTCCGAGCAGGTCGGCGCCGTGCTCCGGCGGGACGCCGACGGCAGCATCTGCCTGGAGTACGACTTCGATTCCGTCTCCGGCTATGCGGTCCTGAGGCATGTACTTCCCGTACAATGGCCCCCGGCCTTCGCCCTGCAGCTGCGGATGAAGGGGCATGGCGCCATCAACGACTTCCAGGTCAAGCTGGTGGACGCGAGCGGCGACAACGTGTGGTGGGTGAGCCGGCCGCGCTTCCCGCTGCCGCGCTCCCCGACCGACATCACCTTCCTGAGCCGCCACTTCAGCTTTGCCTGGGGACCCACCGCCGATCGCACGCTGGCGCGCACCGAAGCCCTGGAGCTCGTCATCGCGGCGGGGCAGGGCGGCAAGGGGGCGCTGTGCGTATCCCGGGTGCGCGTGCTGGAGCGCGAACCAGACCCCTCGGCCTGGCCGGAGCCGCTGGTGCGCAAGCAGCCAGGGACGCTGGACCTCGACTATCGCCGCGCGCGCGAGTTCAACGGGTTCACGCTCCAGTGGCCCGGGCCAGCTCGGCCGGTGAGCTACGACGTGCTCGCCTCGGAGGACGCCCGCAGCTGGACGCTGCTGCGGCGGGTGAGACGGGGCTCGGGCGGCTTCGAGGCGCTCTTTCTCCCGGAGACCGAGGCCCGCTACCTGAGGATCCGCCTGCCAGCGGTGCGAGCGGCGCCGCACGTGGAGCTGCGCGACCCCAAGCGGTGGCCCGACCTCAATGCTGTCCTGTCCGAGCTCGCCGGGCACGCGCCGCGCGGGCACGTGCCGCGCGCGTTCCTCGGCGAGCAGAACTACTGGGCGCTGGTGGGCGTGGACGGGGGTGGCGAGCGCTCGGCGCTTCTCAGCGAGGATGGGGCGCTGGAGGTAGGGCGCGGAGGTTTCAGCGTGGAGCCCGCCGTCCTGTCGGATGGAGGTCGGCTCGTGACCTGGGCCGACGTGCAGATCGGCCATTCCCTTCGGGAAGGTTACCTGCCCATGCCGGAGGTGCGCTGGCGGCATGGTGACCTCGCGCTCCAGATCTCGGCAGCGGCCGATGGGCCGGCCGGGGCGCCGCAAGCGCTGGTGCGGTACGCGCTGACGAACACGGGCAGCCTGGCCCGCGAGTTCACGCTGCTGCTCGCCGTTCGCCCCTGGCAGGTGAACCCGCCGCAGCAGTTCCTCAACACGCCCGGAGGTGCACGCCGCATCGAGCGCCTGCTGTGGCAGGCGCCGCGGCTCTCGGTGAATGGGGCTCTGGGGCCGTGCTTCGTCGAGGTGCCGAGCCGCGTCACCGCAGCGCCGGGGGCGGCGGGCATCAATCTGCATTCCCTGCTCGATGCCCCGGCCCTGCACGAGCTCTCGGATGCGCAGGGCCAGGCCTCGGCCCTGCTGCAGTGGAAGCTGAGGCTCTTGCCCGGCGAGACGCGCGTCGTGACCTGGACCGCGCCGATCGTTTCCGGCTCAGCCTCACATGAAGGGGCCGCGAGGAAGCCGCAGCCCCCTCATTCTCCCCAGTCGCTCCGAGGCAGGCTCCTTCGCCTGCCCCTACGCTCGCCTGGTGCCCCCCGGGCTTCGTCGGCGGAGGCCGTCGACGAGCGCCTCGATCGGGTGGCCGCCGGCTGGCGCGCGCGCCTGAACCGGACGGAGCTGAGCTTGCCCGCGTCGTCGCAGCAGGTGGCCGACACGCTGCGCTCGGCACTGGCGCACATCTTGATGTCGCGCGACGGTGCCGCGCTCAAGCCCGGCACGCGCTCCTATGCGCGGTCGTGGATCCGCGACGGCGCGATGATGGTGGCCGGCCTGGTTCGCATGGGCGAGGTCGACGTCGCGCGCGACTTCGTGGACTGGTTCGCCGGATACGTGTTCCATTCGGGAAAGGTGCCGTGCTGCGTGGACGTCCGCGGCGCCGACCCGGTGCCCGAGAACGACAGTGACGGGCAGTACCTGTATGCCGTGGCAGAGGTCTGGCGCCATTCAGGAGACGCGGCGTTCCTCGCGCGCCACTGGGCGGTCGTTCTGCGTGTCGTGGGGCACCTCGAGAGCCTGCGGAGGAGCACGCGCACCGAGGAGTTCGGGGCCGCGCACCCCGCCAATCTCCGGGGGCTGCTGCCCCCCTCCATCAGCCACGAGGGCTACTCGGACAAGCCCGCCTACTCCTACTGGGACGATTTCTGGGCGGTGCGAGGATACAAGGATGCGGTCGTCATCGCGCGCGCGCTGGGCCACCCGCAGATCGCGGCGGAATGGGCGCAGTGGCGGGACGAGCTGGAGGGCGATCTGGCCCGTTCCGTGGAGGCCACCGCGGCGCGATTCGGCATGGACACCATCGCCGGCGCCGCCGACCGCGGCGATTTCGACCCCACCTCGACGACCGCGGCGCTCAATCCCGCGCAGGCGCGGGTCTCACCGCCGCTCCTGCAGCGCACCTTCGACCGTTACTGGGAGGAGGCGGAGCAGCGCCGGGTGGGGGTGCGCGCATGGAAGGACTACACGCCGTATGAGCTGCGCACCGTCGGTGCGCTGGTACGGCTCGGCCAGCCACGGCGGGCGCACGCGATGCTGCAGTGGTTCCTGCGCGACCGCCGGCCGGAAGAATGGAACGGGTGGGCGGAGGTCGTCATGGCGGACGCGCGGGAAGCGCGCTTCCTGGGCGACATGCCGCACGCCTGGATCGCCTCGGATTACGTGCGTTCGGTGCTCGACATGTTCGCCTACCAGCGCGAGGCCGACGATGCGATGGTCCTGGGCGCAGGGCTGAGCGAGGAATGGATCGGTGCCGGAATCGCCGTGAAGAACCTGTCCACGCGCCATGGTCCGCTGAGCTACCGCCTTTCGACCGTCCCGGGGGGCCACGCCCTGGAGCTTGCCGGGGGGATAGTGCCGCCCGCGGGCGGGGTGCGCCTCGCCTGGCCATTGCCGGGAGCGCTGCCGCGTGCAATCTACCAGGAACGCGAGCTCGGCTGGCTGGGCCGTGAGCTCGTCCTGCCTCCCGGGCCCGCAACGATCCGCCTGCTCGATGAATAGGGGCGCCTCCCGCCACCTGGTCAATGCGGCAGGCCTGGGCCTGCAGCTCAACCGCGACGGCGGCGTGCGGCGGATCCAGTTCCGCGAAGACGTGGTGAACCTGTTCATGGGCAACGGCATGGAGCCGGGGCCCAGCAACGTCTGGTTACGGCTGCACCGCGGCACCCGGGTCGACGCGGTGCCCCTGCTCGGGCCGCGGTCTCCGTTGCGGGCGAGCGCCTCGCGGGGCCGCGGCGGTTTCCAGAGCCATGGGGAATGGCAGGGGCTGGGCATCGCGCTGCGTCTCGTGCTCGACGAGCAGGAAGCCACCTGGTGCTGGCAGGTGCGGCTCGAGAACCGCTCGTCGCGGAAGCGGACCGTAGATCTGATCTATGGCCAGGACCTCGCGCTCGCGAGCCATGGCGCCGTGCGCCTCAACGAGTACTACGTCAGCCACTACATCGACTTCACCCCCCTCGAGCACGCGCGCTGCGGCTGGGTGGTGGCCGCGCGACAGAACCTGGAGCAGGACGGACGGCATCCCTGGGCGGTCGTCGGCTCGCTGCGGCGAGCGAGATCGTTTGCCACCGACGGCCTGCAACTCTTCGGACTCGCTCAGCGGCTGGGTGGCATGCCGGCCGGAGTGCGAGACGGGTTGCCCACCCAGCGGCTGCAACACGAGCACGCCATGGCCGCCGTTCAGGATGAAGCGGTCACGCTGGCTCCCGGTGCCCTCTGGGTCGGCGGATTCTTCGTCCTCCTGAAGGCCGATCATCCCCTGGCCACCTCCACGGAGGACCTCGCAGCGGTCGACGCGGCGCTGTCGTGGGCCGGTTCCCTGAAGCCGCCTTCCACAAGCCGGGCCAGCAAGGGCGGCCGTTCCGGCGACTCCACGCTCTTCGACGTGGCCCCTCTGCTGGAGTGTCGGGACCTGGACGAGGCGGAGCTGCAGCGGCTCTTCCCATCCGCATGGCGACACCAGGAGCGCGACGGCGCCGAGCTGCTCTCCTTCTTCTGCGGCGAGGGCGGCCACGTGGTGCTGCGCGCCAAGGAGGCGCGGACGCAGCGACCGCACGGCCACATCTTGCGGACGGGGCAGGCACGGGTGCCGGAGGAATCCTCGCTGACGTCCACGGTGTGGATGTCAGGCGTCTTCCACTCCATGGTCACGCAGGGTCACGTCAGCATCAACCGCTTCCTGTCCACTGCGCACAGCTGGTTGGGGCTGTTCCGCTCTCATGGCTTGCGAATCTTCGTGCAGGTGGAGGGTCGGTGGCAGCTCCTCGGTGTGCCCTCCGCATTCGAGATGCGGCCAGGATCTTGCCGCTGGATCTACCGACACGCCCACGGCGCCCTCGAGGTCACCAGCGCGGTACAGGATGGCGCGCACGCACTGAGCCTCCGGGCGCGCGTCCTGGACGGTCGGTCCGTGGCGTGGCTCGCGACGCTGCACGTCGCGCTGGGCGGCGACGACGGCAATGCTTCCCTGCCCATCCCCTGGCGGCTGGAGGGCAAGGACGTGCTCGTCGGCATGCCTGAAGGAAGTGACATGCACGCGCGCTTCCCGGACGGAGCGTTCGTGGTGGCGCCGCTCGCTGACACGGTCCTGGCAGGCGTGCACGGCGACGAGCGCCTGTTCACGGATGGGAAGACACGAGGGCTGCCGTTCCTCGTCCTGGAAGGCGGGGCGTGCACCTTTTTCGGCCTGGATCTGCTCGGCAGGTTGGTGCCAGACGCGTATTCCGCGTCCTTGCCCCCGCCCTTGCCCACGCTGAGCGCACCGGGGGACGGTGCTGCTCCGGCCGAGGTGGCTCGTCTCGCGGAGATGCTCCCGTGGTTGCTGAACGACGCGCAGGTGCACCACCTCTCGCCCCGCGGGCTCGAGCAGTATTCGGGCGGGGGCTGGGGCACCCGCGATGCGTGCCAGGGTCCGCTGGAGATGTTGCTCGCGCTGGACTGCCCGGAAGCCGCGCGAGATCTCCTGCTGCGCGTGTTCGCCGCGCAGAACGAGGATGGCGACTGGCCGCAGTGGTTTCAGTTCCTCGAACGCGAGCGGCAGCTGCGGGCGCGGGACTCGCATGGCGACATCGTCTTCTGGCCGCTGCTCGCCGCGGCGCGCTACGTGATGGGTACGGGAGATGCGTCCCTGCTCGATGCCAAGGTGCCCTTCCACTTTGCGCGAAATAGCAGGAGACGATCGGCGACGGTCCTGGGGCACATGGACCGCGCGCTCGGCGTCATCAGCCGGCGTCGCGTTGCCGGCACCGCGCTGGCGGCCTACGGCCACGGGGACTGGAACGACTCCCTGCAACCCGCCGACCCGTCCATGCGCGAGAGGCTTTGCAGCACCTGGACGGTGATCCTGCACCATCAGACGTTGACCACCCTGGCGAGTGCCATGAGGTTCGCAGGGCACGCCGCGCGAGCGGCGGCGCTGCAGTCCGAGGCCGGCCGCGTCCAGCGCGACCTTCGCGAGACCTTGATGGTCGACGGCGTCATGGCCGGCTACGTCCTGTTCTCCGCGGGCGCTGCGCCCGAGCCATTGCTCCACCCGCGCGACCGCCACACCGGTGTGCGCTACAGCCTCTTGCCCATGATGCACGCCATCCTGGAGGACCTGTGCACGCCGGAGGAGGCCGCGGCGCACCTCGCCCTCATGCGCGAGCACCTGTGGGCTGCGGATGGTGCGCGCCTGTTCGATCGCCCCTTGCCCTATCGCGGGGGGATCGAGCGCCTGTTCCAGCGCGCCGAGACCAGCGCGTTCTTCGGACGCGAGGTCGGCCTCATGTACACGCATGCGCACCTCCGCTACGCGCAGATGCAGGCGCACGTGGGCGATGCCCGCGGCCTGTTGCGGTCCCTGGCCCTGGCGCACCCGGTGCAGCTCCGAGAGCGGGTGCCGCAAGCCAGCCTGAGGCAAGCGAACTGCTACTTCTCCAGCTCCGATGCGGCGTTTCGCGATCGCTACGAGGCACAGCAGAGCTATGCGCAGGTGGCCGCGGGCACCGTCGTGCTGGATGGCGGCTGGCGGGTGTACTCGAGCGGTCCGGGCATCGCCCTTTCGCTCATCGTGACGAGCCTGCTGGGCGTGCGCCGCGAAGGGGGCGCGCTGGTCATCGACCCGGTGATCGCGCCCGAGCTGAGCGGACTGCGTGCCGAGGTGTCCGTGCTGGGCCGACGGGTGAAGGTCGAGTACCACGTCGAACGGAACGGGTACTCTCCGCAGCTCGTCGTCCTCAACGGACGGCGTCTGACCTTGAACCGTGTCGACAACCCGTACCGCGCCGGTGGCGCGGCGATCCCGCTGGAAGAGTGGATCGCGCATCTGCGTGCGGATGCACCCGACGTCCTGCGCGTCGAGCTGGGCTGACCTGTGGACTACGACGACTCCTTTCCGCAGCACTTCCTGTGGGGCGCGGCGACCTCGGCGTACCAGATCGAGGGCTCTCCGCTTGCCGACGGGGCCGGGCCGAGCATCTGGCACCGGTTCGCGCATACACCCGGGACGATCCGCGACGGCGACACCGGGGACGTGGCCTGCGACCACTACCGGCGTTTCCGAGAGGACGTCGCGCTCATGCGCGAGCTGGGGCTGAAGGCCTATCGCTTCAGCATTGCCTGGGCGCGCGTCTTCCCCGGGGGCACGGGCGCGGTCAATTCCAGGGGGCTCGACCACTACGAGCGCCTGGTGGATGAGCTGCTCGCCAACGGCATCCAGCCCATGGCGACCCTGTATCACTGGGACCTTCCCGCTGCCCTGGACGACCGCGGCGGCTGGCTCAACCCCGACGTCTCGCAGTGGTTCGCCGATTACTCGCGCGCGGTGTTCCGGCGGCTGGACGATCGCGTCCGGCTGTGGGCGACCATCAACGAGCCCTGGCCGGTGGCCGACGGCGGCTATCTGCATGGCGTGCTCGCGCCCGGTCATCGCAGCCCCTACGAGGCACCGCGCGCCGCGCACAACCTCCTGCGGGCGCATGCGGCCTCGGTGGCCGCGTACCGCGCCGACGGGCGGCACCAGATCGGCCTCGTCGTCAACCTGATGCCGAAACATCCTGCCTCGTCGAGCGCGGAGGACGTCGCGGCCACGCAGCGCGCCGACGCCTACATGAACCGCCAGTACCTCGACCCCACGCTCCAGGGCCGATACCCCGAGGAGCTCCAGGACATCTTCGGCGAGGCCTGGCCCGGGTGGTCGCCCGAGGAAGTCGCGGCCCTTCGTGCGCCCATCGATTTCCTCGGCGTCAACTACTACACCCGGCGTGTGATCCGTGCCGACGCGGAGAGCTGGCCGGTAGGGGCATCGGAGGTGCGGCAGGAAGGGGCTACCTACACCGAGACCGGGTGGGAGGTTTACGCCCAGGGCCTCCAGGACACCCTGTCATGGGTGAAGCAGCGCTACGGAGACGTGCCGCTGTACGTCACCGAGAACGGCGCGGCGTTTCCCGATCCGGCGCAGGCGCAGGGTGATGTCGTGGAGGACCCCCTGCGCGTTGCCTATCTCCGCGAGCACCTGCGGGCCGTGCGGGATGCACTCGCGGCGGGCTGCGACCTGCGCGGCTACTTCGTGTGGTCACTGTTCGACAATCTCGAGTGGGCGCACGGCTTCTCCAAGCGCTTCGGGATCGTTCACGTCGACTTCGCGTCGCAGCGACGGACACCGAAGACCAGCGCTCGCTTCTACTCCAGCGTCATTGCATCGAATGGGCGCGTGCTCTGATGCGCAAGAGGTCGATCAACACAACTGCGTCACGTAGTATCAACCGCCGAACGCGCGAGTGGTCGCGCGTCTTGGGCGGGTGGTGGAGCGTGCTCAAGACCTGTCGAAGGATGTGATCGCTCTGCGGCGTGGCCGGGGTGGGGCCCCGATGGGCTTTGCCACTCGGCATTGGTCTCAGCGCTATCCAAGAACTTGGCACTGCTGGGGAATCATGGGACGTCCGGCACGTGAAAAGACCTTGCCTTCCTTCAGGACCTCGCAGGCGTGATCCGACGAGACGGAGATGTCGAGGTCTGTCGCAGTGAGCGCGGCGGTCTTGGCCCAGGATGAGTCGCAGGGATGGTCGGACGAGACGGAGACGTCAAGGTCTGTTCGGTG
>JBGQLS010000023.1:0-31098 GCA_041500205.1 Anaeromyxobacteraceae bacterium | reverse complement strand
CTCCGCACAGGGGTCCGTGTCGGGATCGAGCCGCTGGTGCGGATGCCCGTTTCGCGCCAGGAACCCGGCGAGCCGCAACACGTCGGCGTGGCCCGCGCGCCCGACGATCACCGGTCCGCTCATGCCGCTCTCGAGCAGCCCAACGCGCCGCAGGATGAGCGCGCGCATGATGCGCTCCCCGACCTCGGCCTCCGCCACCATCACGTCGGGCAACCTGCGCGACGAGATGACGAGCGCGTCGATCGGCTTCGTCGCATGCACATCGACCAGCGAGGGGCGGCCCGACAGCTGGGCGAGCTCGCCCATGAACGAGCCCGGACCGTGCGTGACTATCACCTGGTTGCGCCCGAGCGGGCTGTGCTGGGAGACTTCAGCCTCGCCGTTCAGGATGACGAACATGCCCGGGCTGACTTCGCCGGTCGCCACCATCCTCTCGCCCGCCCGGTAGGTCCGTATCTCGCCGAAGTGCCGCAGCCGGTCTATCTCCGCCGTGGCGAGCTCCGGGAACATCTGCTCGTATCTTGTCTCGATGATGGAGCGTGAAGACGTACCCATGGCCGGACCTCTCGGTGACGGCGCCGACCGCTGCGCCGTATCGGCCGATATTGCGTCAGGCGCGCGCCATCGGAAGAGACCCCGATGGCGCGCGGGCGATTCGGAATAGTTGCGGTGGGCTTCGCCCTCACCTGGCGACTGCGGCGCAGGCCTCCGGCCGGCTGTGACCGGTTCAGGTCCCGGTGCGTGCGTCGCCGGCGTCCGTGCGTACCTGCCTGACCAGCATGAACACACACGCTCGGTGCTGGCAGGCGGGGCAGACATTCACACCATGCCGAGCGCCCTCCACCGCGAGCTTGTCGATGCCGATTCGACCGCCACGCCACTCCAGGAACGGGCCTCGTGAACGAGCGGTGCGCTGATCGAACTCGACGGGAATGAACCTGCTGACCGCGCCGCATGCGCAGGTTGCACCAGTCATGGTCGCTCCTGTGCTCCTGCGCTGCCGCAGCCAAGCCTTGAACCGAGAGAGACTAGGAGTGTGAACCTCTCCACATTCTTCTGCTACGCCCTCCGAGGGTCGCCCGTAACGCGCTGCGCCAGGAGAGTCGAATCCGCGGCCGTCACCTTCACGTCACGTTCGACGCGCCAGCGGATGAGCGCCGCGCCCGAGATGCCCCGGGGGCTGAGTTGCCGGGGGCGCAGGCCGCCCCCGCCCCGGCCACGCCGCAAAGCGATCACATTTTTCGACAGGTCTTGAGTGAGCTCCCCGAGGCCGGCCGGACGTCATTCCGTGGGCATTCCCGGGGGTGCGGTTTGCTGCGCGCGCCCGCGAGCCGCGACCTCGGCGAGAAGCTCCAGGCCGGCCGGCCAGTCACCGAGCCCGGCCGCCGCGTTGAGGTGGCCGGCCGGCCCGATGACGACGAACCGGCTGCCCCAGGACTTGGCGAACAGCTTCGCGCGGTGCAGGGAGACGTAGGGGTCCTCGGTGCTGGCGACGACGGTGCTGGCAAACGGGAGCTGCCGGAGCGGCATCGGCGCGAACCCCACCGGACCGCCGGGATACGTGGACGCCTCGACGTCCGATGGCGCGACCAGGAGAGCACCGCGGACCTTCCTGTCGTGGGCAGCCACCCAGCGCGCCACCAGCGCGCACGCTGCGCTGTGCGCAACGAGCAGCGCGGCCGGGCCAGCCTCGACCACCGCCGCATCCAGGTTCGCCACCCAGTCCGCGCACAGAGGCGTCACCCAGTCGCTCTGCTCGACCCGCCGGAAGCCGGGATTGGCCGTGAGCCAGAGGGTCTGCCAGTGTTCGGGCCCTGAGTCGAAGAGGCCCGGGAGGATGAGCACCGGTGCAAGGCCGGGGACGTTTGACATCGGGGCATTCTAGTTCTCGCGGCGTCCGTGAGCACCTCGCGCGTCCAGCAATCGCGCCTTCCCCGGTTTCGTGGTACTCTTTCGTCGTCGATGCTTCAGCCGGTACACTGTCGTCTCCAGGCTTCGGCACTTCTGCGGACGCGCCCGGTCGGCTGACGGGCAGGGTCTGCGCTATTTCGATTCCCGTCGCCTTCACCATTTGCCCCTTTGAATGTCGCAACCGAATACTGGAAGGGGCCGATGAGGTCCCGGGCGCCAGTCCTGCCCTCGCAGGTCCGAGGCGCTCGCGCGGTCACCCCGTGACTTCCCGGACCTCCGCGACATCCAGGCTTGAAGAAGAGGAAACTCCCCTTGGAAAGACCGCAACAATCCGCTCGCAATAGCAAGCACCGCAACCGCCGCGGGGCGACCCCGGCGCAACAGCGCCCCCCCGCCGTCGCGCTCACCGGCGACGGCTTCCCGGCGGCGACGCTTGGATCGCTGCCCCTCTCGCCCGTCGTGTTCGTCTCGGAAGAGAGCCGATCGCGCTACCCCTGGCTACCAGCCCGGGTCATCGCCGGAAGCGTCTGGCGCGGGCCAGGGCACCTGCGCGTGCGCGTCAACGAGAACGGCCACGCGGTCCCGTAACGCCGGGCCCCTTTCCCGCTCCACCAAGGGTGGACCCCGCGCTCGCGACGGCTAGTCAACCTGTCGGCCGCCCTGCCCGGGACAGTTCTTGACCCGCTGTTCCATGCCCCGGCATGTATAGTCTTGCATGCGCCGGACCTCTCCTCGGGTGACACAGCCGAGCGGCTCACCCGCGATAGCCTGGACGAGGCTCGCGCGAGCGCTCGGCGTGACGCGCATCGCTCGTATCACCGGCCTGGACCGGACCGGGATCGAGGTGGCGTGCGCCGTGCGGCCGGGCGGCCACGTGCTGCAGGTCACCCAGGGCAAGGGGTTCGCCTTTCGCGAGGCCGCGGCCGGCGCGTTGCTGGAGTCCGCGGAGCTGGCGTGCGCGGAGCGGGTGGACATGGCGGAGCTGGTCTGGGCGTCCGAGCGCGACCTGCGCGCGCGCGCGGTCCCCCTCCTCGCGCCTGCCGATCTCGGCGGCGAAGCGACGGGCGAGGCGCGCCTGGCCTGGCGCGAGACGCGCGACCTCTCCTCGGCCGAACAGGTGCTGGCGCCGGCGGCCGCCGTGCACGTGCCGGCACAAGGGGGGCCTGCCCTCGGCCTGGCCGGCACGCGCTGGACCTCCAACGGCATGGGTGCGCACCCATCATGGGCGTCCGCGCTCCTGCACGCGTTGCTGGAGGCCGTGGAGCGCGACCAGCTGGCCCGGGCGCTTCCGGAGGGGTGGACCGAGCAAGAGGTCGCGGCGCGCATCCTCACCGCAGCCGCGCTGCGGGGAGCAGCCCCGCGGGTGGCCTCCCTCGTCGAGCGCGTCGAGGGCCGCGGGTTCGACCTTCACCTGTTCGATCTCGCGCCGGAGGACTCCATGGGCCTGCCGGTCGCCGGAGCGCTGCTCTTCGACCGGCAGCGCGGCCCGGTGCCGCTCACCGCCGGGTACGCGTGCCGCATCAGCCGCGCTTCTGCGCTCGAGGCGGCGCTCCTCGAGGCGGCGCAATCTCGGCTCACCGACATCCACGGAGCAAGGGAGGACGTCGCGTCCGCAGACGGCCCAGGGGTGGAGAGGCTGAGAAGGGCTTGCGAGCTTGCGCGGGCGCGCGCCCACCTCCCCGGGAGGAGAGCTCGCCCCGCGGACGAAGCTCGCGGCCCGCTCGCCCTGGCCAGGCCAGGATCGGCTTCACGATGCGTCCTGGCCGTCCTCTCTCGCCTCCACCGGGCCGGCCACGCCCGCGCCGTCGCCGTCGACCTCGCGCCCGCCGGCCTCGGCGTCCACGTGGCGAAGGTGCTCGTCCCGGGCCTCCTTCTCTCCGAGCTGCTGTGATCATGAGACGTGCTCCGCTCGTCGTCTTTCTCGGCCCCTCCCTGTCCGCGCCCGAAGCGCGGCGCATCACGCGCTGCACGGTCCTTCCACCCGCGCGCCAGGGTGACGTGTGGCGCGCGCTGGCGCTCCGGCCCCGCGCCATCGCGCTCGTGGACGGCCTCTTCGAGAGCACGCCGTCGGTCTGGCACCACGAGCTCCTCGACGCGCTCGACGCGGGTGTCGCCGTCTTCGGAGGCGCCAGCATGGGAGCCCTGCGCGCCGCCGAGCTCTCCCGGCACGGCATGGTCGGGGTGGGCCGCATCCATGGCTGGTACCGCGACGGCGTCGTCCAGGGGGACGACGAGGTGGCGCTCCTGCACGCCGGCGCCGAGCTCGGATTTCGCCCGCTCACGCTGCCGCTCGTCAACGTGCGCCGGGCCGCCGAGCTGGCGTTGGAGGCGGGGGCGCTCACGGCTCGCGAAGCGCGCGCCCTCGTCGCGGCAGGCGCCGCCATCTTTTACCAGGAGCGGACCTGGAAGCTCGTCCTGGCAGCTGGCCGTCCCTACCTCGGGCCGGCGGTCGCCTCGAAGCTGCGCGCGCTCTTCCCCGGCGGCCCTCCCGATCTCAAGGCCGACGACGCTCGGGCGACGATCGAGGCCGCCGCCACCTTCGTCCGCGCCACCGGCCGCGCCGCGGTCCACGCCCACCCCAGTCGCCGGGGCGCACTGGGGGGGCTCCCACCGCCGCGCCGGCCTTCCGCGCTGGTCCGCCGCCGCAAGCTCGCGGAGGGCCACTCGATCGCGGCAGGGCGCGCAGTGGCATCGTCCGACGTGCTCGCCGAGCTCCAGGCGTCTCCCGAGGCGACGACCCTGCGGGAGCTGGGTCTCCGCCGCGCGCTCCTGGCAGGGTTCGCCCGCGCGCTCGGGATCGCGGCCACGGAGGCGGATCGCGAGGCGGCCGCGCGCGAGCTGTTCGCCGCTCGAGGCCTGCCTCCGCGCGGGCGCGACGCGTTTCTCGCGGAGAGCGGCCTGGACGGCGCGGACACCGCTCGCCTCGTCGAGGATCTGGCGCTCGAACGGCTACTCCTCGACAGCGCGGCGAGAGCGGTTCCCGACGGCCCCTCCTCAGACGAAGGCCTTGCCTTGGGGGCGCGTCTCACCGGACGCTGGGCGGAGCTCGCGCGGCGACTTGCCAGAGTTAGCTTCACGAAAGGCCTGCCTCGCGCGAAGATCGAGCGGCCATGAGCAAGCGCGACGAGCTGCAGCACCAGCGGTCCGCTCCGTTCCCACACCCGTTCAGCCTCGCCAAGCGGTTCGGCGTGGAGCCCGAGCCGGCGCCGGCGCGATGATTCCAGGCCCAGAGCTCGTCTTCCGGGACGGCCCCGGACCCGCGGGCGAGCGACGGGCCATCTGGTGGTCGGAGAGCGTGCCGGCGCCACCGCGCGTCGTGCTGGTGGACGACCGCACCACCGCCGACGCCGCGCTCCAGCGAGCCCGCTCGGGGAACGGGCTCGTCTGGGCGGGAGATTGGCACAACGCCCGGCAGCTGCTCGCGGCCATGGGCCGGAGGCTGCGAGCACCGCGCCCGCGCGCAGCCGGGCTGGCCGGGCTCTTCCATGCCGAGCGCGAGGGCAAGCGGATCGAGCACGAGGTCCTCTCCCGCCTCGCCGTTCCCCTCGGCCCCGGCTGGACGACTCCGCTCCGGCGCGCCCCCTCGCTCGAGCTTCCACTGCTGGAGGCCTTCGGGGCGGGACCGGATCGGCGCGCGCTCATGCCCCTGCGGGAGATCCTGGGCGCGGTCGGCGCGTACGAGTGGCTGCGGCGCGGCGTCCCGGTGCCGGCCCTCGGCGGCGCTGTTCACCCGAGGTACGGCGTGTTCGCGCCGGTGCGGGGCGAGTACGTGGACCTCGTCGCCCAGGCGCTGGCGACCCGCGCCGCCGGCTGGGGAGAGGGGTGGCTCGCCTTCGACGTCGGGACGGGAACGGGGGTGCTGGCCATCCTGCTGGCGAAGGCGGGTGCGCGCGTCATCGCGACCGACCTCGATCCGCGCGCGGTGACGTGCGCGAGAGAGAACGCGGAGCGCTTCGGCGTCGCAGGCCGCGTGCAGCCCGTCGAGGCGGACCTCTTCCCTCCCGGCCGCGCGCGCCTGGTGGTGGCGAATCCGCCCTGGGTCCCGGCGACGGCGCACGGGCCGCTCGACCGCGCCGTGTACGACCCCGGCGGCGCGCTGCTGGAGCGCCTGCTCGGAGCGCTCGCGGAGCACCTGGCGGAGGGGGCTGAGGCGTGGCTCGTCCTTTCTGACCTGGGCGAGCGGCTGGGTCTCAGGCCGACGGGCATGCTGGCCGCGACGCTCGAGAGAGCGGGGCTGCGCATCGCCTTCACGCTCGAGGCGCGACCGTCGCACCCCCGAGCGCGCGACACAGGGGATCCCCTGGCGGAAGCGCGGCGCGCCGAGCGGACCCGGCTCTACGGATTGACGGCTGCGCCCGGATGAACTGCTTGTGCCGCTCCCGAGGGACAGCGAGGCGCATCAGCCGGCATCTGCTTGTGCGGCGCGCTCCGCCGACGAGGAGGCGTGAACGCGGGGTGGCGGGCCGGGAGGGATCGGTGCGATAACCCGCTCCGGCCGGCGAGCGGACACCGCGGCGGGAGCGCACATGGGACGCATCTTCGAGACACGCAAGGCGACGATGTTCGCCCGCTGGAACAAGATGGCGAAGGTGTTCACGCGGATCAGCAAGGAGATCGCCATCGCGGTGAAGGCCGGGGGGCCGAGCCCGGACCACAACGCCACGCTCCGCCGCGCGCTGCAGAACGCTCGTGGCGCTAACATGCCCAAGGACAAGGTCGAGGCCGCCATCAAGCGCGCGAGCGGCCAGGATCAGCAGGCGTACGAGGTCGTCCTGTACGAGGGTTATGGTCCTCACGGCGTCGCGATGGTCGTCGAGACCGCGACGGACAATGTGGTGCGCACGGTCGCGAACGTGCGGCTGCACTTCAAGGACCACGGCGGGAACCTCGGCACGACCGGTAGCGTCGCCTTCCAGTTCCAGCGGATGGGCGTGTTCCGGCTCGCGCCCGAGGGGCTCGACCTCGAGGCGCTCGAGCTCGACCTCATCGATCACGGGCTCGAGGAGATGGGCGAGGGGCAGGGCGAGAAGGGCGAGAAGCAGATCGTCATCCGCTGCGCGTTCGCCAGCTTCGGGCAGCTCCAGGCCGCCATCGAGCAGCGCAAGCTGCCCCTCGTCTCGGCCGAGTCCGAGTACGTCCCGCAGACGCCGGTCGAGCTTCCCGAGGACAAGGCCACCGAGGTCCTCGCGCTCGTGGACGCGCTCGAGCAGGACGAGGACGTCCAGAGGGTGTTCCACAACCTGGCGTGACCGAGACGGCGGTCGCCGTCCAGGGACCGGTCCGCGGCGACGACTGCCGCGAGCTCCTGGAGGAGCAGCTCGCGAAGGGCGGCGCTTGGCCTCGTCGCCCTGCCCCCTCGTCTCGAGGTGGCGTCGCTCACGACTACCTCACTCCGGCCCGGCCACCTCATCGTACCCGCGACCCTTGAACTCGAGGAGACAGAAGCCGTGTCCGAACGGATCCGCCAGGACCGCGAGCCGCCCCCACGGCTTCACCTCGATGTCGCGCTCGAGCTTCGCGCTGGCCGCGACAGCGCGGCGGACGGCGGCGTCGAGATCCTCCACGACGAAGTCGAGGTGCACCGGGGTCCAGTGGCGCTCGTAAGCGCGCAGCGCCCGCGTCCCCGTGGGGAACGCAGCGGTGCCCGGCGGCTTGGCGAGCAGGTCGATGGAGCAGGGCGCGCCGAGGAGCTCCACCCACTCCTCGCCATACCGCCGACCAGCCGTCAGGCCGAGAGCTCGCGAATAGAACGAGAGCCCGTCATCGAGATCGTCCACGTCGATACACACGCGCAAGCCTGGCATGGCACCGATGTAACGGGCACGCACTCATGGATGCCGGACCTTCGTCACGAGCTCCGCGCCAACCTGCGTCGTCGACGGGAACGGCTCGCCCCCCAACCGGGACCGGAGGCGCCGACTGCGCTAAGTAGCGGAGATCCGGGCGACCCGCACGCTCTGTTCATCAGTCTTCGGCGTTGCAGCCGAAGAGCGCACCCCTCGAAGGCGAGGCAAGCTGCCGAGCGCAGGCCACAGTAGGTAGTGCTGGGCCTGCCTCGGGAGCTTCGGTGATGACGTGGGTGCTACTGGCTGTGTTCGCGCTGACCTTCCTTGTTCTGGCCCTCGCCCGACACCGTTCCCGGACCTTGCCCCTCTCCCGCCTTGCGCCCTTCGCTGCCGTGGGCGTGGAGGGGCACAGGAAGCTCGGCAAGGAGACAAGGGCGGCACTGGCCGCCGCGACCACGATGCTGCGCTGAGTCGCCGGGGGCGCGGTCTCCTACGTCAGCATCGACCCTGACCGAGCGAAGCGAGAGACCGTGTCGAGGAGCACCTCGATCTCGAAAGGCTTCCCGACGCGGGCCTCGGCCGGGACGTCGTCGTCGTCCGAGGCGGACATCACGATCACCGGAATACCAGCGAGCGCTGGGTCCTGGAGTTGCTTCGCCCGGAACTGCCACCCGTTCATCACCGGCATCATCAGGTCGAGGAGGATGAGCGCCGGATGGACGCGCTCCTCCCGAAGGTGCTGGAGCGCCTCCTCGCCGTTGCTCGCGCCGATCGCCGTGAATCCCTCGCCGGCCAGGACCTGCATCACCATCTCTCGAATGAGAGCGTCGTCCTCCACCACCATCACCGTCTCCGTCATGACCACGCCTCCAGCCCGCCTCCCACTGTGCGACCGTAGATCGGACGCCTGACACGTCCACCTTTCGGTGTGGGAATCTTAGGGGCGCCCACACCAAATCGGGTTGTGGCTCCGGAGCCCTCGCTCGGGGGTTACCACCTCTTGCCGAGCGTGCGCGGCGATCTCCTCGCGAAGCTCGGGCGCCTCGAAGAGGCCCGTGCAGAGTTCGAGCGCGCGGCATCGCTCACGCGGAACGCGCGCGAGCGCGACCTGTTGCTCGAGCGCGCCGCCGCGTGCGCGCGTCGATCGGCGCGGCCCGAGCCGCGGTGAGGCCTGCTTCGCGGCCCTGGTCGGAAGCTGAGGCCCTACTCAGATTCAGACCGCGTGCAAGGACTCACGGCCTGACGCACCGGTCGCACGCTCCTTGCGGCGGACGTACAGGACCTTCTCGACGCGAGCGACGGGAAAGCCCTCATCGTCGACGACGGTGACCTCGAACCGTGGGAACACCTTCTCGGCCCTGTCAGCCTCGCGCCGGACCTCGTCGACGCGCGCGCCCGGAAGCTCGAAGGTCGCCGAGACCGTGCCTCGCCCCGGACGAATGAAGTCGATCGAGGCCGACTTGTCCCAGACCAGGTACCTGGGGCCGAGGCGCGCCATCAGCATGAGCATGAAGAAGGGGTCGCACATCGAGTACAGCGAGCCGCCGAAGTGCGTCCCCACGAAGTTCCGGTTCCACGAGGTCAGCCGCATCTCCACCTCCACCCGCGAGAGGTCCGGCTCGGCGCGCCGGACCCGCACCCCCGCACCGAGGTAGGGCGGGTAGATCCGCATCAGGCGGAGGAAGCGCGCCGGGCCGATGAGCGCCGCGAGCTTCTGCAGGGCTGACATGCTTCGGATGTAGTGGCCGGCTGGAAGGCGCGCCGCGCGGATGACGGCGCCGCGGCGCGCACGTTCCGCCGGGGGGATCACCGCGCCGGACCGGGGTCCGGCGCCGGCCTCCGTTGCTCTCGCCCGACCCTGAGGGCGGCGAGGACGGCGAGCCCTTGAAGCAAGGCGACGCCGCCGAGGACGGCGCTGAACATCCCCCGGTCCATGAGCCTGCCGAACACGAGCGGCGCGGTGGCCGTCCCCACATCCGAGCCCGAATAGACGAAACCGTAGATACGGCCGAACGAGCCCTGGCCGAATCGCGAGATGGCTGCCTTGCGAACCAGGAGGTCCCGGGACGGCCCGGCCAGGCCCGTGCAGAACCCGATGAAGCTCATCAGCGGTCCGACGCTCCACCCCGGGACGGCGCCGCTCGCCATGGCCAGCGCCGTCAGCGCGGCCGAGACGAGCCCGATCGCGACGAGTCTCTCGTGCGCCTCGCTCCTCGTGGCGAGCAGGCCGCCCAGTATGATGCCGGCGCCGCCACCGAGCAGGAAGAACGTCAGCGCCGCTGCTGCGGCTGGCAGGGAGAGTCCGTAGACCTTCTGCAGCACCATGGGCGAGAAGTTCTGCAGGGCGCCGAAAGCCATCGTCAAGACGAGGAAGAAGAGGAAGCACATCCACACCGCGCCTTCGCGGACGAAGTCCAGGGCCGAGGCGCTGGGCGTCGCGTGGTCCGCGGCCGAACGGCCATCCGCGCTCGCCGGCGCATCGGCCAGGGTGGCGCGACGTGCCACCAGCAGTGCCAGCGCCACGAGCGCGACCGCCGCCGCGGCGAAGGCCGCGACGCGCCAGCCCGCGGAGATGGCAATGCTCGTCATGAACACGGGGGCGACCGCCCAGCCCAGGTTGCCGATGAGGGCGTGCATGGAGAAGGCATGGCCCAGCCGCGAGAGCGAGACCTGGCGGTTCAGGATGGTGAAGTCCGACGGGTGGAACACGCTGTTGCCCAGGCCGGCCAGGCCGGCCGCGCAGACCAGCACCGCGTAGCGGTCCGCGAAGCCGAGCAGCGTGGCCGCGAACGCGAACAGCGCGACCCCCGTCCACAGCACGCGTCGTGCTCCCATCCTGTCTACCACGAAGCCCGCCAGAGCCTGGCCCACCCCGGAGGCGACGAAGAACGCGGTCGTCAGCAGGCCGGCCTGCGTGAAGCTGAGCCCGAAATCGCGCATGAGCCACGGGAACAGCGAGGGCAACACGAGATGGAAGAAGTGCGACGTGCCGTGGGCGAAGCCGACGAGGGAGATCACCTCGAGGTCGCTTCGCACGCTCACGGCGTCGGCCAGCTCGCTCGTGTCCGTCGGGGCGATGCACCCGTTCCCATCGAGACCTGGGCCCTCCGGGCGATTCCGTCGCGGCTCCGCGGTGCGCACGCCCTGAATCTATCCCGCCGAACAGCGCGGGCGCGGCAAACGTGCGCGGCATCTGCGCATCGCCGCGCACCGCGGTCGGTACCGCCATTCCCGTGAATGGCTACCGCTTCGTCTTGCGGGAGACCTTCTTGGCGGCCGCGCGCGGGCTGGCCTTCGCGGGACGCTTCTTGCCCTTCGCGAGCTTGGTGGTGGCCTTGCGGGTGGCGGTGGCTCTCGTCGAGATGGCCTTCTTCGCCCGGGCCACGGCCTTGCGGGCCTTGCCACGCGCCCCCTTCACCTGCTTGCCGACCGCCTTCTTCATGGCGAGCGACTTCGCGGTCACGGCCTTCCTGACCTTGGCGACCCTGGCGGTGGCCCCGGCGAGGACGTCCTTCGCTTCATCGGCCACAGCCTGCCCCAAGCCCTGCATCTTCGCGGTGATGGACTCGGCCGAGATCGCCCTCGCCGAGTTGGCGAGGGTGGCCTGGGCATCGGTCACGGCCTCCTTCGCCTGAGCGGCGACGGTCGACACGGCCTCCGCGACCTTCGCGACGCCTGCCTGAGCTTCGGCAACCACCTCCTTGGCCGCGGCGGCCGTGGCCTGCCCGAACTCGGCGGCGCCGGACTCCGTGCTTCCCCCGGTTGTCTTCTGTTCTTCGCTGTTCATGTAGTCTCCCCGAGCCACGCTGCCTGCGCCATGCGGTCCTCTCGATGCAGGTGGACCGCCCTCGTCCCACCAAGTCGTACTCTAGCGCGCGATCATCGCCGCAGTCGATGCTGGACTTGCAACGGGCTGCGCGACTCACTCGCGAAGGGCGGCCGCCGCCGGACGCGTCGCGCTGCTGGCGGCGCGCCGGCATCCGGCGGTGTTCACCGGAGGGCCTTGAGCGCCCGCTGCATGTCCGACACCGCGAGGAAGACCGTCGCTTTTCGCGCGCCTGCCGGGCCGACGAACACGTACTTGATGTTGACGCCAGCGTCGCCGAGCATCTTCGCCACGTCACCCAGGGCGCCTGGCTTGTGGGCCAGCTCGAGCTCGAGGATCTCCTCCTCTTCCGGCTTCAGGCCGCGCACTGCCAGGACCTTGCTCGCCGCAGCCAGCTTGTCCACGACGAGGCACACGACACCCTGCCCGTTCTCGGCGTAGCCGTGCACGGCACGCAGGTTGATCCCCTTGGCGCCGAGCGCGGAGGTGATCTCGCCCAGCACGCCTGGGCGGTCCGGGACCTTCACCTTCAGGGCCTTGGCTCGTGGCATACGCCGGGTAGTAGCTGGGGCCATCGGCGGCGCCACTGCCGGACCCAACGAGGATTGCCGGGCCGGCCTCGCGCTATCTCGCCCCTTGCGGGGCAAGGCGCCCGAGGTACACAGGCTCACTCGGCTGTCCGCTTCCGCACCCAGCGCGCGACGTTGGCGAGGAAGACGTCGAGGTCGAACGGCTTCCTCATGAGCATGACCGCGCCCTCGACGTGGTTACGGGTCGCGGCCGTCATCGCGATGACCGGGATGTCGCGGATGTGCGAGCTGCAGTTCTTGACCGACATGAAAGCGATTCCGTCCATCACCGGCATCATGAGGTCGAGGAGGATGAGGTCGGCGCGGCAGCCGCGAAGCCTCTCGAGCGCCTCGGCGCCGTGCCGCGCTGAGACGACCGCGTATCCTTCCGCGGTGAGGGCATCGGAGAGCAGGTCCCGGATGTCCTTGTCGTCGTCGACGACGAGCACGACAGGGCGTCTCGCTGCGCACATCGTGAGCGCGGCGGAACTGTTCGTCTCGCGCGGCGCGCTGGCGAAAAAAGCTATGCTTTGCGGAAGCATGGCAACGTGGCTCCCTTCACCTGCCGCGTCTCGCGACGCCCACGCTCCGTGAAAGCATCCTCCGTGCCCAACGTCTTCGGGCTTCCGCCAGGGGAAAACCCGGGGTCTCCCGCGACAGGGGGGTCGTCCGGGCGTGACCCATTACCACTTGGTCGCCCGGCTCAAGACCTGTCGAAAAACGTGATCGCTCTGCGGCGTGGCCGGGGTGGGGCCCCGATGGGGCTTTGCCCGGCGGGGCGGGGGCGGCCTGCGCCCCCGGCGACGCAAGACCTGTCTAAAAACCCCTTTGGCTTCTTAGCCGGGGTGGGGCCCCGACGGCTTTGCCGGCGGGGCGGGGCGGCGCGAGCCCCGGGTACTCAGTCACGAGAGCGACGAGGCCGAAGCGAGGCTGGGCGCGCGGAGGGAGCTACGGTTGCTTCACTGCTTGGCCAGGCTGAAGGATCCCGGCCCGTCCATCGACGAGATCGAGCCGTGGTAGGTCCGTCCGTCCGCGGACACCGTCCCCTTCATGGAGCCCCTACCCTCCGCGAAGCTGATGGAGACCGTGTTACCCGCGAAGGAGACGCCGCGGACAGCGACGGTCTTGCCGTCGAGGTTGGCCGTCCCGGTCCACGAGCTACCCGAGCTCACCAGGTGGAGGGTCAGGCCGGCCATGGCGCCCCCCTGCGACTTGCTGCCGAGCCAGTGTCCGGCGAGGAGGCAGTCCTTGGCGGTGTTGACGCTGTCGTACTGGGCGGATAGCGTCGTCGCCCGCGCCTTGAGGTCGGCATTGCCCCTGTCCACCCGCTCCTGGTAGCGCTTGAGCTCGTTCGCGTAGGCGGCGATCGACTTCGCGACCTGAGCCTCCAGGTCTTGCCAGGACCAGGTGAAGACCGACGCGAGGAGCGGCGAGCTGGACAGCTTCGCCGCGGTCTTCACGAGGTATCGCCGCGTCTCGTCGGCGGCGTGCGCCGCGTCCAGGCGGTTCTTCAGGAACGACCTCGTCTCGGCGGCCTGCTGTGCCGCCGAGTGAAGTCCCCTCAACTGCTTGTCAAGCTTGGCGAGGGCGGCCGACCGGGTCGCGCAGCTCCTGAGCTGGTCCACCGGGACCCCGTAAGCGCTCGCGTCCGGCATGACGGGCCCGCCCGATCGCTTGATCGTCTCCGCGGCCGTTTCGTAGCCGCTGATGACGCCCGCCCAGTCCTCCGAGGTCGCCTGAGGCTTCTCGCCCGCCTCGATGGCCGCCATGGCGATCTTCGCCTTGTTGAGCTGCTGGGTGGCCTCCGCGAACGCCTGGAACGCATTCACCGTCTCGGCCGGCATGTTCATCGGCTCGGCAGAGGCGGCTCCCGGCTTCACGGTCAGGCACATCAACAAAGCGGCGGAAGCCCAAGTGGACGCGGTTGTCATGGAGGATCCTGGTGTGTTCCTCGGCAAAAGAGTTCCTGGATTCGTTCGGAGCCGCGGATGGAGACGAGGCCCCAACCTACCAAACCAGGCAGCCGGTTGCACGGATGCGAAGGCGCACGCGGATGTCGAGGTAGCCGCCGGCACGTAGATCCGCCCGCGGACGGGCTCGACACACGCGGGCGACCTTCCGCGCACACTCCCGCGAAAATCCTCTATCAACTAATGGTGAATCCATGCATACTCGACCGAACGTAGCGGCCCCGTGGTGAAGTTACCTCGGGGGACCACATCGGCGACATTCGGGACCTACGCCACCACAGCGGCCCCAACCCACCCCTATCATCATGGGTCTCTTGCCTGATGTTCTAGAGACCCCGGGGTCATAATGCATCACTCGTTTGACTTAGACTCTTGTGCGGAGGTCCGCCGGGACATGAGTGCCGATGTTGCGGTCAACTCCCGTGATTTGCGTCTGGCCCTTTACCTCTCACGGCCTGGCGGTGACCCCCGTGTTGGCTGGTGCGCCTCTTGCTCGGAGCTCGCGACATGACCGTCGGGACGATCCCCCCTCCGCCGCTCTTCGGTGAAATGTCCGAAGTGCGGGGTGTTCTGACAGCCGACCTGCAGGGCTCGGTGATCGAGACGACGGCGGGCTCACCGGAGTCGGCGGAACAGGGCGCCAGTACCGCGGCCGCGACCGTGGCCGGCTTCACGGCAGCCGGCAGCGCTGCCGGCTTCGGCCGGCTCGAGTTGGTCCTGGTCAAGGGCGTTCGGAATTCGTCGGCGGCCGCGGTCCGGTCGAACCTGTTCCTGCAGGTGACGCTCGATCCGACCAAGAGCACGGCACAGGTCGAGAAGGTGCTGCACGCCTGGGCGTCGGAGACTGCGGTCGCCACGGCGACGCCGCCACCGCCGGTCCCTGCTGCACCTGCCGAGGCCGCCGCCAACGTGCCCGCGCCACCCGCCATCGCGATGGTCACGCCGCCGCACGCGGCCGAGACTTCGCCTCGCCCATCGGGCAAAGATCCGTGGGCTTCCCTGCGCCGGGCGCTGGTGCGGGGCCAGCTCACGAAAGCATCCGTGCAACAGCGCGAGCTCACCGAGTCCTCCCGCGCGGCGGTGGATCGCCCCGGCAGCGAGGTGTTGAGCGTGGCTGAACACGAGCACGCCATGCAGGTCCTGCTCGAGGGCATCGGGACCGTCATCGCGGGCGACGGCATCGGCGGCAGCCGGATTCTCAAGGAGCTCACGCCCGAATCGCAGCGAAACCTCTCGATTCGCTGGCTCGCGCTTCAGTGGAGCGCGTCCGCCGCCCTCCGGAGCGGCAGCTCGCCGGTCGCGCGGTCGCACGTGAAGGAAGCGTTGACCTTGGCGCGGCAGCTCGACATCGACGCGCGGGCCGTGAGCCAGTGGACCGCCGCGGAAGTGCTCGCGCAAGGGGGTGACCACGTCCGGGCGCTCACCTGGCTCACCGAGGCACGCGCGCGCTTCGAGCGGCTCGGGGATCGCTGGGGCCTCGGGCGAACCTGGCTCGCCGAGGCCCGGATCATGGCCGCCAACCAGCGCGAGCAGGAAGCCGCGGAGGCGGCCCGCAAGGCGTGGGGCGTCGACCCGGGCTGGGACGAGCCGCCCATCTTCCTCGCGCGGCGTGCGCTGCTGCGCGACGACCTCGCGGAAGCCGAGAGCATCGTGCGCACGTTGAGCACGCCCGCCGCGGATCGCGTCCGGGCGCTCATCGGGGCCATCCGGGAAGGGACCGTGACCAGCGCCGACGCGAGCGAGTTCCTGCGGGAGCACGACGCGCCGCCGAGCATCCAGGCCTTGCGCGCCCTGGAGCGCATCGCGCACGCCTCGCCACGCTTCGTGCAGGCCCGCGACGGGCTGGCCTGGATGCTGCTCAAGCTGGGCAAGTACGCCGACGCGAGGTCCATCTTCAGGGACCTCCTGGCCTATGACCTTTCTCCCGGAGATCGCACGTCGGTGATGCTGGGCCTGGGCTGTATTCCCGAGGGCCAGCAATGCGCCGACAATTCAGGCGGGGCGTTTCCCGCGGCGAGCCCGACCGACGCGATGCCTTCGCCAGAGGGCGTGGCGGGCGAAGCACTCTCGTCGCCGGCGCCGAGCTCGACCGGCTTCAACGGTAGCGGCGGGCCGAACGCCGTGTTCTCCGGCCAGCTGAGCGTCTTCGCGCTGCCGGACCTGCTCGAGTTCCTGCGGAGCGCTCGACGCACGGGGCTGCTCGTGTGCAGCTCCGCGGCCGGGATTGGGACGCTGCGCTTGCGCGACGGCTGGATCACCGCCGCCGCGTCGCCGAGCACGCCCAAGCTCGGCCAGATACTCCTGCGCGACGGGAAGGTCTCGGCGGAGGCGCTGGAGACGGTGGCGGCGCGCCAGGCCAGCGAGCAGAGCGACCAGCTCATCGGGGAGATGCTGGCCGGGGAAGGGCTGGTCGAAGCATCCGCCGTACAGGATGCGTTCAGGCAGCAGATCGAGCTCACCATCCGCGAGCTGATCCACTGGAAGGACGGCGAGTTCGCCTTCAACCGGGAGGGCGAGAGCCAGCCGGCGGGGACGGTGGTCTCGGTCGAGCTCGACGCGCAAGCCGTGCTTCTCAACGTGTTCAAGGAGCTGGACGAGGCGTCCCGCATCCCGACATCCGACGTGGAGCTCTGAACCTCTCGCTCATGAGCCGCACGTCGCCCCCGCCCGAGCCTCGCACGCCCGACCTTCCCGACCTGGGCAATCTGGCGGGCACCAAGCTCGGCAACTACCGCCTCGAACGGCTGGTCGGGCGTGGCCGCATGGGCGCGGTCTACCTGGCCCAGGACGAAGCGCTCCTCCGTCCGACCGCGATCAAGATCCTTTCGTGGACCGTCGCCGAGGCGCGTGGCCAGGACCCGGTGCAATGGTTCTTGTCGGAGGCGAGGCTGGTCGCCCGCATCAACCACCCGCGCGTCGTCCAGATCTACGGAGCCGCGAGGCAGGGGAACCACTGCTACATCGCGATGGAGTACATCGCAGGGGAGTCGGCCGAGGCGATGGTGGCGAAGCACGGGCCGATGGCCCCCGAGAACGCGACCGACGTGCTGCTCCAGGCCGCGTCCGCGCTGCAGGCTGCCCATCGCTCGGGCGTCGTCCACCGCGACGTGAAACCCGCCAACCTCCTCATCGGCGCGGGCGGCAGCACCAAGCTCGGCGACTTCGGCATGGCGCTCGGCTCCGCCGACCTGCGCACCGGCAACGCGCACCTGCGCGTCGGCACGCCGTACTACACCGCGCCCGAGATCTGGCGCGGGGAGATGGCGAGCGCGGCGTCCGACATCTACTCGCTCGGCGCGACCTATTTCCAGCTGCTCACCGGGCGCCCGCCCTACCCCGGCCAGGATATCGCCGCGGTCCAGCAGGCGCACCTGCGCGCGGCGGTCCCGGATCCACGGGAGCTCTCGCCCAAGCTTCCCGCCTCGTGCGCCGCGCTCGTGAAGCGCGCCCTCGCCAAGACGCCCCGGGAGCGACACGCCTCCGCGCAGGAGCTGCTCTGGGAGGGAAGGCGGGTTCTGCAGGATCTCACGTCCATGGCCGGAGCGCCCGAGCGCGCCAAGCGCGCCCGCCCGCCGCCGCCGGCGCGCGATCCGGCGCCGCGCCCGCTGCCGGCGCCGTCAGGTCCCTTGTCGGAGGTGCTCGGCTTCGTCCGGCGTCCGTTCGGCGAGGTCGATCCGAAGGCCTGTCCGTACCTGGAGGAGCCCTTCGCGTCGGCGCGGGAGCGCATCCTCGCGCACATCGGGGACGGCGCCACGCCCGTGGTCGCGCTGGTTGGCTCCGCCGGGAGCGGGCGCACGGTGCTGTGCCGCAGGATCGCGGCCGAGCTGGGCCAGTCTCGGCTGGTGCTGTCGGTGGACCTGGACCGCGACACCACAGGGCGCGCCCTCGTGCAGCAGCTCTGCCGCGCGGCGGGCGACGTCGAGGACCCGTCCGAGGAGGGCGAGCTCGATGCGCTCATCACGCGGTTGAGCGAGGAGGAGCAGCAACAGCGCGAGACCCCGCTCGTGATCCTGGGCGGCGTGGCGGCGCCCCATCCGGCCACGTCGGGGTTGGCCAGGATCGTCGCCGCCGGGATCTGGACCCGATCGTTCAAGGTCCTGCTGGCCGGCGGACCGGGGCTCATCGAGGCCCTCGCGCGCGCCGGCGTCGACTTCCGCGAAGAACGTGTGCCCGAGGTCCCGCTTCCGCCGCTCGACCGCGAGCAGATCTCCCGGTACGTGCGCCGCTGGCTGGACGTGTCGCTCGCACCGGGCGCGCCGCCCGTCATCGTCTCCCAGGATGCGATGCTCCTCATCACGCTCCGCTCCGGCGGCGCGCTCGCCAAGATCAATTGCATCGCGGAGAACATGCTGGTGCTCGCGGCCGCCGAGCGGCGCCGGACGCTCTCCTCCTGGCACGCCTGGGTCGCATCGGATCGGGAGAGCTGGGCAGGCCTCCGGACGCCGGCCGCGCTGCCGCGGCGGCCCGACACCTGGCCTCCAGCGGAGGTCGTCGACGTCATCGATGCTTGCCGGCGCGGCGCGGGCGTTCCGCCCTGGCCGCGGGCCGCCACCGGCCAGGAGAAGCCGGACGGCAGCTGAGCTGCGAAGAAGGTTACACGTACCGTGACTGGAACGGAGAGCCGACTGATGCGAACGGGGTCATCACAGGACGCCAGGGCGAACGTGGGATCGCGCGCGGCCGGGACCGCCCCGGCACGCTCCGCGCGCCCCGGTCTCGAGCGGCCTGCACAGGATGGAGGAAGCCCATGGCGGACTTGAAGCTCGTTGCGAAGCTCCCCGAGGTCAAGAGCGCCGTGCTCACCGACATGGCCGGCGGTTTCCTCGACGCGGTGAGGGAGGCGGACGGCGAGAGCGTCGCTGCGGTGACGGGGTTCCTCATGAGCACCATGGCCCAGGCGGGCGAGGACCTCGGGCTGGGCGCGCTGCTCGGGATCTCCTTCGCCGGCCCGGCCAGGGCGTGCCTCATCGTCGTCCAGGGCGACTCGGTCACGACCGCTTTCGTCGAGCCGCCGGCGTCCATCACAGCGGTCGAGAAGGCCTTCGACACGTCTCTCCAGGGGCGGTGACATGGAAACCATTCTGCAAGCGATCCTCGACGTGACCGGTGTGAGCGCGGCCCTGTTCTTCGACGGCGCTGGACGCCTCGTGTGCCACCGCGGCCACGCCATCTACGACCGTGCCCTGTGCGAGCAGCTGAGCGGCACGCTGGTCAAGACCATCGACACCGTCGAGCTGCAGCAGGAGGACTGGGAGACGATCTCGGCTCGCTACGCCGACGGAAAGCTCCTCCTGCGCAAGGTGGTCGCCGGTGCGGCGGGACGGCACGTCCTCGCGGTGGTCGCGGACACGACCCTCAATCCGTCGTTCGCCACCGTCGCCATCCGGGTCGCTGCCAACAAGCTCAGGAAGGCGCTCGGAGGCGGTGGAGCATCCTCGATGCTGGCCGGCACCGCGCCGCCAAGCGCGTCCCAGGTGCCCCCGCCCCTCCCTTCAGGTTCGTCGCCGCTCCCCGCTGGCTCGTCGCCTCATCTGCCCGCCGGCTCGAGGCCGGCGGACTCGGGGCCCGTGCTGGCCAGCTCCGGCCTGAGCTGGTCGCAGGCGTCGAGCGTCGGCCTCTCGCGCGTCGCCGTCGCAGACCCGGCCTCCTCTGCCTTCCTCTCCCGCGCCGCCAAGGGCCTCGCGCGGCACGTCGGGCCGATGGCGAAGGTCTACGTGGAGGAAAGTGTCCGGCGGGTGTCGCCCGAGGCGCCTTTCTCTCTCGCGCTCGGCGCCAAGCTCCTCGAAGACCTCGCGGCCCAGATCGAGGATCCGGACGACCGGGAGAGTTTCCGAAAGGCGTTCGCCAAGGGTTAGGCGGAGCGGCAGGGTACCCGCTCCATGACGCGCGTGACGAGCCGCCGTGGAGGCGGCCGTCTCGGCAGCCCGGTGCTGGAACGAACCAAGACGCAGTCGCGGAGCCAAACGCAGTCGCGGAGGTAGAAGAAAGATGTCCACCTTTTCTGTCATACGAAAGAGCCTCGCCGCGCAGGTCGCGCTGATGCTCGCGGCCGTGGTGCTGGCGCTGACGGTGATCGCCGCCGTCGTCATCACCGTTCAGCAGAAGCGACAGATGGCGGAGGCCACGCTCGAGAAAGCGCGCGTCGCCACGGCCATCGGCGCCCGCCAGTACGGCGACCTGCTGGAGAGCGCCATCGACTCCGGTGCACTGAGCGTCACCGACCTGTTCGACAGGAACTACGTCCTCATCAAAGGGTACGAGTGGGGGAAGTCGCCCAAGTACCATAGCCGCTTCGACTCGGTCACCGACCGGCTCGTCCCCAAGCTCCTCGACCAGTACCTCGACGACAGGGACTTCGTCTTCGCCATCGGCGTCGACGACAGCGGCTACATCCCGACGCACAACAGCAAGTTCTCGCAGCCGGTCACCGGTGTCCCCGAGAAGGACCTCCTCGGCAACCGGAGCAAGCGCATCGCCAACTACGGCGAGGGCCTTGCGGCGGCCAAGAACCTCGAGCCGAGCCTCCTGCAGGTCTACAAGCGAAATACCGGCGAGACGATGTGGGACGTCTCCTCGCCTATCTTCGTGAAGGGCAAGCACTGGGGCGCCCTCCGCGTGGGCGTCTCGATGGTGCGGATCGACGAAGCCCAGCGGACACTGGTGTTCACCCTGATCGGCATCTTCGCCGTGTTCTTCGCGCTGACGACCGGGACCATGTACATCGTGCTCCGGCGAGCGATGCAGCCGGTGGTCGAGCTCACCGCGAAGGCCGAGCAGATCAGCCTGGGCGAGGCGCTCGAGACGCCCATCAAGTCCACCTCCATCGATGAGATTGGCATGCTGACCAAGGCAGTCGACCGCCTGCGCTCCAGCATGAAGGCGGCCATGAGCCGCCTCGGCCACTGAACAAGGAGCCTCCGACCATGACACTTTCTACTCGAAGGTACTTCGCCGTCCTGGCGCTCGCCTGCGCAGCGCTCGCCCCGGCGCGTTCGCTCGCCCAGGCGGTGCCGAAGCTCGACAGCCTGGCCCTGCAGGAGAGGGAGATGCTGGCTCTGGCCACCGACCTCTCGAAGAAGTGCGCCGCGACGCTCGAGCGGTGGATCACGAACAAGGAGATCACCGAGGAGAAGCTGTTCAGCTTCCTCTACTATCCGATCCTCAACACCGACCCCCCCAAGTACGCAACCGACTACGACCGGCTCTCGGACCGCGACATCCTCCCCGTCGAGGAGGCCGTCCTCGCCAAGGCGCCGATGATCCTGTTCACGGTCCTGGTCGACAAGAACGGCTACCTGCCGACGCACAACACCAAGTACTCGCAGCCGCTCACGGGGAACCGCGCCGTGGACCTGGTCAACAACCGCACCAAGATGATGTTCATCGACCGGACCGGGATCGCGGCGGCGAGGAGCCAGGCGCCGTTCCTGTTCCAGCGGTACGCGCGAGACACGGGCGAGGTGTTGATCGACCTGTCGGTTCCCGTGATCGTCCGCGGCAGCCACTGGGGCGCGGTCCGCATCGGCTATCGCCAGATCGACGCGAGCTGACCGGATAGGAATCGTACGTCCACGGGCCGGCTCCGTTCGCGGGGCCGGCCTCGTGTCTTCCTGCCCCGACGCGTCGTGATTCAGGCGACGGGGGCCCCGCCGCCCGAGCGCCCGGGAGGGACGACGGCAGCGAGCAGCGGCGGGTCGCGAAGGCCTTCGACGCCCTCCTCCCTGTCGCCCTCGCCAGCCTCGAGCAGCAGCTTCACCTTCTCCGACTTCACGCGCGCCCCGAGCCTCGCGATGCTCGACGCTCTGTGGATGAGGTTGCCGCGGCCGGAGACGAGCTTCCCGCGCGCCGCCTCCATGCTCACCCGCGCCTGGTCGAGCCGTTGCCCCACGCCGTCGAGGTCTTCCACGAACGCGGCGAGCTTGTCGAGGAGCCTGCCGGCCTCCTCGGCGATCTTCTGCGCGTTCGTGTTCTGCCGCTCCGAGCGCCAGACGTGCCCGATGAGCTGCAGCGCGGCCAGGAGCGTCGTCGGGCTGCAGATCACCACGCGTTGCCGGAACGCCTCCTCGTAGAGGCCCGCCTCGCGCGCCATGACGGCATGGAAAGCCGCCTCGTTGGGCACGAACATGAGGACGATGTCGAGCGTGTGCTGCCTCAAGACCTCCTGGTAGCCCTTGCTCGCGAGCGACTTCACGTGCGCGCGGATCGAGGCCAGGTGCCCGTCGAGCGCCGCCTCTCGCTCCTCCGCGCCGTGCGCACGCGTCGATTCGACGAAGGCCGTCAGCGAGCACTTCGCGTCCACGATCACGGCGCGGTTCGCCGGCAGGTACACGAGCGCGTCGGGGCGCTTGCGGCCTCCCTCCTCGTCGACGTGGCTAGTCTGGAGATCGTACTCCCTCCCCTCCGTGAGGCCGGCGGTCTCCAGGATCCGCTCCAGCACGATCTCGCCCCAGTCACCTTGCGCCTTCGAGTCGCCGGTGAGCGCGCGGGCGAGGCTCTCGGCGTCCTCGTGTAGCCTCGACTGCGTCTCCTGCATCTGCTTCAGCGACTGCAGGAGCGACGCTCGGTCGCGGTTCTCCTGGTCGTAGGTCTTGTCGACCTTCGCCTCGAACTGCCGCAGCTTCTCCCCGAGCGGCGCGAGCAGCGCCTGGAGTCCCTCGCGGCTCCGGTCGAGCATCACCTTGCCCTTCTCGTCGAGCAAGCGGCCAGCGAGCACCTCGACCTCGACGCGCACCTGCTCCTTCGTCCGCTCCGCCTGGGCAGCCCGCTCGGCGACCGCCCTCCGCTCGGCCTCGAGCTCCGCTTGCGTCCTCGCGGCGCCGACCTGCGCCTCGCGCAGCTCGCCCTCGAGCCTCCTCGCGTGGTCCTCGCACCGCACGAGCGAGGCCTCGAGCTCCGCCGCGCGCTCCGCTCCCGCTCCCGCGCGCGCGAGCTCGCCGGTGAGCACGACGAGGCGCTCCTGGACCCCGGCCGCGCCTTCCCGGGCTAGCTCGAGCTGGAGGCGGAGTTCCTCCAGCTGCTGATCGCGCACCCGGAGCTGCTCCCGCGCTCCGGCGACCTCGTGCCCCAGCGCCTCGCGCGCGTCGGTCTCCCGCGGAGCGCCGGAGCTGCCTCCCAGCAGATGTCCGACCAGCAGGCCCACCGCGAGAAAGACGATCGCGCTCACGACGATCCAGATCATGCTTCACCCCGCACCGAAGGAGCCTCGGCGGCCGACTCGCCACCGGGACGGCGGGGAACGATACGACAGGGGACGGACATCCCCTCCTGGCGGGGTTACCGAGCAGCGGGCGTGCTGGACGAGGAGGGCCGTCCGTGACGACTGGGGAACAGCGAGGAATGCGAGCCCGGGCGGGAACCACTAGACGTCCCGGACAGCGTACTTGTCCACCGCCAGGAGCAGCGTCACCAGATCGAAGGGCTTGGGGAAGCGGGCCGCCTCGTCCAGACGAGGTCCTGGCATCTCGCAATAGGCCGAGACGACGATGACGGGGATGTCGGCCAGGGACGGGTCCTGCTTCTGCGCCTCCCTGAACTGCCAGCCGTTCATCGTCGGCATCATGAGGTCGAGCACGATGAGGCTAGGCAGGTGCTCACGAGCTTCGCGCAGGCCCTCGAGCCCGTTGGCCGCCTCCGATACGACGTAGCCCTCTGCCGCGAGCACCTCCGCCACGGCCTCGCGGATGCTTCGATCGTCTTCGATGACGAGCACGCGCTTCACGCTCCCGACTGTAAGCAGGCGGATGTCCCATGCCAGGGAAAACGGACGGCACCGCGGGCTGCCGAGGCGTACGTCGAGACACCGCGCGGTCGATGGCCCGAGCCCCTGTCGGGATAGGCCATCGAAGGCCTCTAGGGTTGTTCAAGATACCGGGGACCGAGTCAGGCGAGCGAGACGCAAGCAGGGCGAGGCGCTACGACCGAGCATAGCCAGCGGCTATGTGAGGGAGGACGCCACGAAGCGATGCGCCGCGTATCGTTCGCCGCGGCGACGGGACCGGTGTTTTGGACAACCCTCTAAGCCCTTCCGGGAAACGACGCCAGCGCGGAGCCGTGGCCTCCGAAGGGGTGGCGAAAAGCGAGGTGTGCTGCTAAGTTTCTTTCGTGGTGCGGGGTTCGTTCTCCACACCATGGACAGTCAGCGCCCGCAGTGGAGCACCCTGCCAGGCGCCGTCACCCAGAGCGTCTCGCGCATCCGTCGCCAGCCGAGGCTCCCCGGAGGCTCTGTCCGCGGACAGTGGATTCACGACCCGGCGAGCGCCCACCGGCCTTCCGGCAGGAGATGCGTTCCCTGGGTGTCTGGTTTGCCGAGGGGTGGTTCGGATCAAAGAAGAGGGGTCACGCGTGTTGAATCGTTCACGGCAGCCAGCTCGCGCTTTCGAACATCGGAGCGCGGGACGCCACCGGCGTACTCGACAAGAACCGGCCATGGGGCAGGCTCGCTCCATCCCGCTCACGGACTCGGGCGTACCTGCCGCCACGCCGGGGTCACCGGTTACTTCACCTGTAGTGCTTGTCTCCAACGAGAGCCGAACACGTTTCCCCTGGCTGCCTCCCAGGGTCATCGCGCGCAGCGTCTGGCGGGGCCCTCAGCACGAGCGCGTGAAGGTGGACGAGTACGGCGAGGCGCGGCCCTGGCGGTCAGCGCCGGCGAGTGAGCTCGCGAAGGCCCGCTGACGATCACTCGCCCGGCTCGGTCCGTGGCGTTCCGGGGGACCCTGGCGGTCCCACGCGGTTCCAACTGGTCGCTGCTCTAGGCGATCTCGAGGACGATCTTCCCGAAGTGCTTGTCCGCTTCCATCATGCCATGGGCGTCCATGACCTGGTCCAAGGGGAAGACCTTCTCGACGATGGGGACGATGGTACGGTCGGCGAACCGGGGGAGCACGGCCCGCGTGAACTCGGCGACGATGCCGGCCTTGTCCTTCACGGATCGTGAGCGAAGGACCGAGCCGGTGATCTGCTGCCGCTTCACCATCATGAGCGCCAGGTTGAGCTCCGCCTTGATCCCGCCGACGACCCCGATGACGACGAGCCGCCCCCCGTAGGCGAGCGAGCTCATGTTCTGCTGCAGGTACTTCGCCCCTACGTGATCGAGGATGACGTCGACCCCCTTCTTGCCCGTGAACTCCTTCACGATCTCGGAGAACTCCGGCGTGGTCGTGTAGTCGACGACGCGCTCCGCCCCGAGCGCCTTCACGCGCTCCGCCTTGGACGGGTGCGCGGTCGCGATGATCCGGGTCCTGGGGGTGAGCGCCTTGCAGATCTGGATCCCGGCGGTCGCCACACCGCCGCCGCCGCCGTGGATGAGGACGGCGTTCCCGTCCTTCAGCCCACCGATGAGGAAGAGGTTGAGGAAGGCCGTGATGTACGACTCGCAGACACAGGCGGCTTCCTCGAAGCTCATGGCCCCTGGGATGGGCATGAGATGGTCGGCGTAGGCGACGGCATACTCCGCGTAACCCCCACCGCCCACCAGCGACAGGATCCGGTCGCCCACCTTCCAGCCCGTGACGCCCGGACCGAGCTCGGCCACCGTGCCGGCCACCTCGAGGCCCAGGATGTCGGAGTCGCCGGGCGGGGGCGGGTACTTTCCCTCGCGCTGGACGAGGTCGGGCCGGTTGATGCTGGTGGCGACCACCTTCACCAGCACCTGCCCTTCGGCGGGCCGGGGGCGCTCGACCTCGCGGATCTTCAGGACGTCGAGGCCACCGAATCCATCCAGGACGACTGCCTTCATGCGCGGCCTCCGGCAAGAGAGGGTGAGAGGGTGAACGACAAGCCTGCCAGTGGAGGGTCTGGACGGCAAGCGCGGTTTCGTGAAACCATCGTTCCATCGTGGCGGAGGTAGCGGATGTCAATCGTTGAAGCCGTGAGAAGGAGCCTCAGCCTCAAGTTCGTGCTCAAGCTCGCGGTCCTGCTCTTGGTGTTGATGGCCATCGCCGCGGTCGTGATCACCACCATCCAGACCCGGCAGATGGAAGAGGTGACCATGGAGAAGGCGCGCCTCACCGCGACCACGGCTGCCCGGCAGTACGGCGACATGTTCGACTCGGCCATCGACGCTGGGCTACTCACCATCAACGACGTCTTCGACACCAACTACGTGGAGATCAAGGGTTGGAACTGGGGAGGCAAGCCCAAGTTCCACACCAAGTACGACATCTTGACCGACCGCTCGACCCTGGTCTTCCAGGACAAGCTCCTCGAGGGAAACGAGGACTACATCTACACGGTGGGGCTGGACGTCAACGGCTATGTTCCCACCCACAATACGGTGGCGCAGCGCGTGCTCGACGGCTCCCCGCGTGACCTGCTGGAGAACCGCACCAAGCGCATCTACTACAGCAATCCCACCGAGGTGAATCGCGCCAAGAGCATCGAGCCTTTCCTCCTGCAGGTCTACCACCGCGACACGGGCGAGACCTTGTGGGACGCCTCCGCGCCGATCTGGGTGAAGGGCAAGCACTGGGGCGCCTTCGTGGTGGGTGTGTCCATGAAGAGGATCGAGGCGCGCAAGCTAGCCCTCGTCCTCTCCCTGATCGGCATCTTCGCCGTCATCGCGGCAGCGACCCTGGCGGGCATCTTCGTGCTGGTGCGGAACGCCATGGCGCCGGTGGTGTCCCTCACCGCGGCGGCTGAACAGATCAGCCTCGGCGAGGGACTGGAGATCCCCATCAAGACCGACGCCATTGACGAGATTGGCGTGCTCACCAAATCCATCGACCGGCTCCGCGCCTCCATGAAGGCCGCCATGGGCCGCCTCGGCCACTGACAGTGGAGAACGCCAACATGACGACTCGCGCTCGCCGCGGTCTGACCGTGCTCATCCTCTCCCTGCTGGCCCTGCTGCCCACACGCGTGCTGGCCCAGGCCCGTCCGGCGGGCGGCCAGGCTCGCCCGCCGGTGATCATCCCCGATGGCATGCCCGCTCAGGACAAGGAAATGCTCACGCTTGCCGTGGAGACCAGCAGGCGTTGCGGAGAGGTCCTGGAACAGTGGATCGTCGCCAAGGAAGTGTCGGACGAACGGCTCTTCAGCTTCCTCTACTACCCGGTCCCCAAGACCGACCCACCCAAGTTCACGACCGATTGGGACAGGCTCTCGGATCGCGACATCCTGCCGGTCGAGGAGGGCGCCCTGGCCAGGTCGGCCGCCATCTCCTATGCGGTGCTGGTCGACAAGTTCGGCTACCTGCCGACCCACAACCGGCGCTACGCCCAACCTCTCACTGGGAACGCGGCCACGGATCTCGTCAACAACCGCACCAAGCGCATCTTCAACGACCGCGTCGGCCTGCTGGCGGCCCGCAGCCAGGCGCCCTACCTCCTCCAGCGCTACCAGCGTGACACGGGCGAGAGCATGTTGGACGTCTCGGTTCCCGTCTACGTGAGGGGACAGCACTGGGGCGCGCTGCGGATCGGCTACCAGGAGGCGCGGTAGGCGGTTCCACCCGAGCTAGACTGATCCCCAAGGTCCCCGGTGGCACCTGCCGCTTCGACCGGCCGGCAGGCGGGGGACGGCAACGTCAGCGTGGGTCCTGGTGCTGATGCCGCTCGGGCCCCTTCTCCATCCGCAGCCGCCCGCGCGTGTCGCCGAGCGTCTTCGCGAGGAGGCTCGCGCAGGCGTACACGGCGTCGAGGTGCGGGGTCGGCGTCCCGGTGATCTTGCCGAGCTCGATGACCGAGCCGACGAGCGCGTCCAGCTCCATCGGCCGGCCGCTCTCGACGTCCTGCAGCATCGACGTCTTGTGGGCGCCGACCGCCTCTGCCCCCGCGATGCGCTTCTCGAGCGAGACGGAGAAGGTCACGCCCAGCTTCTCGCCGATCGCCTGCGCCTCGCGCATCATGCTCGCGGCGAGCGCGCGCGTGGCCGGGAACCGGCAGATGTCGGCGAGGGTCGCGTGCGCGAGCGCGCTCAGCGGGTTGAAGGTGCAGTTACCCCAGAGCTTCACCCAGATCTCGGACCGGATGTCGCTCGAGGGACGGCACTTGAACCCCGCCTTCCGGAACAGCTCCACGAGGCGGCGCAAGCGTTCGGTATCGGCGCCGTCGAGCTCGCCCAGCGAGACGCGGTTCCCCTCGACGTGCCGGATGACTCCCGGCGCGACGATCTCGGAGGCGGGGTAGATGATGGACCCTATCACCCGGTCCACGTCGAGGAGCCCCGCGAGCGTGCCTCCCGGGTCCACGCTCTCGAGGCGCGTCCCCTGGTACGGGCCGCCATGCTTGGAGAAGTACCACCACGGGATGCCGTTCTGAGCTGTCACCACCAGCGTCTCCGGGCCGAGCAACGCCTGGACCTCGGCGGCGACGGGCGCGAGCTGGTGCGCCTTCACGGCGAGGATGACGAGCTCGCGCGGCCCGACCTCGGAGAGACGATCGGTGGCCTCGAGCCTCGCCACCTGCTCGGCGCCGTCCGTGACGAGCTTCATGCCGTGCTCGCGGATGGCGGCGAGGTGCGCGCCACGCGCCACGACCGCAACGTCCTCTCCGCTCTGCGCCAGCTTCACCGCGATGAGCCCGCCGATGGCGCCGGCGCCGACGACGCAGATCCTCATGGCGCCCGCTCCGCGCCCTGCACGGGGTTCGCGAGGGTCCCGATGCCCTCGATGACGACCTCGACCGTGCTCCCCGGGCGCAGCACGCCGATCCCGAGCGACGTCCCGCACGCGATGAGGTCCCCGGGCACGAGCGTCATCTCCCGCGAGATGCGGCTCACGAGCGCCCGCGGCGAGAAGACCATGTCGCTGCACGGGTACTCCTGGCGAACCTTGCCCTTGAGCAGCGTCCGCACGACCATCCTCTCCGGATCGAGGCCGGTGGCGATGGCCGGGCCGAAGGCGGCGAACGTGTCGAAGCCCTTCGCTCTCGTCCACTGCGCGAAGCCCGGATCGCGGCCGATGAGGTCGAGCGCGGTGACGTCGTTCACGCAGGTGTAGCCGAAGATGAACGCGGCGGCGGCGACCTCCGCGACGTCGCGCGCCTCGCGCCCGATGACCACGCCGAGTTCGCCCTCGTAGATGACCTTGCCGACGTCGTGGGCAGGCAGGCGGATGGCTTCGCCGGGCGCGAGATACGAGCTCGGTGGCTTGAGGAAGTAGAGCGGTTCGGCGGGGATGGGGATGCCCTGCTTCGTCGCGGCCTCCCTGTAGTTGTTCACCAGCCCGAGGAGCTTCGACGGCTCTGCGGGGGTGCGCAGGCTGACCTCGGAGAGCGGCAGCGACTCGCCCGTCGGCTCCGGCGCTCCGAACATGTCGCCGGAGTGGACGCGGACGAGGCCGCCTTCCAGCGTGCCGAAGCCCCTCGTCCCGGCCCGCTCGAAACGCAGCCAGAGCGCCATGGCGAGCCTCCTAGTGCTGCTCCGCACATATCTTGAGCCAATTCACGTTGCGTGTGCTCCGCAGCACTTCGCGGAGAAGTCTCCAGGCCTTGCAAGAGAAACGCAAGGCCTGGGCCCTCCCCGCGGAGCCCTACCGGGGGAGGCGGAGCGCCGCCTCCCCCGAAACCCCCACCCGCGTGGCGCGCGCCGCGACCACCGGCTCGAGACCTTGCGACGCGCGCCACTGGTCTTACGGCGTGAGCCCGAGCTTGGCCGCGAGCCCGATCCGCTGCAGCTTCCCGGTGGGCCCCTTGGGGATCTCGCTGAGGATGAGGATCTTGCGCGGCACCTTGAAGTGCGCCACACGCGCCGCGGCGAACTCCTTCAGATCGTGATCGGTCACGGCCTGGCCGTCGCGCAGGACGACCGCGGCAGCCACGTCCTCGCCGAGCATCGCGTGCGGCATCGCGAAGGTGACGACCTGCTGCACGGCAGGGTGCTCCATGAGCACCTGGTCCACCTCCAGGGGCGAGAACTTCTCTCCCCCGCGGTTGATGAGCTCCTTGAGGCGCCCGGTCAAGCGCAGGTATCCATCCTGCTCCAGCACGCCCTGGTCCCCGGTGCGGAACCAGCCATGGGTGTACGCCTTGGCGTTCGCCTCTGGATTGGCCTCGTACCCCGGCATCACGTTGGGGCCACGGATCACCACCTCCCCCGTCTGACCGGCCGGGAGGAGGTCCCCGCTCTCGTCCATGATGGCGACCTCTGGCCCGGCCGCGCAGCCAACCGATCCTGGCAGGCGCGGCAGCGGCGGCAGCGGGTTGGAGGCCATCTGGTGCGCCGCCTCGGTCATCCCGTACGCCTCGACGACGGGCGCGCGGAAGGTCCTCTCCAGCTCGAGCATCACGGGAGCCGCGAGCGAGGCCGACGAGGAGCGCAGGAAACGGAGGTGGGTGCGCGCGAGCACGTCGCGGTGGCGCTCCGCGCGCGAGAGGATCGCCTGGTGCATCGTGGGCACGGCCGTGTACCAGGTGGGCCTCACCTCATCGAGCCAGGCGAAGAACCGGAGCGCGCTGAAGCCGGTGGTGCAGCAGACCTGCGCACCGGCGAAGAGCGAGGCGAGCGTGGCGGCCATGAGCCCGTGGATGTGGAAGAGCGGCATGATGTTGAGGCACACGTCGCCAGGCGAGAGCGAGAGGGTGTCCGCGATGTGGCGCGCGCTCGCGAGGACGTTGCGCTGGAGCAGCGGCACGAGCTTCGGCCGCGACGTCGTCCCGGAGGTGTGCAGGACGAGAGCGGTGTCGCTCGCGTCGCTGAAGCCGCCGCGCGTGGTCGCCCGCCGTGGCGTACCGAGCGCGCTCAAGGTGAATGCTCCCGCCGCCTGATCGCGGTGCGGTTGCAACTCGAAGACGGGGAGGGAGAGCTTGCTGGCCGCGGCGCGCGCGGGCGAGTCGATCCCGGCCTCGACGACCAGCGCCTTGGCCCCGAGATCGGCGAGGTAGAACTCGAACTCCTCGGCGTGATAGCCAGGATTGAGCGGCGCGGTGGCTGCGCCAGCCGCGATGCACACGAACGCTGACGCCGCTTCCGGTCCATTGGGGAGGACCATCGCGACGCGGTCGCCCCTGCCGATGCCGGACGCGTTGAGCGTCTCGACGGTGCGTTGCGCCAGGTCCACGAGCTCCCGGTACCGGAGCGGCTTCACGCCCCCGGGGATG
>JBGQLS010000022.1:0-31100 GCA_041500205.1 Anaeromyxobacteraceae bacterium | reverse complement strand
GTGGGCGCGCGCAGCATCGTCACCGCCTTCCCCACGTCGATCGACCCGAACACCGGCCAGCCCGTCTTCGAGCAGCGCCAGGTCTCCATCCCCGCGACGGACAACCCCGACTACAGCATCGGGCTCACGTTGCAGCTCCCGCTCTTCGACGGCGCGCGCAACTGGCGGTCCGTCGAGCGCGCCAGGACCGCGGCGCGCGCCTCGGACCGCTCGTTCGACGAGACGAGCCTGGGCGTCGCCTTCGAGGTGACGCGCCGCTTCTTCGAGGTGCTGAAGGCCCAGGAGAGCCTGAGGGTCCTCGAGGAGACCGTGCTGCGCTCCGAGGAGATCGTGCGCCGCGCCGAGGCGCTCTTCGAGGCGGGACGCGGCGGCCGGCTCGACGTCCTCACCGCCCGGGGCAACCTCGGCACCGACCGCATCGCGGTGGAGCAGGCGCGGGCGCGGCTCGTCCAGGCGCGCGCCGACCTGGCGATCATCATGGGCCGCGATGCTGGGGAAGCGCTCGCGATCGCGCCTCCCGCGTACCTCGGCGGCCCTGGCCTGCCCGCCGCCGGAGAGCCGCCCTCCGAGGCGGTCCTCCTCGAGCGCGCCCGCCGCTCCCGGCCGCTCCTCTCCGCCCAGGTGGAGAACGTTCGAGCGGCCGAGCTCGGCGAGTCGATCGCGCGCGGCGCCTGGTTCCCCGTCGTCGGCGCCCAGGCGAGCTACACGAGGCAGGGTCCCAGCTTGACGGGCAGTGACGGCGTCTACGGCGATCCGTCGCGCCAGTACGTCGCGAACGCGCAGATCGTCGTCCAGTGGAACCTCTTCAATGGCCGGCAGACGCTCGCAGATGAGCAGCGCGCGTCGATCTCCACGCGCCGCGCCCGGACCCAGGCCGAGCAGGCCGAGCAGCAGGTCTCGAACGAGATCGCGCGCGCCCGCTCGAACCTCATCGCCTTGCAGCGCTCCGCCGCGCTCGCCAGCGAGAACCTGGGCGCCGCCGAGCAGGGGGTCGAGCTCGCGCGCGGCCGGCTCGAGGCCGGCGCCGCCAGCCAGCTCGAGATGCGCGACGCGGTCCTCAAGCTCACGCAGGCGAAGCTCACGCTCGTCAACGCCCGGGTCGACCACGTCGTCGCCCAGGCCGACCTCAACCGTGCCGTCGGGGGGAGCCTCTAGTGGAACCTGCCCGACCCGGCAGCTATCAGGCTGAGCCCACCTCCTCGCCCGAGACCGCTCCGGCCAACGTCCAGCGCAAGAAGCCCACCATGTCCTGGCCCCGGCGTGCGCTGGCCGCCCTGTTCGTCGTGGCGGTGATCGCCATCGTGGCGGCTTCCCTTCGCCCGCGCGGCGAGCCGCCCATCCCGGTCCAGATCGCGAGCGCCCGCCGGAGCGCCATCACCCGCAAGGTCACCGCGGCCGGCAAGCTCCAGGCAGCCACCACGGTCAAGGTCTCGTCCAACATCTCGGGCGACCTCGTCGAGCTGCCGGTGAAGGAGGGCGATCGCGTCGTGAAGGGACAGCTCCTCGCCCGCATCGAGGCGCGCCGCTACCTGGCGCAGGTGAGGCAGCAGGAGGCGATCCGCGCCAGCGCTTCGGCCGAGCTCGCCGCCGAGCGCGCCGTGGTCGAGCGGACGAAGGGAGAGCTCGGGAGGGTGGAGCTCCTCGCGCGCGGCGGGAATGCCTCGCAGGCCGAGGTGGACCGCGCCCTCACCGACCACCGCGCCGAGCAGGCCAAGGCCGACGCCGCCCAGGAGCGCATCGCGCAGGCCGACGCGGCGCTCGCCGACGCGCGACACCTCCTCTCGTTCGCGACCGTCTACGCGCCCATCGACGGCATCGTGGTGACGCGCTCGAAGCAGGTGGGAGAGCGGGTGCGCGGTTCCGACTTCAACGAGGACCCCATCGTCACCATCGCCACCCTCTCCGCGATGGAGGCGAAGGTCGAGGTGGGGGAGCACGAGGTGGTCTTCCTGCACGAGGGCGACCGCGCCGAGGTGGAGATCGACGCCTTCCCCGAGCGGAAGTTCCCGGCCCAGGTCATCGAGGTGGCGAAGAACGCCAACGTCAAGAACCCAGGCACGGAGGCGGAGGTGACCACTTTCCCCATCCGCCTCGCGCTCACCGGGCCGTCCTCCGGCGCGCTCCCCGGCATGAGCTGCCAGGCGAGCGTCTCCACCGAGACGCACGAGAGCGCGGTGGTGGTGCCGATCCAGGCGGTGACGGTACGGATGGAGAAGGACCTGGCAGAGCCGCGCGCGGGCGCCGCGTCGGCGCGCGAGCCAGAGCCGTCGCCGTCCGCGCCGGGTGGGACGGCGAGACCACGCCGCGAGCCCTTGCGCAAGGTCGTCTTCGTCGTCGAGGGCGGCGTGGCAAAGGCGCGCCCGGTCGAGACGGGCCTCGCCGACGAGAGCTCCGTCGAGATCGTGTCGGGACTCACGGAAGGTGAGCGGATCGTGGAGGGCCCCTACAAGGCGCTCTCCCGCGAGCTCAGGCCAGGCAAGCCCGTCGTCCCGGCCACGGAAGACAGGCCAGGGCCCGGAGGCAGGGGGCCATGACCGCCATCGTGCCGGCGCCGTTCGAAGGGGCCCTCCTCGAGGTCGCCGAGCTCCGGCGCTCCTACCGCGTCGGTGGCGAGGAGGTGCGCGCGCTCGACGGCGTGAGCTTCCAGGTGAGACACGGGGAATGGCTGGCGGTGGTGGGGCAGTCCGGCTCGGGCAAGTCCACGCTCATGAACCTGCTGGGTTGTCTGGACAGCCCGTCCTCCGGGCTCTACCGCATCAACGGCCAGGACGTGGCGGGGCTGTCCGACGACGCGCTGGCCGACCTGCGCAACCGCGAGATCGGCTTCATCTTCCAGACTTTCCAGCTCCTCGCGCGCTCCACGGCCCTCGCGAACGTGGAGCTGCCCCTCGTCTATCGCGGCCTCTCCCGCGCCGAGCGGCGCGAGCGCGCCGAGGCTGCGCTGCGCGCGGTGGGGCTCGAGAACCGCATGCGCCACCGGCCGAACGAGCTGTCCGGCGGCCAGCGCCAGCGCGTCGCGATCGCGCGCGCCCTGGTCGGCGATCCCTCCCTGCTGCTCGCCGACGAGCCGACCGGCAACCTCGACAGCGCCACCGGCGACGAGATCTTCCGCCTCTTCGCCGAGCTCCACGGCCGGGGGCACACCATCCTCCTCGTCACGCACGAGCCCCGGCTCGCGGCGCGCTGCCCGCGCGCGATCCGGCTCTCCGACGGCCGCATCGTGGCGGACGGCCCGGGGCGGGACGTGGCCGCGCTGGGCACGGCCCAGACGGTGACGGCGTGAGCGACGCGCGGCGGGCGCTGACCCGAGGCTGGGCCGAGCTCACGGAGGGCGTGCGCATCGCGCTCTCCACCCTGCTCGCGCACCGCCTGCGCAGCTTCCTCACCACGCTCGGCATCGTTATCGGCGTCACGACGGTCATCGCCATCGTCGCCATCGTGCAGGGCCTCAACCTGAGCTTCGAGGCGCAGGTGGCGAACCTCGGCACGAACTCGCTCTACGTCCAGAAGTGGAAGTGGGTGATGCTGGAGAGCGAGTGGTACCTCCTGCGCAACCGCAAGCCCCTCACGCTTGCGGCGTTCCGGGCCGTCGAGCGGGACTCACGGCTCGCGACCGCGGTCTCGCCCATGGTGTTCGCGCGCGCCACGGCCGCGCGGGGCGGTGTCGAGGTCTCGAACGTCACCGTGGCCGGCGTGGGAAGCAGCTACCTGGAGGCCGCCGGGGGCGGGGTCGGGACGGGCCGCTTCCTGGTGGAGAGCGACCTCGAGCTCGACCGAGCGGTGACAGTGCTCGGCGCGGAGATGGCGGACCTGCTCTTCCCCGGCGCGCCCCCGGAGGCGGCGCTGGGCCAGCGCGTCCTCGTGGCGGGCCGGCCCTTCACCGTCGTCGGGATCCTCGAGCGCAAGGGCCAGTTCCTCGGGATGAACCTGGACAAGCGGCTCCTCGTCCCGTTCGGCACCTTCGGCCGCGTCTTCGGGATGAAGCGCTCCATCAGCATCGCGGTGGCGGCGCCGCCCGGGCGGGTGGCCGAGCTCGAGGACGAGCTCACGGGCATCCTGCGCCGCGCGCGCGCGGTGCCGGCCGGCAAGCCGGACGACTTCTCGATCAACCGCCAGGAGCAGCTGCAGAAGATCTACGAGGGCCTCACGAGCGCGCTCTACGGCGTCGCCATCGGCGTCGGCCTCGTCACGCTCCTGGTGGGCGGCATCGGGATCATGAACATCATGATGGTCTCCGTGCACGAGCGGACGCGGGAGATCGGCCTGCGCCGGGCGCTGGGCGCGCGCAGGCGGACGATCCTCGCGCAGTTCGTCCTCGAGGCCTCGGTGGTGGCGGCCCTGGGCGGCGCCGCCGGCACCGCGCTGGGGCTGGGCGTGGCACAGCTCGTCTCGCTCTTGACGCCGCTCGCCGCCGCCGTGACACCCTCGGCCGTCGCGCTCGGGCTCGGCTTCTCGGCCTCCGTCGGCATCGCCTTCGGCAGCTGGCCCGCCTGGCGCGCCGCCAGCCTCGACCCGGTGGAGGCGCTCCGTTACGAATGACCGCCTTCCTCGACAACGTGGCGATGGCCCTCGGCACGCTGCGCTCGAACCCGCTGCGCTCGGCCCTCACGCTCCTCGGCGTCGTCATCGGCGCCTGCACCGTGGTCGCGATGATGGGCCTCACTGAAGGCCTGCGCCTCAAGGTGAACAGCGACTTCGCCAAGCTGGGCGCGAACGCGTTCCAGGTGCAGCGGTGGCCGGTCGGCTTCGGCGACAGGGACTGGGCGAAGTACGCGAAGCGCAAGGACCTCACCCGCGAGCAGGGCGAGGCGCTCCGGGACTTGCCGCACGTCCTGCACGTCTCGGTGGAGGCGCGGCACGGGGGCGGCGAGCGTCTCTGGACGACCGAGCGCTCCACGAAGCCGACCATCGTCGTGGTAGGCGGCACGCCGGAATACGAGCACGCCAACGGCGTCTCCGTGGCCCGTGGCCGATTCCTCACCGACGTCGACATGGCCCTTGGCCGCCGGGTCATCTTCCTGGGAGCGGACGTGGCCGACCTGCTCTTCCCCGGCGACGACCCGGTCGGCAAGGAGGTCCGGCTGCGGCAGGCGCCCTTCACCGTGGTCGGCGTGGCGGAGCGACAGGGGAGCGTGCTGGGCCTCGAGTCGCGCGACACGTTCGCCGTGGTGCCCATCGAGGCGCACTACGCCGTGACGGGCCGCGCCAAGGACCACCGCTACACGGTCGAGGCGGCGAGCGCGAAAGACCTGCCCAGGGCCATCGACGAGGTGGTGTTCACGTTGCGGCGCATTCGCGAACTGCGCGGACTCGAGGAGAACGACTTCGAGTACTACACCAACGACACCATGGCCGAGACGGTCGACAAGCTGGCGGCCGTCGTGGCAGCCGCCACCTTCGGGGTGTGCGCGCTGGCGCTCCTGGTGGGCGGCATCGGGATCATGAACATCATGCTGGTCTCGGTGACGGAGCGGACGCGGGAGATCGGCGTGCGCATGGCGCTCGGGGCGCGACGTGGGCGCATCCTGGCGCAGTTCGTGATCGAGGCGGTGGCGCTCTCGCTCCTGGGCGGCTCCCTCGGCGTGCTCCTCGGCGCCGCCCTGGCGCTTGGCGCGCGCGAGCTCTACGGAGTTCCGGCGAGCATCCCGCCCTGGGCGGTGATACTCTCCCTGGCCTCCGCGTCGGGCTGCGGGCTCGCCTTCGGCATCTACCCCGCCATGCGCGCCAGCCGACTCGACCCGGTGGAGGCGATGAGGAGCGAGTAGCTAAAGGCTGCTGCGGGGCTTGGGCCCCGCCTTCGAGGTCGGAGGCGACGAGGACTGCAGGCGGCGTTTCCCGCCGCTCGGATAGAGGGGCGGAAGGCGAACAGGTGCGCGGGGGCTCTTCCCCCGCCTCACAGGCGCAGGCGACGAGGGCGGGAGCGCGTGGACAAGGCGAAGGTGAAGCGGGAGATCCGCGGCTGGGTGCTGACCATCGCCGCGGTGCTGGCGTTCCGGACGTTCCTCTACGAGGCGGTCTACATCCCGTCGGGCTCCATGATCCCGACGCTGCAGATCGGCGACTACGTGATCGTGGAGAAGTGGGCTTACGGCGCGCGCCTGCCCTTCACGGAGACCGCGCAAGCTACCTGGTCCTCCCCGAAGCGCGGCGACATCGTCGTGCTGCTGGCGCCTCCGGGCAACCCGCGCAACGACGACCTCATCAAGCGCGTGGTGGCGGTGGCGGGCGACACGGTGGAGATCCAGGAGGGGGCGCTCGTCCTGAACGGCAAGCCTTCGCCGCGCCGGCGCGTCGACGGAGAGTGTACCTACTGGAACAAGATCGAGGGTGGGCCTTGGCGCGAGGAGCGCTGCGTCGACTTCGTCGAGCAGCTGGCGGGGCACACCTATCATTCGTACTGCACGCCCTTCGTGGCCTGCGGCGACGTGCCCCCGTCGACGGTGCCACCCGGCATGGTCTGGCTCGCCGGCGACCACCGCGACCACAGCGCGGATTCCCGGGTCTTCGGCCCGGTCCCCGTCGGCCGCGTCAAGGGCCGCGCCTGGGTGGCCCTCGTGTCGTGGGGCCCCTCCGGACCGCGCTGGGATCGGCTCTTCCACAGCGTAAGGCATTAGGCGTCACGCCCGCGGTCGCGGCCGCGTCGCCACCACCCCAGCGCTTGCATGCACGCTCCGAGGTCCTCGACGACCTCGTCGGCGCGCTGGTAGCGTTCGGAGTTCCCCGCCGCGAACCTCCGGAGCATCCGGTTCAGCCCCTGCGGCAGGTGGGGATAGAGCTTCTCCAGGTTCATCAGGCGGTGACGGAAGAAGACGGAGGCATCCTCGTCGGTCAGGCGATCGATGAGGTCGGGCCGCGACGTACGCAGGCCGTGAAAAGTGACGAACCCCTTGGCGAGGACGAAGTTCAACACGTTGCCCAGGCTCCACACGTCGAAGATCAGCGAGGGCCGGGTGAAGTCGAAGTCGATCCAGCGGGCCCAGCCCGTGTGCTCGTCCAGGATGATGTGATCGTTGCGGATGTCGCCGTGGCACAGGCCCTGGCTGTGCAGATAGGCAATCCCCGCGAAGCAGTCGTGCGTCTCGGCCAGCACCCGCGGGAGGACCTGCTCCACGTAGTGCTCGTGCGTCATGTCCAGGCCGCCCACGTACTGGAGCAGCGTCTGGCCCTCGATGAAGTCGATGATGCGCACCAGGTTTCCGCCCGCGTCGAGGACGGACCTACCGTGCATGAAGTTGGGATGATCGCGCACTGCCTCCAGCACCTGCGCCTCCTTGTGGGCGCTGCGCTCGCACGCGTACTGCTTTCCGTGGACGTCGGTGTTGAAGGACTCGTGGAACACGAGCTTGACGACGTACGTCTGTCCGTTGAGCAGGGAGATCGCGCGTTTGACCCAGTACTTCGGCTGATCGTCGATCCCGAAGCGGCCCTCGCGCTCGTTGCCACAGACCAGGTACGGGTGGCCGTCGAGCTCGAGGACGTCACCCCGGTCGATGGTCATGAAGTTGCTCGTGTCGCGGAGCACGCGGGGCGGGCCGGTCAACTGGATGCCCGCGACCTCGCGCGCGCGCCGTCTCAGGAACTCGGCGTCGTCTGTGGAGGCCTCGTCGAGAGGCCGGCTGGGATCGTCGGACATCGCTTCCTCGTCCCATCCTACCGGAAGCCGGCGCGGCTGTGCTATGCAGGCTGCCCATTCACGGCCGCGAGGCGACTGCCATGATCCAGGTATCCGAGAGCTTCCGCAGCAGCTTTCCGGGCGCACGGCTCGGTATCCTCGCCATGGACGGGGTGTCGAACCCGAGCGTCGATTCACAGCTCGAAGTCCGCAAGGCCGAGGTCGAGCGGGCGTTGAGGGAGCGGTATCAGGGCCTCGAGCGGGCGCAGCTGAAAGAGCTCCCCACCGTGCAGGCGTACGTCCAGTACTACGGGAAGTTCGAGAAAACCTACCACCTGCTCCTCCAGCTCGAGTCGGTGGCGCTGAAGGGCAAGCCGATTCCCTCCGTGGCCGCGCTGGTGGAGGCCATGTTCATGGCCGAGATCAAGAACATGCTGCTCACCGCCGGCCATGATCGGACGAAGCTGTCCCTGCCCCTGACGCTCGGTGCGGCAGCCGGCGGCGAGAAGTACCTGGGCATCCGCGGCCGGGAGGAGACCTGCAAGGGCGGCGATATGATGATCACCGACGGCGAAGGGATCATCTCGAGCGTGCTGTGCGGCCCTGACGCACGCACCCGCATCGACGCGCGGACGACCAGGGTCCTCTTCACCGTCTACGTACCGGCGGGCGTGGACGAGCAAGTCATCCACGAGCATCTGCGCGAGATGGAAGAGTACGTCCGGCTGGCTTCGCCACAGGCGGTGACGGAGGCGCTACAGGTACTGTGAGCTCACTGAGGACCCTGGGCGGCCTTCGGCTACCCAGGGCCTCAAGACGTGTCGAAAAATGGCTGAGGTCCGCGGCACGGCCGGGGTGGGGGAGGCCTGCGCCCCCGGCTACTCAAGACCTGTCGAGGAATCAGCTTGCGGTAGCAGAGGCCCGGGTGGGGCCCCGACGGCTCTGCCGGCGGGGCGGGGGCGGCCTTCGCCCCCGGCTACTCAGTACTTCGCGTCCTCGGTCTCGATCAACCGGTAGATCTCCACCGCGTCCGTGGCCTTGAGGATCGACTCGCGGAAGGCCGGGCTCTTGAAGATGCGGCTGATCCGCGCCAGGGCCTTCAGGTGCGCGCCGGCCGAGTTCTCGGGGGCGAAGAGCGTGAAGAACAAGTAAGTGGGCTTGCCGTCGATGGCCTTGAAGTCGACGCCGCCCTTCGATCGGCCGAAGCTCGCCATCAGCACGGGCAGGCCCGGCACCTTGCCGTGCGGTATGGCGACGCCGTCGCCGATGCCGGTCGAGCCGAGCTTCTCGCGCTCGAGCAGCGTGTCGAGCAGGCGCTGGGGGTCCAGCTTGTGGACCGCCGCGAGCGGGCGAGACAGCTCGCCCAGGACCGCCTGTGCGGCCTTGCCTGCGAGGTCGTCCACGACTGCGCCAGGCTGCAAGAACTCGACAATCTTCATGGTGTCCGCGATCTCGCTAGCACAGGTGGCAACGGGCAGGCAACAGGGCAACGCGTCCCGCTCGCTCACGTCGAGAGGGCGGGCCCGGTCAGCCGGCCCTGGCCTCGATCAACCCGAGGTTCCCGTCTTCGCGCCGGTACACGACGTTGATGGCGTGGTCCTTCGCGTTCTGGAAGACGAAGAACTGCGTATTGAGCAGCTCCAGCTGCAGGACCGCCTCGTCGAGCGTCATCGGCTTCGCCTGGAAGGTACTCGATTTCACGATGCGATCGGAGGGAGCCTTGGCGATGTCGAACACCTGATGCCGGATGTCGACGGCCTTGAAACCATTCGCGCGGTCCACGAACTTGTGGTTCTTGAGCTTCTCCTTGTGCTTCTTGAGCTGCCGCTCGATCTTCTCTGCCGCCGCGTCGATCGAGGCGTACATGTCGCCGCTCTTGGCGCGGCCGCGTAGGATGAATGGACCCGCCTTCAGGTTGATGTCCGCGTGGTGCTCGAGGTTCTCGACGTAGAGCACGACGTGCGCCTCGCTCGGTCGGTCGATGTAGCGCTGGATGTGTTCGACCTTGTCGTGCGCGTGCGCCTTGAGCGCTTCGGTCGACTCGAGGTGCCTGAAGGTGATGTTCACCTGCATGAACCGCCTCCTCTGATGTGGAGCCGCGGAAAACACGTCGGCCGCGACCTGCGCGCCCCATGGAAGTGGAGCCCGCCGCGCCGCGGCCGTTGTTGCTCTGGGCGTCATGCCCAGCACCATTCTATCAGACCTCCTTCGCGCCTGATCCAAACCCAGTGGAAACGCACCTGGGTTCCACCTAATCGGGGGTCCAGGGGAGCGCCAGTGCCTCGAAGACAGGGTTCACAGGGTTGTTCAGAATACCGGGGACCGAGCCAGGCGAGCGAGACGCAAGCAGGGCGAGGCGCGACGACCGAGCATAGCCAGAGGCTATGTGAGGGAGGGCGCAACGAAGCGATGCGCCGCGGATCGTTCGCCGCGGCGACGGGACCGGTGTTTTGGACAACCCTCTTAGGCCTCGGACCTCGAGCCTCGGTGGTGATGATCGGCGCGTCGACCATGGGATGAGGATCGGATCATGCGCGCATTGCACTCCTTAGGCTGATGCCTGAGGCCCGAGGCCCCAAGAAGGACCGGTCAAACAGGTCAGAAGTACTTCTTCCGCTTCGAAGAGGGCAGGAGGCCGAGCACCTCGCGGTACTTCGCCACGGTGCGTCGCGCGATCTCGATGTTCTGCCCCTTCAGGATCTCGACGATCCGCTGGTCCGAGTGCGGTCGCTTCGGGTCCTCGGCCGCCACGATCTGCTTGATGTGGTTCTTGACGGCCTCGCTCGCGATCTCGTCGCCGCCCGTCTTGCTGATGGCGGAGTTGAAGAAGAACTTGAGCTCGTAGATCCCTTGGGGCGTGTGGACGTACTTGTTGGTGGTCACGCGCGAGACGGTGGACTCGTGCATGCCGATGTCTTCCGCCACGTCGCGCAGGATGAGCGGCCGGAGGTGGGCGATCCCTCGGTCGAGGAAGTCCTTCTGGAACTTCACGATCGACTCGGTGACCTTGTAGATGGTGCGCTGCCGCTGGTGGATGGAGCGGATGAGCCACACCGCGCTGCGCAGCTTGTCCTGGATGTACTCCTTCGCGTCACCAGCCCGCCCGTTCTTGAGCGCCGCCCGGTACATGCCGCTGATGCGGAGCTTGGAGAGCCCGTCGTCGTTCAGGACGGTGATGTACTTGTCCCCCATCTTGTGGACGTAGACGTCGGGCGTGATGTACTGGGGCTCCTCTCCGGAGAACGCTCGGCCCGGCTTCGGCTCGAGGTGGCTGATCACCTTCACCGCCTTGACCACCTCGTCGATCGAGATCTTGAGGTCCTTGGCGATCGCCGCGTAGTTCTTGGACTCGAGGTGCTTCAGGTGGCGCTCTATGATCGCCACGATCTCGAGTGTGTCCGCGTTGAGGTGCCGCACCTGGATGAGGAGGCACTCGCGCAGGTCCCGCGCCGCGACGCCCAGAGGATCCAGCGTCTGGACCTTCTTGAGCACCGGCTCGCAGTACTCGAGGCCCATCCCCGACTCGAACGCGATCCGGACCAGCGGATCGCGGGCCGCGCCGTCCTCGGGCTCGCCCTCGACCTGGGGCATCTTGAAATAGCCGTCGCCGTCGAGGTTGCCGATGATGAGCATCGCAACCTTCTCCTCGTCAGGCGCGAAGTGCGAGAGCCGCAGCTGCCAGACCAGGTGGTCGACGAGCCCCGTCTTCTTGGTGAGGGTCGCCTCGTAGCTGGGCAGCTCCTCGTCGGAGAGGCCGCGGTTCGACGGCGCCGTGTGCCCCTGTAACTGATAGTGATCGAGGTACTGGTCCCAGTCGATCTCGTTCGCCCCCTCCTCGCCCTTCACCTCGACGGCCTTCTCCGCGTCCTTGTGCTGCGGCGCGGTCTCCTCCTGCGCCTGCTCGGCGGGGCTGTTACCCTCGGCGCGACTCTCCTCCTCCCCTTCGGCCGGCTCCTCCAGCAGCGGGTTCTCCGTGACCTCGGTACGGATGAGGTCCACGAGCTCCATGCGGGAGAGCTGGAGGAGCTTGATGGCCTGCTGCAGCTGGGGCGTCATCACCAGCTGCTGCGTCATCTTGAGGTGCTGTTTCAGCTCGAGGCTCATCGAGAACTCTCCGGGTGGCTTCCGTGGTGCGAGCCCTGGTCGAGACGGAATCTCTCGCCGAGGTAGACGGCGCGGGCGCGCTCGCTCCCGGCGATGGCGGCCGGCGTGCCCTCCTCCAGGATCTTCCCCGCCGACAGGATGTACGCGCGGTCGCAGATCCCGAGCGCCTCGCGCACGTTGTGATCGGTGAGCAGGACCCCGATCCCCTTCTCGCGGAGCGAGGCGATGAGGCGCTGCAGCTCGGCTACCGCGATGGGATCGATGCCAGCGAACGGCTCGTCGAACAGGATGTAGCGCGGCGAGGAGAGGAGGCTCCGCGCCACCTCGGCCCGCCGCCGTTCCCCGCCGGAGAGCGTCTCGCCCAAGCTGTGCGCGACCTTCTCGAGACCGAACTCCTCCAGCAGGGCATCGGCCCGCCGCTCACGGTCCCCGCGCGCTGCGCCGAGCGCCTCCAGGATGGCGGTGAAGTTCTGCCGCACGGTCAGTTTGCGGAAGATGGAAGGCTCCTGCGGGAGATACCCGACGCCGCGCCTGGCACGCTTGTGCATGGGCAGCTCGGTCAGGTCCTCCGCGCCCAGGTAGACCCGGCCGAGTTCGGGCGCCACGAGCCCTATCACCATGTTGAAGCTCGTGGTCTTGCCTGCGCCGTTGGGGCCGAGAAGGCCGACCACCTCCCCGGGGCGTACGTGAAAGGAGACGCCGTCCACGACCTGGCGTCGCTTGTAGCTCTTGGCGAGCTTCTCGGCGCGCAGGACGGCGGTCACTGCGCCTTCTCCTTCTTCCCGGGCACCTTCTGGCCCGGCTTCTGGACGAGCGTGCCCCTCCCCTGCTTCAGGAAGACCTTGTCCTGCTCGATGTCGTAGATGACCTCCTCGCAGTACATGATCGACGGCCCATCGTGGAGCACAGGGTCGCCGCGGCAGACGATCTTGTTCGTCGGGGCGTCGTAGGTGGCGCGCTTACAGGTGACCACCTTCTCGCCGCGCGTGAGCTTCACGTCTCCTTCGCACACGGCGTGATGGATGTCGCCCGACTCGTCGTGGTCGGCCACCATCTTCCGGCAGACGAGGACCGCGCCCTCTCGCGTGAACTTGACGAGCGGCTTTCCCGTCATGACGGTGCGCCGGTCCTTGTACTGGTACTCGATGCTATCGGCCTCGACGTGCGTCGGCGGCGCCGGCGCGCCAGCGGACGCGCGCTTGGGACTGGAGACGGGCGCCGCGCCGGCCGCCACGAACGCGACCTGCGCGATGGCGAGCAACGCGATCAACGCCCGCTCCCGCCCGTCGCAGCCTGAGCGCCGCCCTCGATGTGGAGGATCTGGTCTCGGGGCTCGAGGGTGAAGCCGGGGCCGCGCACCGTGAGCCGGCTGTTCCGGACCTCTACCGGCTTGTCCCCGCGCACGAGCCCGTCGGAGGCGGAGTACCGGGCCTCCGGTGTGACGGCGACCTGGCCAGCCTGCTCGGCCCGGACGCCACCCCATGCGGCAAAGTGATGCTCCTTGACGTTGCCGCTTCCGCGGGCAGCCGTGATGTGGGCCTCAGCCTGGGTGGAGGTGGCCGGGAAACGAACCTTGACCTGCTCGGCTGCCACATCGGCGGTGTCACGCCGAAAGCTGGCCCGCTGGGCATTGCCTACCGCCGTGAGGCGGGAACCCTTGAAGACTCGGAAGTCGAGGTTTTCGAATGTCAGTTGCGGAGGCACTTCTTCGTTTCCTCGCGGTTTCACCGGTTGGCACGCGCCCGTGGAGACCAGCAGGCAGAAAGCCATCGCCATCACCGAAGACCGCGTAACCATAACATTCTTGTCCAGACGCAATCTAGTGGCACGACCCTTGCTAACAACGTGGAAATGACGCAAGAAGCTAGGTCCCGGAAAGCTCACGGCTTTTCGGCATTGGCTTTGCTAGGCACTCCTCGGATAGGGGTCGGGTCTTCCAGCGGCGATGCATCCATACCCACTCGGATGGGTGCCTCCGGATGGCCGCCTCCTGTTGGGCGACAGCTTCCGCCGTGATGCGCTCGACCTCGACCTCCGGGTCGGCTGGCACGGGATCGTAGGCCAGCTCGACGATCTCGAGCTCGTGCCCATCGCCTGGCCGGGGGCCCCTGCGGTGGCTCGTCCCGACGACCACGGTCGCTCCGAAACGCAGAGCCAGATCCCCGACGGCCCGAGGCGTGAATGCAGGCCGCCCGAAGAAGGGCACGAACACGCCCTGCACCTTCGTGTCCTGATCGATGAGGATGCCGAGCGCCCCACCTTGCCGGAAGAGCTTGATGAGCTCGCGTCCGGTGCCGGGATCATCGCGCCAGAGCGTCTTGTTGCCCCCCTCCGCGCGGAAGCGCGCCACCATCTCGTTCATTTTCGGGTCGGCGTTGCGCCTCGCGATGACCGCGTTCGGCTGCGTGACGAGCGCCAGGCGGCGCGCGAGGAGTTCCCAGTTGCCGATGTGGCCGGCGACGAAGATGAGGCCCTTGCCGCGGGCCATGGCCCGCCGGACGATCTCCTCACCGCCCGGCGCGAACGAGACGTAGTCCTCGATGTGCTGGCCGTAGGAGCGGATCGCGACCACCTCCATCGCCACCTGTCCGAGGTGGACGAGACTCGCTCTCGCGATGGCGCGCCGTTCGTCCACGGTCCTGTCCGGGAACGCGAGGGCGAGGTGCTCGAGCATGAGGCGCCGGTCCCTGCGGGCGACGAGCCATGCCATGCGCCCGAGGAGCGCCCCCAGCGCCAGCGCCGGCGCCAGAGGCAGCCAGGAGAGGAGGCGGACGACAGCGCGCAGGGCGACCGATCGGAGCGCTCGTTTCACGCGCTTGCGCAGGGGCACCGCCACGAGCTGAAGCTACCACGAACCTCCCGCACACCTGAGCAGCGCACGTCCAGGGGTTGAGGCCGAGTCAACCCCGCACCTCGGGCTCGGGCTCGGGAAACTAACCCACATGGACGGCGCTATCAGGCTCGATGCGGCGGCCACAACCCCTTCGCGCGGAGGATGAGATCGCAGAGCTCCCGCACCGCTCCCCGCCCACCTGGAGAGGTAGCCACGAAATGGACCGCGGCACGCACGTCGGGATGAGCGTCGGCGGGGCAGGAGGAGAGGCCGACGCGGGCGAGGAGCCCGAGGTCGTTCACGTCGTCGCCCATGTAGGCGACCTCGGCGTCGGGGATGCCGAGGTGAGCGAGCTCGGCATAGCCCGCCAGCTTGTCGCGCTGGGCGAAGGCGAGGTGCTTGAACCGGAGCTCCTCGAGCCGCTTGCGGGCGAGGCCGGGGCGTCCGGAGATGACGCCCAGCTCGACGTGTTCGCGGAGGAGCACGATGCCGTGCCCGTCCTTCACATCGAAGGCCTTCATCACCTCGCCCTCGGCGCCGTAGTAGAGGCGGCCGTCGGTGAGGACGCCGTCCACGTCCAGGAGCAGAAGGCGGATCTTCGCCGCACGGGCGAGGAGCTGCGGGTCCGATTCCCGCTCCCTGGAAGGGAGAGGGTGGACGAGATGTGACGTCTGCCCAGCGGCAGCGCCGTGGGCGCGTTCGCTCGCTGGCAGGAACGAGCCGTTGGCTTCGCCGGCATGGGATGGAGGGGCCCCGCCCCTGGACCCCTTCCGCTGCGCGGGGCGAGGGGGCCGGGGCTCACCGCGTGATCTTCGCTTGCGCCTCACAACTGGCCCAGCGCCCTGCGGATCCGGAGCACGTCCGCCAGGACGCGGTCGGCCATGTCGAAATCGAGCGAGTTGGGACCGTCGGACTTCGCGGCGGCAGGATCCTCGTGGATCTCGGTGAAGAGCGCGTCGATGCCGACCGCCGCCGCCGCGCGCGCCAGCGGCGCGACGTACTGGCGCTCACCCCCGCTCGCGTCGCCCGCGGCCCCGGGGAGCTGGACCGAGTGCGTGGCGTCGAGGCACACCGGCGCCCCCAGCTCGCGCATGAGGACGAGCGAGCGCATGTCGACGACGAGGTTGCCGTAGCCGAAGGATGCGCCGCGCTCGGTGAGCACGACGTTGCCGTTGCCTGCCTCCCGGCACTTGGCGATGACGTGCCGCATGTCTCGCGGCGCGAGGAACTGGCCCTTCTTCGCGTTGACGCTCTTGCCGTGCCGAGCGCAGGCGAGGACGAGGTCCGTCTGCCGGCACAGGAAGGCCGGGATCTGCAGGACGTCCACCACCCGCCCGGCCGCCTCCGCCTGCCACGGCTCGTGCACGTCGGTCAGGCAGGGCAGGCCGGTCTCGCGCTTCACCTTCTCGAAGACGGCGAGGCCGGCCTCGAAGCCGACGCCGCGGAAGCTCTTCACGCTCGTGCGGTTGGCCTTGTCGAAGCTCGCCTTGAAGACCACCGGCACGCCGTGCTTCGCGGCGAGCGCCTTCACCCTTCGCGCGTTCGCGAGCGCCTGTGCTTCCGACTCGATGACGCAGGGCCCGGCGATGAGCAGGAGCGGCCGGCCGTCGCCGATCTCGTGGCCACCGACGAGGGCGCGGACGGCAGCTCCTGTCACGCGCCCTTCCCGGCGTGCAGCTTCGTGACCTCGACCCGCGTGTCCTTTGCGCGCCTGTCGCGGAAGGCGATGGCCGCCGCGACGAAGCCGGCGAAGAGCGGGTGGGGGCGGAACGGCTTCGACTTGAACTCCGGGTGGAACTGGCAGCCGATGAAATGGGGGTGGTTGTTGAGCTCGATCATCTCGATCAGGTCGAGGTCGGGGTTCAGGCCCGAGAAGATCATGCCCGCCTCCTCGAACTGCGCGCGGTAGGCGTTGTTGAACTCGAAGCGGTGCCGGTGGCGCTCGTGGACGAGGTCGGCGCCATAGAGCTCGCGGGCCTTCGTGCCCTCCTTGAGCCGGCAGGCGTAGCTGCCAAGGCGCATCGTCCCGCCCTTGTCCTCGACACCCATCTGCGAGGCCATGAGGCTCACCACCGGGTGCGGCGTCTTCTCGTCGAACTCGATCGAGTTGGCGCCCGCCAGCCCCAGCACCTCGCGGGCGAACTCGATGACCGCCATCTGCAGGCCGAGGCAGATGCCGAAGAACGGCACCTTGCACTCGCGCGCGTGCTTGGCGGCCAGGATCTTGCCCTCCGTGCCGCGCACTCCGAAACCGCCCGGCACCAGGATGGCGTCGACGTGTTCGAGCGCGGAGAGATCTCCCTCCTCCAGCTTCTCGCTGTCGATGAACTCATGGTGCACCTTGGCGTCATTGCCGATGCCCCCGTGCACGAGCGCCTCGTTCAGGCTCTTGTAGCTCTCCGCCAGCTCGACGTACTTGCCGACCACGCCGATCCGGACCTCGCCCTTCTTCGGGTGCTTCACCTTCTCGACGACCGCCTCCCAGCGATCGAGGCGTGGGGCGCGGCTCCAGATGTTCATGAGCTCGGCGAGCTTGTCGTCGACCCCTTCGGCGTGGAGCGCCAGCGGCAGCTCGTAGATCGACGAGACGTCCTTCGCGGTGAAGACCGCCGACGTGTCGAGGTTGCAGAAGAGCGCGATCTTGTCCTTCATCTCGCGGCTGATCTCGCGGTCGGAGCGGCAGAGGAGGATGTCGGGCTGGATCCCGATCTCGCGCAGCTCCTTCACCGAGTGCTGGGTCGGCTTGGTCTTGAGCTCGCCCGCCGCCGCGATGAACGGGACGAGCGTGAGATGGGCGTAGACGACGTTCTCCTCGCCCACGTCGTACTTCATCTGCCGGATGGCCTCGAGGAAGGGAAGCGACTCGATGTCGCCCACCGTGCCGCCCACCTCGACGATGACGATGTCGGCCTCTCCCGCCGCTTCGCGGATGACGGTCTTGATCTCGTCCGTGATGTGGGGAATCACCTGGACCGTCTTCCCCAGGTATTCGCCGCGCCGCTCCTTCTGGATGACGGCGTTGTAGATGCGCCCGGTGGTGTAGTTGTTCCGGCGCGTCATCTTGGCGTTCGTGAAGCGCTCGTAGTGTCCGAGATCGAGGTCGGTCTCGGCGCCGTCGTCCGTGACGTAGACCTCACCGTGCTGGAACGGGCTCATCGTGCCCGGGTCGACGTTGATGTAGGGGTCGAGCTTCAGGTGCGTCACCTCGAGCCCGCGGTTCTCCATGAGCGCGCCGATCGAAGCGGCGGCCAGCCCCTTGCCGAGCGAGCTCACCACGCCGCCGGTGACGAACAGGTATTTCGTCTTCTTGGTACGCTTCACCATGGCTGTCCCTTTCCCACGTCTCCCGCCACCGCAGGCGGGGGACGAGCCCCCTCCCTGCCCAGGTCACGCCCGTCCAGGATGGCGCGCGCCCTCTCCAGATCGTCCGGCGTGTCCACGCCGAACCCACCGTACGTCGTCTCCACCACCTTGATCCGGTGCCCATGTTCGAGCGCCCGGAGCTGCTCCAGCGCCTCTTCCTGCTCGAGCAATCCGGGCTCGAGCGAGGCGAACGATTGCAAGAAGGGCTCGCGAAAGGCGTAGATGCCCACGTGGGCGCGAGCGAGGGAGCTCGGCCCACCTGCTCGGCGGTACGGGATGGCCGCGCGAGAGAAATAGAGCGCGTCGCCGCTCCCCGAGCAGACCACCTTGACCACGTGCGGCCGCTCGAGCTCGCCCTCCTCGAGCGGGCGGGCGAGCGTGGCCATCTCCACCTTCGGATCCGTCATCGCCTCGAGCAGCGCCTCGATGGCGGCGGGCTCGATGAGCGGCTCGTCGCCTTGCAGGTTGACCACGATGTCGGGCCTGGGGACGAGCTGGCGTACCGCCTGCGCAACGCGGTCGGTGCCCGTCGCGGCCGGACCGGTCATCAATGAGCGCGCGCCGGCGCGGGCCGCGGCCGCCGCAATGCGCTCGTCGTCGGTCGCCACCGCGACCAGATCGACGCCCCGGGCCCTCATGGCTCGCTCGACCACGTGACAGATGAGGGGTTTCCCCGCGAGGATCGCGAGGGATTTCCCGGGAAAGCGGGAGGCGCCGTACCGGGCCGGTATGATGACGCAAGTTCGTCTCAAACCGGGACCCCTCAATACTCGGAGGGATCGGATCCGTCAACCGCCGCGAGAACTCGGCCTGATTTCGAGGGGGAGCGGGTAGCCCCGTCCGGCGATCGTCTTTCCCTCTCGTTGGCCTAGGTTCCTCCTGGCATGCCGCTCGTCGTGCACGTCGTCGGGGCCCGCCCGAACTTCATGAAGGTCGCTCCTGCCATGCGGGCGCTTTCGGCGCGCGGCGTCTCCCAGCGGCTGGTGCACACCGGTCAGCACTATGACGCGCGCATGTCGGACGTGTTCTTCGAGGACCTCGCCCTCCCGACGCCCGACTTCCACCTGGGCGTCGGCTCGGGCTCGCACGCGGCGCAGACGGCGAAGGTCATGCTCGCCTTCGAGCAGACGCTGGCCCAGCTCCCGCGGCCGGACTGGGTACTCGTGCCAGGCGACGTGAACTCGACGCTCGCGGCCGCGCTCGTCGCCTCGAAGCTTGGGCTGCGCGTCGCGCACCTCGAGGCAGGGCTCCGCAGCCGCGACCGCGGGATGCCGGAAGAGCTGAACCGGATCGTCACCGACCACCTTTCCGACCTCCTCCTCACCCCGTCCCGTGACGCCGACGAGAACCTCGCCCGAGAAGGCATTCCGGCGGAACGCGTGGTCCGCGTCGGGAACATCATGATCGACAGCCTCCTCGCGGCGCTGCCGCTCGCTCGCGAGCGTGCCGTGCCCGAGCAGCTCGGGCTCGGGGAGAGCGGCTACGCGGTCGTGACACTGCACCGGCCCTCCAACGTGGACGATCCGGCCACGCTGGCCCGGCTCCTCGGCGCGCTGCGGGAGCTTGCCCGCGAGCTGCCGGTCGTCTTCCCGGTCCATCCGCGCACGCGGGCCAGGCTCACCTCGCCCGATCTGGCCGGAGCCGCGGCGTCGCTCCGGCTCGAGGAGCCGTTCGGCTACGTCGACTTCCTGTCGCTCCTGGCGGAAGCGCGCCTCGTCCTCACCGACTCGGGTGGACTGCAGGAGGAGTCCACCGTGCTTGGCATACCCTGCCTCACCTTGCGCGAGACGACGGAGCGGCCCGTCACCGTGACCGAGGGCACGAACGTCGTGGTCGGTACCGATCCGGCGCGCATCCTCGAGGCCGCCGGACAGGCGCTGCGCGGTAAGATCCAGCGCCGCTGCCCGGAGCTCTGGGACGGGCGGGCGGGGGAACGCGTCGCGCAGGCGCTCCTGGCGCGCATCTGAGTAGCCGGGGGCGAAGGCCGCCCCGCCCCGCCGGCAGAGCCCTCGGCATTGGTCTCAGCGCTGTCCAAGAACTTGGCACTGCTGGGGAATCATGGGACGTCCGGTACGTGAGAAGCGTGAGGGCGGCGGTCTGGCCCAGGATTAGTTCGGTGGGGTGGAGTTGCAGGTGTGGTGAGGGGCCAGAGCATTACCCCCTCGCCCCCAGCGTGGCAGAGCCGTCGGGGCCCCACCCGGGCCCCTGCGACGGCAGCTGATTTTCGACAGTTCTTGAGTGAACTGTGAACCGCGACCGCAACCGCGACCCAACCGAGGTCCGGCCCGGTATCGCGGTTGCTTCCTGCTATGTTCGCGCGCGATGCAGGTGCGCGTCCGCTTCACCGTCGAGGAGAACTACCGGGGCTGGCGGCTCGATCGCTACCTGCAGGAGAAGATCCGCAGGCTCTCGCGCGCGAAGATCCAGTGGCTCATCGAGGAGCGCCTGGAGGTGGAGCCCGGCGGGAGCGTGGAGCGCCTCAAGCCCTCGACGCGCGTCGTACCCGGCCTGGCCTTCTCGCTCGTCCGGGAGGCTGAGCCCGAGCCCGACACACCGCTCGAGTTCGGCGTGCTGCACGACGACGGCGCGCTCCTCGTGGTGGACAAGCCGGCCGGTCTCCCCGTCCACCCGACCGCGCGATACTCCGCCCACACGTTCACCGCCCTGGCGCGGGCCCGCTTTCCGGACCGCAAGGTCGATCCTGCGCACCGCATCGACCGGGAGACCTCGGGCGTGCTCGCCTGCGGCTGCGCTCCGGTGCACACCGGCGCGCTCAAGCGCTCGTTCGAACGCGGCGAGGCGCACAAGACGTACCTGGCGCTCGTGGAGGGCGCGCCCGCTCTCGACGCGTTCGCGGTCGACGCTCCGCTCGCGCTCACCCTCGCCTCCACGGTGCGCGTCCGCATGCACGTCTACCCGTCCGGCCTCGCGTCGCGCACGCGCTTCGAGGTGATCGAGCGGCGACATGAGCCCGGCGGCGCCCCCATCACCCTCCTCGCCTGCTTCCCCGAGACGGGCCGCCAGCATCAGATCCGCGCGCACCTGCTCCACGCCGGACTAGCCGTGGTCGGCGACAAGATCTACGGGCCGGACGAGGGGATCTTCGATCGATTCACCCGCCGGGAGATGACGGACGGCGACCAGGCGCGCCTGCGGCTCGAGCGGCACGCCCTGCACGCCTGGCGCCTCACGCTGCCGCACCCCGTGACGCGGGAGCCCATCGCGCTCGAGGCGCCGCTGCCGGAGGACCTGGCGGGCTTCTGGGAGTCGTGCAGATAGATCGTCGTCCGCGGGCGCGCGGCGGTGAAGCGGAGCGCGTTGCGGGGCTCGAAAGACGGGCCGCCGATCGCGTAGACTCGCGCGTCCGTTTCCCAACCTTCGTCGGTAAACCAAGCCGATCCACCGGGGACATCCAGCATGTCGCACAGACACGAAATGGAGTCGAAGCTGAAAGGGGAGACGCTCGTCCGCAAGGGTCTCCTGAGGAAGCACGACGCGATACCGACGCTCCGTCTCATGCCCGATCTGCACGTGGTCAAGATCGGGGGGCACGGGGTCGTCGACTACGGCCGCGACGTGGTCCTCCCGCTCATAGAGGAGATCGGCGAGCTCTCAAAGAAGCACAAGATCCTCGTCGTCACCGGCGGCGGTGTTCGGGTCAGGCACGTCCTCGACATCGGCATCGACCTCGGCATGCCGACCGGCGTCCTGGCCGAGCTGGCCTCCAAGATCAGCGAGCAGAACGCGGTGATGGTGACCCTGCTGCTCTCCAGGTGGGGGGGCACGCGGATCAAGACCGGCGACCTCCTCGAGCTTCCGACCACGCTCCAGCTCGGCCTCCTGCCGGTGATCCACGGCACCCCCCCCTATGGACTCTACGAGCACCCCCCGGAGGTCGGGCGGATCCCACCCCACCGCACGGACACCGGAGCGCTCCTCATCGCCGAGGTGCTCGGGGCGGCCAGCTGCATCCTGGTCAAGAACGTCGACGGCCTCTTCACCGAGGACCCGCGCGTCAATCCGGAAGCGAAGCTCATCGAGGAGATCAGCAACGACGAGCTGATCCGGAGGGACATGGAGGACCTCGTCATGGAGCCGAAGATGCTCGAAATCCTGCGAGACGCCAAGAACGTCCGGGAGATCAAGATCGTGAATGGCCACAAGCCGGGCTGCGTCACGAAGGCGATCCTGGGCGAGAAGGTGGGGTCCGTCGTCAGGGCGTGAGCAGCCGTGCAGGAGCCCGTGAACCGGCTTATGATGGCAATGTTCCCCTCCGATGTAGGGAGGAAACGAGGAAAGGAGACTCCCTTTCATATGGCCGGAAAGATGTTTTACCGTGAGAGAATCAAGTACACAGACGGTGCGCAGATGCCGCGCTACATGCTCGTAGCCGTGCACGATCTTGACCTCAAGGTCTACGGACAGCACCTGAGGATGGCCGAGCTCAAGGCCATCGCCGAAGCGACCGGAGCCGAACTGGTGGCCCTGCCGCGCGGCGAGCACAGCGGGCACAAGCGCCTGGAAGCGCTCCAGGCCAAAACAGCGGCACCGTAGCTCGCCGGGAACGTACCTAAACTAAAGTACCGAGTGGGGGAAACGGCGGGCCAAGCCCGCCGTTTCCTTTTGTGACAGCGGTGCTCGCTTGCAATTGAGCCCGTAGCGCGGGGGCTTGTCCCCCGCTTGGCGTGTCGAGGCGGGGCACAAGGCCCCGCGCTACAGAATGCGCGACCGCGGGATCATCTCAACCGGTCCGCGCCATGACTCTCTCTACAGCAGGCGAGAAGCAGACGAAAGACAGCTCCCGCGAGGCTCACCCTCTCGCGCGTCGCGCCGCGCGGCCGGAGAGGACGCGGGCGGCCACCGCCTCCGCCTTGGCGATCCGCGACCGCTGCTTCACGGCCAGCAGGTAGAAGCGCTGGCGGAGCGCCTCCGCCTCGGCGTCCTCGAGGTCCCCGTGGCGCCCGCGTTCGCGCTCCCTCCGCTCGACCGCATGGGCGAGGCTTACCGCCGCGGCCACCGACACGTTGAGCGACTGCACGAACCCGCGCATGGGAATGGCGTAGCACGCGTCGGCGCGCGCCAGGGCCTCGTCCGAGACGCCCCGGCTCTCGTTGCCGAACACGAGCGCGACCTTGCCCGCGAAGGAGAGCTCCGCGAGCGGCCCCGACCTCGCGCCAAGGTGGGTGGCGTACAGGGCGAAGCCGCGCCCCTTGAGCGCGGCCAGGCACTCGGCCGTGCTCTTCCAGCGCGCCACGTCGAGCCACTTGTCCGCGTTCTGGCTGATCTTCCTGTTTCGATCGTAGGGCTTCATGGGCCCTTCGACGACGTGGACCTCCTGCACGCCGAACGCGTCGCAGGTGCGGAACACGGCGTTCACGTTCTGCGGATCGCAGAAGGCCTCCATGACCACCGCGAGCGTCCGCGTGCGGTTCGCCACGGCGCGGTCGATGCGCTCCTTCCGTTCCGGCAGCAGGAACCCGGGTTCCCCGAGCCGCAAGGCCCGTTGCGCGGGGGGTTGTGCCGCGCAGTCCGTGACCCGGGGGCTCGTCTCCCCGCCGGCCGTAGCGCGGGGGCTTGTCCCCCGCTTCGAGAGTGGACCCCCGCTCACTTGGCCGACCTGCGCTTGCCGAGCTTGCGGCCCAGGCCTCCCCGATCGCGCGCGCTCGTCTCGAAGATGGTGGCGGCGATGGCGTCGAGGAGCGCGTCGAGGCCTTCGCCCGTCACCGCCGAGATCGGGAGCACGTGCGCGGGAGAGCGTTTCCTGCGGGCGAGCGCGCGGTTCAGCTCTGCCGCGCCCTTTCTCGCCTCCGGCACGTCGATCTTGTTCACCGCAACGATCTGCGGCTTCCCGGCGAGCGCAGGCGAGTAGTGCGCCAGCTCGCGGTTGATGGCGTCGTAGTCGGCCTTGGGCGAGCGGCCCTCGCCCTGCGGCGCGCCGTCGACGAGGTGGACGAGCACCCGGCAGCGTTCGACATGGCGCAGGAACTGGTGACCGAGCCCAGCTCCCGCGTGCGCGCCCTCGATCAGACCGGGGATGTCGGCCACGACGAAGGTCTTCTCGCCGCGCCACTGCACCATGCCCAGGTTCGGGACGAGGGTCGTGAACGGGTAGTCTGCGATCCTGGGGCGCGCCCTCGAGATGCGGCTGATGAGGGTGGACTTTCCGGCGTTGGGATAGCCGACGATGCCCACGTCGGCGAGGAGCTTCAGCTCGAGGACGAGGTCCTTCTCCTCTCCCGGCGTACCGGGCTCCGCGAAGCGCGGGGCCTGGTTCGTCGAGGTCGCGAAGTTCATGTTGCCGAGCCCGCCCTTGCCACCCTTCGCCGCGACGACGCGCTGGCCCGGCTCGGCGAGGTCGGCCAGGACCTCGCCGGTGGCCGCATCGCGCACCAGCGTGCCGGGCGGGACGCGCAGCTCGATGTGCCCGCCGGCGTGGCCGTTCTGATCGGAGCCGCGCCCCTGCTCCCCACTCTTCGCCTTGTGTTCCCGAATGTACCTATAGTCAAGGAGCGTCGCGAGCTGTGGATCGACCACCAGCACCACGTCGCCGCCGTCACCGCCGTCGCCGCCGGCGGGGCCACCCCGCGGGATGAACTTCTCCCGCCGCCAGGCGACCGCGCCGTTGCCGCCGTCGCCGGCCTTCACGTGGATGCTGACCTCGTCGACGAATTTCAAGGAAGCTCTCCACAAACACGAAACGCCGCGCGCCCCCTGCTGAGGGCCGCGGCGTTCGCCGGGCGCGCCGGGCTGGGCGCCTACACCTTCGGGAGCACCGAGATGATGCGCCGGTCGCCGCGTTTCCGCGTGTACTTCACGGTTCCGTCGATGCGAGCGAACAGGGTGTAATCGCGCCCCATTCCGACGTTCTGCCCGGGGTGGAACTCGGTGCCCAGCTGGCGGACCAGGATGTTGCCCGCCACCACCGCCTCCGAGCCGTAGATCTTCACGCCGCGCCGCGGTCCGGGGGAGTCACGCCCGTTACGCGAGGAGCCCTGCCCTTTTTTGTGAGCCATGGTGCGTTCCTTCTCTTTCTCGGCGGCGGGGACGAACCCCCGCCCTACAGACTTGCCCAGGTGACGAGACTCGCCCTGTGCGGCGGTCACCCCATCAGCGCGCCCGCGGACCTGGCGGGCGCCCACCAACACCCTAGGCGCGAAGCGTCGTGATGAGGACCTCGGTGAAGGGCTGGCGATGACCGCGCTTCTTGGTCCAGCCCTCCTTCTCCTTACGGAAGTTGATGACCTTCTTGTGCTTACCCTGGGCGACGATCTCGCCCTCCACGGCCGCGCCGGCGACCATGGGGCTGCCGACCTTCGCCTCACCCTCGCCCCCGACGAGCAGCACGTCGAACGAAAGCTTGCCGCCGACGTCGCCGTCGAGCTTCTCGACCTTGAGGCGGTCGCCCTGCGAGACGCGATACTGCTTGCCGCCGGTCCGGATCACCGCGTACATCGGCCGCTCCTTTTGCGGCGGGGACGAGCCCCGCCCTCGACACTGCCGCCCTACGAAACCAGCGGGGCACGAGCCCCCGAACCGCGAAATCCTTTGGAGTTTCTCGGGGACGGCCCATCGCGAGAACAAGCGCGGCCAGCCCGACCTCCGGGAGGGCGGTTCTATACGATCCAGCCCCGGCACCTGTCAAGGATTCCGGACACTTCGCGGGGTGGGCCGGACCCGTCCGCGGCGGTACTCCCGGGCGCCGTCCTGAGGGAGGCGAACGCTCCCCGGCCCGCTGCGCACGCAAAGGTCGCCGTCAGGAGTCGCCCCCATACCTGTCGGGCGTGTTCACGTCCTCCGCCTGCGCGCTGCCGACGGTTCGGTCACGAGCGCGACACCGCCCTGCGCCAGCTCGGCCAGCGGTACGACGCCGACGCGCGGCTCGAGGTCGTAGCGCACCTCTCCGGGATAGAGCACGGTGAGACGCCGTAGCTTCAGATCCTGAAGAGCGGCGCGCATCGAGGGAGTGAGGCGCGGGGCATCCTGGAACTTGACCTCCACGCCGTAACGCTGTCCGCCCTTCATCAGCAGGAGGTCGAGCTCGGCGCCGGCGTGCGTCGCCCAGAAGTAGGCCGCCTCGGGGCGCACAGCCTCCAGCGTCTCCTCGATGGCGTAACCCTCCCAGGAGGCACCGAGCTTCGGATGCGACAAGATCGCCCGCTCCGTGGCGAGGCCAAGCAGAGCGTGCAACAGGCCGCTGTCACGCACGTACACCTTCGGCGCCTTGACCTGGCGCTTCTTCAAGTTTTCGTGCCAGGGCTGGAGTTGCCGCACCACGAAGAGCTCGCCCAACAAGTCCAGGTAGCGCCGCGCAGTCGGCTCCGAGACAGCCAAGGAACGCGCCGCCTCGGCCCCGTTCCAGACCCCGCCGTGGTAGTGGGCGAGCATGGTCCAGAAGCGGTGCAGCGCGACAAGAGGGATGGCTATCCCGAGCTGCGGCAGCTCGCGTTCGAAGAACGTGCGCACGAACTGCTCGCGCCAGACGTAGCTCGCACTCTCGGAACGCGCCAGGTATGCAGGCGGGAACCCTCCGCGCCGCCAATGCCGCCGCAGCGCGCTCGCACCCACCTCCTCGAGCGCGAAGCCGCTCAGCGTCAGCACCTCCAGCCGCCCGGCCAGGGTCTCCGAGGATTGCCGCAGCAGCGCCGGGCTGGCGCTGCCGAGGACGAGGAACCTTGCCGGCAACGGACGCCGGTCGGCCAGGACCCGCAATACCGGAAAGAGCTCCGGCCGCCTCTGGATCTCGTCGATGACGACGGTCCCGCGGAGGGGCGCGAGCGCGGTCATCGGTTGGTCGAGGCGCGCCAGGTCGAGCGGGTCCTCGAGATCAAAGTAGGCGGGCGACCCAGCCGGGACGATGGCACGGGCGAGCGTCGTCTTGCCTGACTGGCGTGGACCGACCAGCGCCACCACCCGGCTGCGCCGGAGCGCGGCGCGGATATCCGTCAGCCATCGGCGCCGCTCGATCATGCGACCGTCAGAGTACCATGAAAATCAAACGCGACATGTTTGATTTTCATGGTGCTGATGCAACCTCCTCGCGGGACTGGACCGCACTCAATTTGTCGGAGCACGATCCAGCATGAAGCTACAGGACGTCTTGAGAGACGCCCACGCTATGTTCGATTCTCAAGGATGCCGATGCTACTTCCTCATGTCCCGCTGGCGACGCGCAGGCGATCGTCCGCCGTGAGCATGGCGAGCCCCGGTATCCGACGCCGCGCGGCGAGGAAGGTCGCGAGGTGGAGAGCGTCGAGGGTACGCAGCCCGAGTCTCGGCGCGACCACGCGCGCGGCCTCGCAGACGGCCGCGGTCAGCTCCCAGATGTCACAGCGCGCCCACAGAGATTCGATCTCCTGCTCGACCTGTGCGAGGGCGAGCTCGGATGTGCGAAGCGCCGTCCGCGCCCGCAGCAGCGCCCGACTCGCCTCCACGAGCGAGAGCCGCGAGGTGATGAGCGCGGGAGCGGCAGCGATTCTCGCTTCGAGCTCAGGCGTGGTGCCGGACTCGAGCGTGGCGCGGAGTACCGCCGAGGTGTCGAGGTAAAGCGAGGCGCTCACGCCTGGTCCCGGTCCGCGCGTACCTCATCCAGCAGTTTCATGGCCGTGCCCGGCGGCAGGCCCAGACCCTGAGAATGGAACGTCCAGTCGGCCTTGGGCACCGCTGCGCGCGTGACCTCGCCGCGCTCCGCCAGGGCATCGAGGGCCTCGTCGACGTCGCCGGCAGGCGGCTGTTGCCGGCGCGCTGGCCGCAGCTCTGCGACCACCTCTTCGCGCTCCGTGACGAGGATGACCTCGCCCGACTTCACCATCCTCAGGTATTCCGAGAGCCGCGCCTTGAGCGCCTTGACGCCCACAGCCTTCATGGCAGGGATGGTAGTCCCTGGTGGTCACTCGCGCAACCTGAAGCAGCCCTTGCCGGCGTTGTTCTCTCGGGCACGGAGCCCGGTTCGCTGCTCGATGCGCCAAAGCGAACCCGCGGCTATGAATCATTTGTGGCCCGCCTGGCACAGCGTCTCGCCGCGAACGCGCCCGGCGACTTCTTCGTCGACGAGTCGTGCATCGCCTGTGACACGTGCCGCCGCATCGACCCCGCCACGTTCGGCGGTGGCGAGGACGACACCTCGTTCGTGGCTCGCCAGCCGCGTGACGGCGATGAGCAGCGGCGGGCGCTCATGGCGCTGGTCGCCTGCCCGGTCGCGGCGATCGGCACCGTGACGAAGCACGCCTTCTCGGCAGCCGACGCCGCGCGCGCGTTCCCGGCGCCACTCGCTGGGGCGGAAGGCGTGTACGACTGCGGGTACGCCGCCGAGTCGTCCTTCGGCGCCGCGAGCTGGCTCGTCGCCCGGCCGGGTGGGAACGTGCTCGTCGACTCGCCGCGCTTCGCGAGCCCACTCCTGTCGCGCGTCCGGGAGCTGGGCGGCGCCCGCTTCATGTTCCTCACTCACCGGGACGACGTGGCCGATCACGCGCGATGGGCCGCCGCGCTCGGCTGCGAGCGCGTCCTGCACTCGCGCGACGTGAGCGGGAGCACGCACGGGGTGGAGCGAAAGGTCGAGGGCGACGCGCCCGTCGCGCTATTCGACGACCTCGTCGTCATCCCCGTCCCCGGGCACACGAGAGGCTCGGCGGCGCTGCTCTATCGCGAGCGCTTCCTCTTCACGGGCGATCACCTCTGGGGCGACGTCGACGGCAGGCTCGGGGCGAGCCGGTCGGTGTGCTGGTACGACTGGGGCGAGCAGACGCGCTCCATGGAGCGGCTCCTCGCCCACCGCTTCGAGTGGGTGCTGCCGGGGCACGGGCGCCCCTGGCGCGCGGCGAGCCCCGCGGCGGCGCAGGCCGCGCTAGCGGACCTGGTAGCACAGATGCGGCGAGACTGAGGGGCCAGAGCGGCCGGAGGCTGCCACCGTCTCCCGGAAGGAGAGGGGGTGCTCGCTCATCAGTCAGCCGACGACCTCTGTCCTGCGGCAGCGCCTCCGGCGCGTTCGCTCGCTGGCCCGAGTGGGCCGCCGGCTTCGCCATCTTAGGATCGGGCGGCTCCGTCCCCGGCCCCCTGCTGCTGCGCGGGGCGAGCGGGACGAAGGGTCACCGTGCCTGGCTCGACGGTATCAGCGGCGACCTCACCGACGGGCACCACGTCGTGGAAGCGGGTGTAGTCGATGACCGACCGCTCCGGGCTGGTCTGCAGGATGTCGACGAACCTGGCATTCCAGCGGATGTCGTCAGCCCGGTATGCGTGCCGCGCGTGGATGGTCTGGGCCAGCCCCTCGTCTATCCCGGTCAGCGACGCGAAGAAGTCGACCATGGACGCCCGGAGCGCCGCAGCGTCCAGGCCGTGCAGCGGGCTCTTCTCGTCAATGGAGTGGACGGCGGTCCAGGAGAGCGCGAAGGCTCCGTGCTCGCTCCGCAGCAGCTTGAGATCGTGGAGCCGCCGCACCGGATTCCCCTCGGCCGTCAGCTCGTCGCGGACGAGAGTCAGCCTGAGCCGCGCCTCGACGATCCGGTTTCCGCGCGCGTTCGCCATCCGGAACATGAGGGAGGGGACGCCCTCGTACGGCGCCACGATGGCAACCTTGCTGAAGAGGACGCGGGACGTCGGGCGCGAGAAGCGGGCGAAGACGAGACCCGTGGTGACGGCGAGGCCCACCATCCCGAGCAGCGCCTCCACCGTCACCAGAAGGTTTGCGCCCAGCGTGTGGGGCGCGAACTTGCCGTAACCGATGGTGGCGAGGGTCTGGACGCTGAAGAAGAAGCAGTCGAGGAGCGAGCCGGGCCGCGCGTTCTCGATGGCGTCGCCGAGAGCCCAGTAGCCGAGGGCGAACAGCCCGTTCACGGCCAGGTATTGAGCGAACACCAGGGCGAAGAAGCGCCGCCACGTCATGGTGAGGAGGACGTGGTAGGCGTCGTGCCAGAGCCCGGACTCGAGCCCCAGCGAGACGATCTCCCGGCCGGCGCCAAAGCGATCGACCCTGCCTCGCGACCGGTGAAACATGGCGAGCGTATAACGCTCGCGCTCCGGCCGCGCGCGGCGGCTCGTCTTCACAACCCGAAGTGCGCGGGTGAGACACCCTTCCACGCGCAATACTCGCGGAGCTCCTTCTTCACGAAGCCCCAGGCGAGCGCGAGCACCACCAGGTCATCGGTCCAGCCGATGGGGACGAGCCAGTCCGGGATGAGGTCGAACGGCGAGACGACGTAAGCCACCGCGGCGGCGCACACCACGATGGCGCGCCAGGGCACCTTCCGGTAACGGCCATTCACGTAGTCACCGAGGACCATGCCCAGCAGGCGCACCTTCGTCAGCACCTTGCCGGCGCCGACGCGCGCGTACCAGGGCGGGCGGTCGGAGAAGAGCGTGGCGGCCCGGGCGTACTCCGGGATCGAGGCGTCCGTGACGTCCTCGGCCTCGCGCGCGAGCTCCTTCGCCGCGGCGTCGCGGCAGGAGAGACAGCCCGCGTTCGTGCCCTGCGGCTTGGCGCAGGCGGGACAGGATTGACGCACCATGGGGGATGGTGACTCCCGGGCTCAAGGCGGGCCGAGCCGGCGGAGCGCATCGCGGTGCGGCTCGCGCGTCACGCCCCGCTCGGTCACGATGGCCGTGACGAGCGCGGCCGGCGTGACGTCGAAGGCCGGATAGCGGGCGCGCACGCCCACCGGCGCGATGCGCCTCCCGGCCAGGATCACCACCTCGTCGCTGTCGCGCTCCTCGATGGGGATGGCGTCGCCGGAGGGCGTGGCCAGGTCCACCGTGCTCCACGGCGCCGCCACGTAGAAGGGCAGGGCGTGGTGCCGGGCCAGCACCGCCAGCCCGTAGGTGCCGATCTTGTTCGCGACGTCTCCGTTCGCGGCGATGCGGTCCGCGCCCACCACGACGCACGCGATCTCGCCGCGCTGCATGAGCCAGCCAGCCATGCCGTCGGTGAGCAGCGTCACGGGGATGCCGTCGCGCTGCAGCTCCCAGGCGGTGAGGCGCGCGCCCTGCAGGTAGGGACGCGTCTCCCCGGCGAAGACGGCGATTCCCTTCCCCGCCTCGAACGCCGCACGCACGACGCCGAGTGCGGTGCCGTATCCCGCCGTGGCGAGCGCGCCCGCGTTGCAGTGGGTGAGGATGCGCGCCTTGTCCGGGATGAGCGCAGCGCCGAGCTCGCCGATGCGCCGGCACGCCGCCTCGTCCTTGTCCCTCGTGTAACGC
>JBGQLS010000021.1:0-31384 GCA_041500205.1 Anaeromyxobacteraceae bacterium | reverse complement strand
TCGGGGGCGCAGCCCCCGAATCCAATGACGGCAAAGCCGGCGGCCGCTCGCGGCAGCGAGCGAGAGCGCCGAAGGCGCAGCCGCCGGGACCGGTGTTTTGGACGACCCTCTCAGCGCCCCCGCGGACCATGGGGATCATCTGCGCCCGGCGCGGGCCTGCCTCAAACGGCCCGGCGGCGCCCGCCGGGCGTGCCGGGGAGCGCGCGCGGATCGGGCCATCGCAGTGCCTCGACGAGCTGGCGGTCGAGCGCGAGAAAGGCGTCCGCGCAGCGCGGGTCGAACTGTGTCCCGGCGAAGCTGCGGATCTCCTCGCGCGCCTCGTCGGCGCTCGCGCCCTTGCGGTAGGGCCGATCGCTGGTGATGGCGTCGAACGCGTCGGCGATCGCGAAGATGCGGGCGCCGAGCGGGATGGCCTCTCCGGCGAGCCGGCGCGGGTATCCCGAGCCGTCCCAGCGCTCCTGGTGCGCGAGCACGATCTCCGCCGGCACCTGCAGGAACGGTATCGACTTGAGGATCGTGTGGCCGATCTGCGGGTGACGCCGCATCTCTTCCCATTCCTGGGCAAGGAGGGGTCCCGGCTTGAGCAGGATGGCGTCCGGCACGCCGATCTTCCCGATGTCGTGGAGGAGCGCCCCGCGGGCGATGTCGGGCCGGTCCGCCTCGGGCACCTCCAGGCGTTCGGCGATGGCGAGCGTGTAGCGGACCACGCGCTGTGAATGGTCGGAAGTCTCGTGCTCGCGCGCGTCGAGCGCGGCCACCAGCGCGTAGAGCGTGGTCGAGTAGGCGGACTCGACCTCGCGCAGGGCTTGTGAGAGCGCGGCGGTCTTCTCGCGGACGCGCCGCTCGAGGCTGGTGCGATACCGGTGGCGCGCGAGCTCGAGGCGGCGCCTGGCCAGGGCGCGCTCGATGGCGCGAACGAGCTCGGTGACCTTGGGAGGCTTCAGGAGGTAGTCCACCGCGCCCCGGCGCAGGCACTCGACCGCAGCCTCGGTGTCCCCGAAGGCGGTGAGCATGATGACCGCGATGGAGGGGTGCTCGGCGTGGAGTCGATCGAGCAGCCACAGGCCGTCCTGGCCAGGCATCTTCATGTCGCACAGGGCGAGGTGAAACTCCGACGAGCGCAGGAGCTCCAGGGCCTGCTCCGACGAGACCGCAGTGGCGCAGACGTACCCTTCCTCGCAGAGGAGGACGCCGATGACGTCACGCACGGTCGCGTCGTCATCCACGATGAGAATGCGAGTAGGCGCGACGGCCGTGTCCGAGGAGCCCTTGCGGGATCCTCGGACAGGAACCTGCGCGCCGCGGCTCGAGGCGCTCACGTCCTTGGACCATAGCACAAGAAAGGCCGGAACCACGCGGGGATCCCGGCGCAACGCGGCGGTGTCACTATACTGCAGGTAGCCTTGACCGGGCTTGCTGGACTCGGTACTAGGCGAGCGCCTGCATGGACAAGCGACCGCAAAACAGCCTGCCAGTCATCGGAGCCGGCGGAACCGACGTAGGTGACGGGGGCGCCTTGGACGAGCCCGTGCGGGCTCGACGCGATCTCGCCGCGGCCATGCGGGACCACGGTTTACCCATCGCCGCGAAGAAGCCGCCTTGGCTCCGCGTGGGGGTGCCGAGCGGTGAGCGATACCAGCACGTCCGCGAGACGCTGAAAGGCCTGCGGCTTCACACGGTCTGCCAGGAGGCGCACTGCCCCAACGTGGCCGATTGCTGGGGCGGCGGCACCGCCACGGTCATGCTCATGGGAGACGTGTGCACGCGCGGTTGCCGCTTCTGCAACGTGAAGACGGCGGCGCACCCGCCGCCGCCCGACCCGGAGGAGCCGCGCCACCTCGCGGATGCCATCCGAGAGCTCCACCTCGACTACATCGTCGTGACGAGCGTCGACCGCGATGACCTTCCGGACGGCGGGGCGGCGCATTTCGCGGAGGCCATCATCCGGCTGAAGGAGATCGCGGGCCTGCTCGTCGAAGTCCTCACCCCCGACTTTCGTGGTGACCCCGAGGCCGTACGCACGGTCGGGCGCGCCGCGCCGGACGTCTTCGCCAACAACATCGAGACCGTGCGCAGGCTCAGCCCTGTCGTGCGGGACCAGAAGGCCGGGTACGATCAGACCCTGAGGGTCCTCGAGCGCATGAAGGGAGAGTTCCCGGGGGTCGTCACCAAGTCCTCCATCATGGTCGGTCTGGGCGAGAGCGAGGTCGAGGTGGATGACACGATGCGCGATCTCCGTGCCGCTGGAGTCGACATCCTGACGCTGGGTCAATACCTGCGCCCATCGGCCTGGCACCTGCCCGTGATGCAGTGGGTCACGCCGGAGCAGTTCCAGGCTTACAAGGCCATGGGCGAGCGGCGCGGTTTCCGTTACGTGGCAAGCGGCCCGCTGGTGCGCTCCAGCTACCGCGCCGCGGAGCTCTTCTTGCGCGGTGAGATCGCGTCACGCCGAGGCGGCGGCCAGGGATGAAGGGAGGCGACCGATGCGAGGTGAGTCCGAGGTGGGGCTTCCCGCGCGCCGCAAGGGCGTGAACGGTCAGCCAGCGCCGGCTCCGGAGCGGGAGTCCAGGGAGCCGTTTCCGCTCCAGCAAGTCTTGCAGGAGGACGGGAGCGTGGAGGGCGAGGTAGCGCTCTCAGGGGAGGAGATCCTCTCGCTCTACCGGTGGATGGTGCTCAACCGTCAGCTCGATGAACGCATGGTGGCCATGCAGCGGCAGGGCCGCATCAACTTCTACATCGGGTCGATCGGGGAAGAGGCCGCGGTCTTCGGGAGCGCCGCGGCCATGGGGCCCGCCGACTGGATCTTTCCCTGCTACCGTGAGCACGGGGCGGCGCTCCTGCGCGGCATGCCGCTCGCGACGTACGTCTGCGATCTCCTGGGCAACGCGGGCGACGCGATGCTCGGCCACCAGATGCCGTGCCACGAGGCGTGGCGACCGGGCCTCTACGCCTCGATCAGCTCGCCCATCGGAACGCAGATCCCGCACGCCGTCGGCGCGGCCTGGGCGGCCCGCATCAAGGGAGACGAGATGGTCTCGCTCGCCTATTTCGGCGAGGGTGCGACCAGCTCGAACGACTTCCACACCGGCCTCAACTTCGCGGGCGTCCACAAGGTGCCGGTCGTGTTCCTGTGCCGGAACAACGGGTGGGCCATCAGCGTGCCGCGCGAGCGCCAGACGGCCTCCGAGACCATCGCCCAGAAGGCGCTCGCCTACGGGATCCATGGCGAGCGCGTGGACGGCAACGACCTCCTCGCCGTCCACGAGGTCACGCGGCGGGCGCGTGCCCGGGCCGCTGCCGGAGAGGGACCGACGCTGGTCGAGTGCGTGACCTATCGCATCGAGGGGCACTCCACCTCGGACGATCCGCGCGCGTACCGGCCCCCCGAGATGGTGGAGCCCTGGCGCAAGAAGGATCCCATCTTGCGCCTCAAGGTCTTCCTGGGCCGCCGGGGGCTGCTCGGAGAGGAGGACGACGCGCGGATCCTCGCCGAGGTGCGCGAGACCATCCAGCGCGCCGTGAAGGAGGCCGAGGCGCATCCGCCCAAGCCCCCTCTCTCGACGCTCTTCCAGGAGGTCTACGCGACGCCACTCTGGCAGCAGCGCGAGCAGCTCGAGGAGCTCGAGCGTGCGCTCGCGGACGACCCGCGCGTCGGGGAGGCCCGAGGGGGGCGGCGCTGAAGAGCGCGCGAGCCCCGAAGGATGTTCGCTTGCCGACCTTCAACATCATCCAGGCCGTGAACGACGCCCTGCGCATCGAGATGCGCAGGGATCGCAATGTGGTCGTGCTGGGGGAGGACGTCGGGAAGTTCGGAGGGGTCTTTCGCGCCACCCAGGGGCTCTACGAGGAGTTCGGCGCGGACCGCGTCATCGACACCCCGCTCGCGGAGAGCGGCATCATCGGCACGGCCGTGGGCATGGCGCTCTACGGGCTCAAGCCGGTGCCCGAGATCCAGTTCGCCGATTTCATCTTCCCGGCGATGGATCAGATCGTGAGCGAGCTGGCGAAGTACCGCTACCGCTCCGGCGGCCAGTGGACGAGCTCGCTCGTCATCCGCGTGCCCTACGGCGGCGGCATCCGCGGCGGGCACTACCACTCGCAGTCGCCCGAGACGCACTTCATCCACACCGCCGGACTGAAGGTGGTGGTGCCTGCCACCCCCGAGGACGCCAAGGGCCTCCTCATCAGCGCGATCCGCGATCCGGATCCGGTGCTCTTCCTCGAGCCCAAGCGCGTCTACCGGGCGGCCAAGGGCGAGGTCCCGGACGGCGAGTACGCCATCCCGCTCGGGAAGGCCAAGGTCACGCGCGCCGGGCACCAGGTGACCGTCCTGGCCTGGGGAGCCATGTGGCACGAGGCCGATCAGGCGGCGCGCGAGGCGGAGCAGGAGGGCATCGACTGCGAGGTGCTGGACCTGCGCTCGCTGCAGCCTCTCGACATCGACGCCGTGGTCGCCTCCGTGGTCAAGACGGGGAGGGCGGTCGTCGTGCACGAGGCCCCGCGGACCTGCGGTTTCGGCGCAGAGCTGGCCGCGCTCATCCAGGAGCGTTGCTTCCTGCACCTCGAAGCCCCCGTCGCGCGGGTGACTGGCTTCGACACACCTTTCCCCTACAGCCTGGAGCAGGAGTACCTCCCGCGCGCCCCGCGCATCCTGCGCGCGGTGCGGGAGACCGTCCGGTACTGACCGGCGGGGGACGGCCCTGCGCCGCCGGCGGCGGGGACGGCCCTGCCGCACGTCCAAGAGGGACCCATGGCGTTCGAGTTCATCCTTCCTGACATCGGTGAAGGGGTGGTGGAGGCGGAGATCCAGAGGTGGTTCGTGAAGCCCGGGGACGAGGTCCAGGAGGACCAGCCCCTCGTCGAGGTCATGACCGACAAGGCGACCGTGACCATCCCCTCGCCGCGGCGCGGACGGGTCACCAGGCTCCACTACGAGGAAGGGCAGATCGCGAGAGTCCACCATCCGTTGCTGGAGCTGGAGCTCGAGGCGGTGGGCCCGGCGAGGCCGCCTGCTCCGGTCGAGGTGGCCGCGGCGGCCCCCACGGTCACGCCCACGGCCGCGCACCCGGCCCGGACCGCGACCCCGGCTGCGACGGCGGCAGCGGCTCCGCAGCAGAAGCCTCTCGCCACGCCCGCCGTGCGGGCCATGGCGCGCCAGCTGGGCATCGACGTCCAGGCCGTCCAGGGGACGGGCCCAGGCGGCCGGGTGACGAAGGAGGATCTCGCCCAGGTCCGCAACGGGCACGCGCAACCGCCGTCGCCGCCGCCAGCGCCCCAGCGCCCGGCGCCCTTTGCCGAGCAGCTACCGGCGCGATCGCCGGTGACGGAGGTGGCGCACGGCGACGAGGTGATCCCTCTGCGCGGCGTCCGGCGCCGCATCGCCGAACGGATGGCGCAATCCAAGCGCACCGCGGCGCACTTCACCTTCGTCGAGCAGGTGGACGTCACCGAGCTGGTGAAGGTGAAGGAACGCATCGTGGCCGCGACGCGGGCGGAGGGCGTCAAGGTGACCTTCCTCCCCTTCATCGTGAAGGCGGTGGTGGCGGCGCTGAGGAAGCACCCCTGGCTCAACGCCACCCTCGACGAGGCGCGCGGCGAGATCCGGCTGCGCCGCGAGTATCACATCGGCATCGCCACGGCGACGGAGCACGGGCTCGTGGTGCCGGTGGTCCGCAACGCGGACCGGCTTTCCCTCCTCGGCCTGGCGAAGGAGATCGACCGCCTCTCCTCGGAGTCGAAGGCGGGACGGGCGCGGCCGCAGGACATGGGTGGCTCCACGTTCACGATCACCAGCCTGGGCGCCCAGGGAGGCCTCCTCGCCACCCCCATCATCAACTTCCCCGAGGTCGCCATCCTCAGCGTCCACCGCATCCGCCCGACGCCGGTCGTGAGGGAGGGCCAGATCGTCGCGCGCGACGTGATGCACGTCTCGCTCTCCTTCGATCACCGGGTCGTGGACGGCCACGTGGGCGCCGCCTTCGCGTACACGCTCATCGGCTACCTCGAGGACCCAACCCTCCTGTTCATGGAGATGATCTGATTCGGACCGACGAGGAGTTTGGCGGCTGTGCTCGCGCCTCGGGTCTCACTGTCAGCGTACGGTGACGGTTGCCGTCCGCTCGGGTCGCGCAACGCAACGAGCCATCGCCGCGACCGGTCTTGCCCGCCACCGGCGCATGGGCGCTGGCTCCGGCGTTGCTTCGCTCCGCTGCTCTTTCGCCGGTTCCGGACGCTCCGCCCGGTCGCTGCGCGCAGGCGCAAACCCCTCGCCGGGCCGCACAACTTGGTTATAACCATGTCCGTTTCCGACCTGTTCGAAGGGGGACGCGATGGCGACCAAGACGTTCGACGCGGTGGTGATCGGCGCGGGCCCCGGAGGTTACGTGGCCGCCATCCGCCTCGCGCAGCTCGGCAAGAAGGCGGCCCTCGTCGACCGCGAGGCGCTCGGCGGCGTGTGCCTGAACTGGGGCTGCATTCCGTCCAAGGCGCTCATCGCCGCCGCGAACCTGGTCGAGGACGTGCGCGAGGCCGGTAACCGGGGCATCACCGCCGAGCCCAAGGTCGACACGGCGAAGTTGCGCCAGTTCAAGGACGAGGTGGTGAAGAAGCTGGTAAGCGGCGTCGGCATGCTCGAGAAGGGCAACGGGGTCGAGGTGCTGAAGGGCACCGCCACCTTCGCCGGCCCGAACGCGATCGAGGTGTCCGGCGGCGACGGCGCGACCACGCGCGTGGAGGCCCCGGCCTTCATCGTCGCGACCGGCGCGCGGCCGGTCGAGCTCCCCGGCTTCGCGTTCGACGGGAAGGACGTGTGGAGCGCCAAGGAGGCGGTGGATCTCCCCGAGATCCCGGGGCGGCTCGTGGTGATCGGAGGAGGGATCATCGGCCTCGAGCTCGGCACCGTCTACGCAAAGCTCGGCTCGAAGGTGACGGTGGTCGAGGCCTTGCCGACCATCCTGTCTGGCGTCGACCCCGAGGCAGTGCGCCTCGTGCAGAAGAGCCTCCGGCAGCGGGAAGTGGCCGTGCACGTGAGCGCCAAGGCGAAGGGCCTCGAGCGCAAGCCCGGCGAGCTCGTGGTGACCATCGAGGTCGACGGCAAGGAGCAGGCGATCCCCTGCGACAAGGTCCTGGTCGCGGTGGGCTTCCGTCCCAACAGCGACGGGGTCGGGCTCGACAAGGCGGGCGTGAAGATCGGGCCGAAGGGCTTCGTGGAGGTGAACGACCGGATGCAGACGAGCGTCCCTTCCATCTACTGCATCGGCGACCTCTGCGGCCCGCCGCTCCTCGCGCACAAGGCCTCCCGGGAGGGCGAGATCGCGGCCGAGGTCATCGCGGGCAAGAAGTCGGTGCGCGACTGGGTGTCCATGCCCTCCGGCATCTTCACCGACCCGGAGGTCGCGACGGTCGGGCTCTCGGAGGATGAGGCCCGGAAGCAGGGCTACGACCCCATCGTCGGCAAGTTCGCCTTCGCCGCGCTCGGGCGCGCCATTGCCATCGACCACACGGAGGGGTTCGTGAAGGTCATCGCGGACAGGGCCTCGAAGCTCATCCTGGGCGTGACCATCGTCGGACCGGAGGCATCGGACCTCATCGCGGAGCCGTCGCTGGCGCTGGAGATGGGAGCCTACCTGGAGGACGCCGCGCTCACGGTCCACGCGCACCCCACCTTGCCGGAAGCGTTCATGGAGGCGTGCAAGGCGGCGCTCGGGGAGGCGATCCATGCGCTGAATCGACCGGAGCGGCCGAAGCGGGCCAGCGCGAGCGGAGCGGCCGCGCAGGCGTGATGGGGCGGTCGCCCATGCGTGACCAGGATCGGACGTCGTGGCGCGGGGGCTCTTCCCCCGCCCATGGCCGCTCCGGGCAGCTGGCCGGCTCGGGCGCCGTCGAGAAGACATGAGAACGCTGCGTGTCCACAACCTGGGGAGGGTCGAGTACGAGGACGGGCTTCGTCTCATGGCGCTGGCCGGAGACGCGGTCCGCTCCGGGACCCCGCCCGACACGGACTTCCTGTTCCTGCTCGAGCATCCGCCCGTCCTCACGCTGGGCCGGGGGGCCGAGGCACGGAACATCGTGGCTTCGCCCGACTGGCTCAAGAAGCAGGGGTTCGAGATCCACGAGACGGACCGAGGGGGCGACGTCACCTACCATGGTCCGGGTCAGGTGGTGGGGTACCCGGTGCTCGACCTCTCCGGCCGGCCCGACGTCCGCAAGTACGTGGGCGCGCTCGAGGAGGCCATGATCCGCGCGTGCGCCGACTACGGCGTGGCGGCGGGCAGGCACGAGCACCACCGCGGCGCCTGGGTGGGGAGCAAGAAGATCGGCGCGGTGGGCGTTCACCTCGCGCGGTGGGTCACGTCTCACGGCCTCGCCTTCAACCTCGCCCCCGATATGCGCCATTTCCAGGTGATCGTCCCCTGTGGGATCGCCGACCCACGCCTGGGCGTGACGAGCCTGGCCGAAGAGCTGTCGCGCGGAGGGGGGCGCGCCGTCCCGTCCCTGGCCGAGGTCGAGGATCGACTGGCCTTTCACCTCGCGACGCTCTTCGAGCGCGAACGCGACGACCGTGGGCCGGACCTGCGCACGGTGTCGGTCGTGCCCGTGGGGTCCGACGGGAGGGTGCTGCTCCTCAGGCGCACCCCCCAACGCGGTGGCTTCTGGCAACCGGTCACTGGCCGGATCGAGGCCTTCGAGGAGCCGGTCGCTGCAGCCCGGCGCGAGCTCCTCGAGGAGACGGGGGCGGACGTCGAGGTGACGCCGCTCGGATACCGCCACGGTTTCGCCATCGAGCCTGGGCTCGTACGCGAAGCGGTGCCGGGTGTGATGGTGGCGGAGGAGACGGCCTTCGCAGCGCGGCTCCCGCCCGGCTTCGCCTGCCGCCTCTCCGACGAGCACACGGAGCACGCCTGGTTCACCCGGGAAGACGCCCAGGAGAAGCTCGGGTTCGCGGGGCTGAGGCGTGCGGTGGGGCTGGCGGCTGTCTGATCTCGCGGCTCCCGCGAAGTCCTCGTTGGCTCCGGCCTGTCATGCAGTATTATCCAGGCCCTTGGAGGCGACCCAGGCGTTCCTCACCCATCAACCCGCTCCGAGAATCCCTCGCAATGATCAGCGTCGAAAAAATCGGTGGCACCTCGATGTCGCGGTTCGACGACGTGCTTCGCAACATCATGTTGCGTGATTCCAAGCACGTCTACGGGCGCGTCTACATCGTCTCCGCTTACGCAGGCGTGACGAACCAGCTCCTCGAGCACAAGAAGACGGGCCAGGCCGGCGTCTACGCCACCTTCGTCTCGGGGGGTGACTTCGGCTCGCAGCTCGCGGCGCTGACCGGCAAGCTCAAGGCCATCAACAAGGAGCTCGCGCCGCTGGGTCTCGACCTCGCGAGCGCCGACGCCTTCCTCGAGAAGCGGATGAAGGAGCTCCGCGCCTACCTCGACTCCATGCGCCACGTCCTCGCGAGCGGGTATCTCCGCCGCGACAACGTGCTCCTCGCCGCGCGCGAGATGCTTGCCGCCATCGGCGAGGCCCACAGCGCATTCAACTCGGTCGAGATCCTCCGGGCCAAGGGTATCCAGGCCCACCTGCTCGATCTGTCCGGGTTCGACGACGACGACCCGCTCACGATCGACCAGCGCATCCACAAGTCCTTCCAGGGCCTCGACCTCGAGAAGCAGGTGGTGATCGTCACGGGCTACACCAAGGGCGTCGAAGGCATCATGCGGGAGTTCGACCGCGGCTACTCGGAGGTGACCTTCAGCAAGGTCGCCGTCGAGCTGAAGGCGAACGAGGCGGTCATCCACAAGGAGTTCCACCTCTCCTCGGCGGACCCGGAGATCGTGGGCGCGCAGAACACCGTGGTGGTCGGGATGACCAACTACGACGTGGCCGACCAGCTGGCGGACGTGGGCATGGAAGCCATCCACCCCAAGGCGGCGAAGCCGATGGAGCTGGCCGGCATTGCGATCCGTCTCAAGAACACCTTCGAGCCCGACCACCCGGGCACGCTCATCACCAAGGACTACGTCGGGACGCAGGCTCGTATCGAGGTCATCGCCGGCTCGCACAAGGTGACCGCCCTCGAGATCCACGATCCCTCGATGGTGGGCACGGTCGGGTTCGACCATGGGGTGATGGAGCTCTTCCGGAGGCACGGAATCTCGTACATCCTCAAGGCCACCAACGCGAACTCGATCACACACGTGGTCTGGGACAAGTCGATCACGTCGGCTTTCATCGAGGAGCTCGAGAACGCGTACGAGGTCGTCACCGCCGTCCCGTCCGCGATCGTGTGCGTCATCGGATCCAACATCGCCTTCCCGGGCGTGCTGGCCCGCGCCACCCAGGCGCTGGCGCAGCAAAAGATCAACATCAACGCCGTCTCGCAGTCGCTCCGGCAGACGAACATGCAGTTCGTCATCAACCGCGAGGACTACAAGAAGGCGGTCATCGCGCTGAACCAGTCGCTCTGCCTGAATCCGCCCGTCGCCTGATCGACCTTCGATCTCGACGGTCCTGCGAAGGTCGGCTAGCTTCGCCTGGTGAAGATCGGCATCTACGACGCGACCCTCACCGAGGGTGCCCGGGAAGCGGGGCTCGAGCTCTCCGTCCGCGACAAGCTGCGTATCGCGCTGCGGCTCGCCGAAATGGGCGTCGCGTTCGTCGAAGGTGGGTGGCCGCGAGGACGGGGACCCGATGCCGAGATCTTCCGCGAGGCGCGCCGCCTGGAGATGGGAGGCGCTTGCCTGTGCGCCTGCGCCACCCTGACGCTCCACGGGCGCGCTGCCGGGGACAGCGAGCTCAACGCGGCGCTGCGGTCGGGGGCGCCGGCCGTGACGCTCACCGTTCCGCTGACGGGAGGACGCGGCGCCGGATCCCGCGCTGCCTCGCGCGTCGCCGCGGCAGTGCACGCCATCCGACGCGCGGATCGACGTGCGATCGTGGAGCTCCAGGGATTCTTCGACGTGATCCGCCGCGGCCACTTGCCGGCCCTGTCGTTCGTGGAGGAAGCCGCGTCGGCCGGAGCGGAGGCGATCCTCCTCTCCGACACGGACGGTGGCGCGTTGCCGGGCGAGGTGGAGGCCGGGGTCGTCGCTGCGCGGCGTGCAGCAGGGCGTGCCACCGCCATCGGGGTACGTGCCCGCGACGACGCGGGGCTGGCGGTGGCGAACAGCCTGGCAGCGGTCGGGAAGGGTGCTACCCTCCTGGCTGGTACTGTCAACGGCTATGGCGAGCGCTGCGGCGCCGCCGATCTCATCCCCATCGCGGCCGCGCTCGAGCTCAAGATGGGTCACCGGGCGCTCGGCCCCGGGCAGCTGAAGCGCCTCACATCGCTGGCGCACTTCGTGGCGGAGCTCGCCGAGCGGGAGGCCCCGAGGGATCAGCCCTACGTCGGGCGCGACGCCTTCGCGGTGGAGGAGGGCGGAGGCGCCCCGCACGTCGACCCCGAGGCGGTGGGAAACCGCGCCGAGCAGGCCATGGCCGACGAGCGCGGCCACCCGGACGCCCTGCGGGCAGCGCGCGCCCTGGGCCTCCCGGCCCGCGGCGAGGCGGAGGCGAGGCGGGTGCTCGAGCGGCTCGCTCAATGGGAGAAGCGAGGCTTCCGGTACGAGGGCGCGGAGGCAAGCTTCGAGCTGCTCTTGCGAGCGCTGGCCGGCCGCCGGAGGAAGTACTTCGAGGTGCTCGCCTACCGCGTCCTCGACGTCCACCGGGAGCGGAAGGGCTTCACCGAGGCGACCGTCGAAGTGGCGGTAGGCCGCGAGCACGTGCACACCGCCGCCATCGGCGTCGGCCCGGTCAACGCCCTCGATCGAGCGCTGCGCCGCGCCCTCGAGCGGCATTACCCCGAGCTCGCGGACATGCAGCTCGTGCAGTCGCGCTCGCGCAACCTCACCTCCGACGTGGGCACGGCCGGCGAGGTGCGGGTGCTCATCGAGAGCGCGGACGGCCGCGATCGATGGGGTACGGCGGGAGTCTCGGAGGACCTGCTCGACGCCTGCTGCCAGTCGCTCATCGACGCCATCGAGTACAAGCTCGTGAAGGACGACGTGCAGCCGAGAGCCAAGTAGGAAGGAGCGCGGTCTTGATGCGGCCGGCCCGCTCGTTGCTTGGGTGGGCGGCATGTCTCGTCGTCTCGCGCTCTTCGCCGCCTGCGCTCTCACGCTCCTCCCGATGGGATTCCGAGCGCTTGCCTCGCGGCCGGTCCCGACGCGCCCTTGCGCGCCCGAGGGTAGGGGCACCGCGCCGCGGCACTGGGTGGGCTGCGCCACGGACGATGGCCCTCGGCGCGACCTCGCCGGCCGAGAGCGCTTGCTGGCGGGGCTGACCATCGACGTGAACAAGGCCACGCCGGAGGATCTCGCTTCCGTCCCCGGGCTCTCCGCCAGGCTCGCGGTGGCCGTCGTGGCTGAGCGGGCGCGCAACGGGCCGTTCCAGAGCGTGGATGGCCTCATAAGGGTACCCGGGATAGGCCCCGTCCGGCTCACTCGGGCGCGGCCGTTTCTTGCAATAGGGCATTAGGCGACGCACCCGAGTAGAGCTATCCTCCGCCCGCCACCCGGGAGAGGACGCGCGTGCTCATCCGCTGCGAAAAATGCAACACGCTCTACGAGCTCGACGAGAAGGTCTTGCCGCCCAACGGCGCTCCGGTCCAGTGCAGCAAGTGCCAGTTCGTGTTCACGGCACGTCCGGGCGCCCGCGCGGAGCCTGCTCCCGCGAGCACGGATGCCGTGGCGAAGGGCGAGGAGACCATCTCCCCCGGGACGTCAGGACCGGCGCCGTCCCAGGTCGGCGAAGGCGGCGAGCCGCTTCCGTCCGTCCCGGAGCCGATCGCGATTTCACCCCCGGCCGCGAACCCGAGCGCAAGCGCCGGCCGGAGGGCGTCTTCAGGGCCGCTGCAGGAGCCGAGCGACGCCAAGGCGCCGCAGGCGCAGGCGGCGAAGAGGACCAATCTGCCAGGCGGTTCCGCCCCAGATCCCGGCGAACCGCAGTTCACGGCCGACGGCCGTCCCATTCGCAAGGTTCCCTTCCCGACCGAGGAGCCGGCGGCGGCGGGAGTGCGTCCGGTGCTCGGGAAGGTGACGGGTCGTTCCGGCGCGTCGTCCAGCCCACAGCGCCGCTGGGCCCTCGTGGTCGTCCCGGTCGCCCTCGCGCTGGTGCTCGCCGCCGCTTTCATGGCCTGGCGCCTGCTCGGCCGACGTTCGTCTCCTGCGGCGGTGCAGCAGCGCCCGGAGGGCCACTCCCTGCTCTTCCGCGGCGAGCACGCCAGCCCTTGCTCAGGTCGCCTCGTCCGGGACGCGCGCTACGCCTTGGACTGACACTTCCAGGTGCCCCGGCCCGGGCGTGGTGCCTGGTGCGCCAGCGGCGATCCTTTCGCTGCCACGCGCGCCCTAGTCGACGGCCTCCACCGTGGCGGCGCCTGGCCTCTACACCCCTCCTCGGGCTCCCGTCTCGTTCGCTCTAGGCGGTCTCGTCACGCCACCATGCCCGGGGTCCGAGTCGCCGGGGGCGCAGGCCGCCCCCGCCCCGCCGGCAAAGCCGTCGGGGCCCCACCCAGGCCCCTGCGACCGGCAACTGATTCTTCGACAGGTCTTGAGTGCACCAACGCGATCTCAAGCCGCCGCGAAGCCGCGGTGCGCCGTGGGCGGGAACGCCGGGCGAGCGCGCGCGGAAGTAGATTACCCATACGCGATCGCGGGAGGCCGGAATCCCGGGGCAGCGCGCTGGCCGCCGCCTGGCGCGGGCCTTGCTCGACGCCCGGGCATGGAAGGCGTGCTCCTCCTCTGCCTGGCGCTGGTCCTGTACACCTATCTCGGTTACCCACTCGCGCTCGCCGCATGGGCTGCTTTGCGGGAGACGCTCGAGGGGGCCCAGTTCGTGATGGGCGGGCCCGATCGGCGCGGGCGCCACCGCGACGGTCCCTGGCCTGCCCTCACCATCGTCGTGGCCGCCCATGACGAGGAGATCTGCATCCGCCAGAAGGTGGAGAACAGCCTCGCGCTCGACTACCCGGCCGACAAGCTCGAGGTGCTGGTCGGCTGCGACGGCTGCCTCGACCGGACCGCGGAGCTGGCGCGGGCGACTGGCGATCCGCGCGTCACGGTGGTGGAGGGCTCGCGCGCGGGCAAGGCGGCCGTGCTCTCGAGGCTCGTCCCGCGCGCCAGGGGCGACCTCATCGTCCTCACCGACGCGAACGTCATGCTGGACGCGGGCGCCGCGAAGGCGTTGGCGAGGCACTTCCACGATCCGGCGGTGGGCGCGGTGGTGGGCCGCCTGCGGCTGTACAACCGCGTGAAACGCGACTACGAGGAAAGTCTCTACTGGAGGTACGAGACGATCCTCAAGTACTACGAGGGCAAGCTGGCCTGTGTGCTCGGCGCGAACGGCGGGATCTACGCGGTGCGCAGGCTGCTCTTTCCGCGGCTGCGCGAGACCACCATCGTCGACGACTTCGTCGTGCCGGTCGGGATCGCGGCACACGGCTGGAAGATCCCGTACGAACCGGAGGCGATCGCCTTCGAGGAGACGACCGAGGACCTGGGCCTGGAGTTCGAGCGACGTGCGCGCATCGGCGCCGGGAACTGGCAGGCGCTGGCGCTCGTGCCTGCCGTCCTCGACCCGCGCACTGGCTTTCTTTGGTTCGCGTTCGTGTCGCACAAGCTGCTGCGCTGGCTGGTGCCTCTGTTCCTATCCGTGTTGTTCCTCCTTTCCCTTACGCTGTCCGCTCGCGGCGAGCTGCTCTTCGGCGCCGTGCTGGGGGCGCAGCTCGCCTTCTACGGCCTCGCCCTGGCAGGCCGGCTCGGCCTGCGCGGTCCGCTGCGCCGGTTTGCGTCGGCCGCGCTCTACTTTGTCACCATGAACGCCGCGCTGGCGGTCGGCCTCTGGCGCTTCGTGCGCGGGTCTCAGCGCGCCTCCTGGCGCCGGACCGGGCGGGCCGTCCCTGGGGCGCGCGCCGCCTGAGCGGGCTAGCTGTGTAGCCCTGCCATGGACACCCCCGACCTGCTCGTCACCGGGACCATCCACACGCTCGATCCGGCACGCCCGCGCGCCGAGGCGCTCCTGGCGCACGACGGGCGCATCCTGCTCCTGGGCGGCGCGGCCGAATGCAGGCGCGCGGCGCGACCCGGCACGCGGCACCTCCACACCGGTGGCGGGTGCGCTGTGCCCGGGCTAGCCGACGCGCACGGCCATGTCTCCCTGCACGCGCTGGCCCTGGAGGAGGTGAGCCTGAGGGAAGCGCGCGACGAGGTCGAGTGCGCCCGTCTCGCGGCGGAGCGCGCTCGCGCGCTACCTCCCGGTGCTTGGGTGCGCGGGCGCGGTTGGGATCAGAACCGCTGGCCCGTCCAGGCGCTACCGACGGAGCGCACGCTGTCCGCCGCGACCCCGGACCGTCCGGTGCTTCTGGAGCGGGTGGACGGACACGCCGCATGGGTGAACGCGCGCGCGCTCGAGCTGGCGGGGATCAGCCGCGACACGATCGATCCTCCTGGAGGCCGGATCGTGCGCGACGCGCAGGGCCGGCCGAGCGGAGTCCTCGTCGACGCGGCGCAGGATCTCGTCCACGCGCGCATCCCTCATCCCTCCGGACGTGAGCTGGAGCGGCTCATCCTGGCCAGCCTGGCCGATCTGGCTCGACTCGGGCTCACCAGCGTCCACGACGCTGGCTGCACGTCCTCCGTGCTCCGCGCCTACGCGCGGCTGGCTTCGGACGATCGGCTGCCGTTGCGCGTCTACGCCATGATCGACGGCACCCAGCCGGCAGGCTCGCTGGCGGCGGAGCTGGCACGCTGGGCGTCGAGCCCTGCGATCGGGCGACTCGAGGTGCGCGCGGTGAAGCTCTTCGCCGACGGCGCGCTGGGGAGCCGAGGCGCGGCCCTCCTCGACGGCTACGCCGACGAGCCGGGCAACCGCGGCCTCTTCCTGCTCCCACCCGCCGAGCTGCGCGAGCGGGTGGGGTGGGTGGCGCGAGCCGGGTTCCAGCCCGCGGTGCACGCCATCGGCGACGCGGCGTGCCGCGAGGTCCTCCAGGCCTACGCGGGGCTCGCCCGTCAGATCGATCTGGCCAGGCTACGCCCGCGCGTGGAGCACCTGCAGCTGGTGCGGGCCGAGGATCTGCCGCTCCTGCGCGAGTCCGGAGCGGTCGCCTCCATGCAGCCCGTCCACGCCGTCGCCGACGCCGCCTGGGTCGAGGCCAGGGTAGGGAGCGGGACGCCAGCGCTCCGGGGAGCGTACGCCTGGCGCCAGGTGCTCCAGACGGGCGCCCGGCTCGCGCTCGGCTCGGACTTCCCGGTCGAGAGCCCCGACCCGCGCCTCGGCCTCCATGCAGCGGAGGCGCGCCAGCCAGCAGGCACGGCGGTGCCGTGGCGGGCCGAGGAGCGGCTCTCCCGCGCCGAGGCGTTGAGAGGATTCACGAACGGCGCGGCCTACGCCTCCTTCGCGGAGGACCGCCGCGGCGTGTTACGCGAGGGCTGTGACGCCGATCTGAGCGTCTTCAGCGAGGACATCCTGGACCTGCCGGTCGAGCGCCTCCCCAAGGTGCCCCTCCTCGCCACGGTGGTCGGTGGTCGCGTCGAGCACTGAGTAGCCGGGGGCGCAGGCCGCCCCCGCCCCGCCGGCAGAGCCGTCGGGGCCCCACCCGGGCCCCTGCGACCGCAGCTGGTTTTTCGACTGGTCTTGAGTGCCCGGGGCTCGCGCCGCCCGGCCCTGCAGGCAGAACCCGCCAAGCGGCCGGGCGGTCCATTTTTCGACAGGTCTTGAGCTGCAGCCGCGCCTGCGAAAGGCAACCATGGCAGTCAAGGCGCTCGAGCTGGCAGCAGTCGCGTACTTCCGCCGTGAGGGACGCGCCTGAGCTGGACCTGCCGCGCTAGCCGCAATGCCAGTCAGTTAGCGCTGGCTCCGGCCACGGACTACAGGCTTCAGGAAGAGAACGACCGCGGATTCCATGCTTCTCCCGAGGCCCGAAGCCTGAGGCCCAAGGGCGCTAAGTGAGCAGTATTGGCGCTAGCCGCGCCGGAGGAGGTCCGACACCCCGATCACCAGGCTTCCGGCGCTGACGCCGTGCGCCCTCACCACCAGCGTGTCGTTGATGTGCTTGCCGGTGGCTGGATCGGTGGGCCGGCCAGGGTAGGCGAGGTTCATGCGGACGCGCAGGACGCCTCGCGCCACCCGGTAGAGGACGAGCGCCGTGCCGTCCGGGTCGGCGTGCGCGACCAGACCGACGTGCGCCGGCGGGCCTCCGGGGCGATCGGCGAGGAACACGAGGTCGCCGGCCGTGGGACGGCGCCAGAGGTCGAGCGTCCCGCGTCGGCTGGCGAGCGCGTGCACCGCGGCGGCGTCTCGCGCGTCGGGCGGAAGCGGGTGCCCCGCCCGCGCGAAGGCGGCCCGCACCAGTGCCGCGCACCCCGATCCGTAGTCGACCCCGTCGAGGACGATGGTGCGCCGCCCGACCAGCGAGGCCGCCGCCTCGACCGCGCGCGCGACGTCGTCGTCTCCCCTCGTTGATGCTGCTGACTGGGCCGGAAGCGGCCGGTCGGAACCGGGGGCCGGGTCGGCGCTCTTTTCGGGAGCACCGACCCGGCTCTCGCGGGCGGGCGGGGGCATGGCGTGACGACGCGTCCAGGGTGCGCCGGTCGCGCAGCCGAGCAGAGAAGAGGCGAACGCGATGGCGAGGCCTGAACGAAAGGCCGTCATGGACTGATGCTACTCATCATGGCGCCCGCGTCCAATTTTCGTGTCACGGAAGGTGGCGGGCAACGGTCGCCGCCTGGCTGTCGGACCCGCTTGGCCGGGTGGACGAGCCGAGCCGAGTGAGGGTATCGCGGTGAGGGCCGCCACCTCCTGTGCTACAACTTCGCCATGCCCGGCTCGCCGTCCCGCGAGAACGCCATACTCGGCATCGACCTCGGCACGACCAACACCTGCGTCGCGCACGTTCGCAACCGCATCCCGCGCGTCGTACCCACCGACAAGGGGAGCCTCGTCCTCCCGAGCGTGGTCGCGCTCGGCGACAAGGGCGGCTTCCTCGTCGGCGCCGTGGCCAAGGATCAGATGGTCACGAACCCCAAGAACACCATCTACGGGGCGAAGCGGCTCATCGGACGCAAGTTCAACTCCAAGATCGTGCAGGAGCTGCGCAGCTACTATTCCTACGACATCGTCGAGGGCCCCCAGGGGGACGCGGCGGTCAGCCTGGGCGGCGAGATCCGGACGCTTCCCCAGATAAGCGCGCTCGTCCTCTCGCACGTGAAGAAGATCGCGGAGGCGTTCCTGGGTCGCGAGATGGGCAGCGCCGTCGTCTCGGTGCCAGCCTACTACAACGACAACCAGCGCCAGGCGGTGAAGGAGGCGGGGCGGCTGGCCGGCTTCGAGGTGAAGCGGATCGTGAACGAGCCGACCGCGGCCGCGCTCGCCTACGGCTTCAACAGGGGTCTCGATCAGAAGATCCTGGTCTACGACCTCGGCGGCGGCACCTTCGACGTGTCGGTCATGCAGCTCTCCGGGAACGTCTTCGAGGTGCTGGCCACCGGCGGCGACACGTTCCTGGGCGGGGTCGATTTCGACAACCGCATCATCGACTTCGTGCTCGAGGTCTTCTGGCGCGAGCAGAAGATCGACCTGGCAGGCTCCCCCATCGCCATGCAGCGCATCAAGAGCGCCTCCGAGGCGGCCAAGATCGATCTCACCCTCATCCCCAACGTCGCGCTCGAGCTGCCCTACATCGAGGAGAAGAAGGGCAAGCCCCTCGACCTGCGCGTCGCGCTCTCGCGGGCGCAGCTCAATGACCTCACCGTCGACCTGGTGGACCGGACCTTCGAGATCTGCGATCAGGTGCTCTCCGCGAAGGGGCTCAAGCCTTCCGACATCGACGAGGTGATCCTGGTGGGTGGCCAGTCGCGCATGCCCCTGGTGCAGGAGAAGATCCGCCAGCGCCTCGGCAAGTCGCCGCGCAAGGGCGTTCATCCGGACGAGTGCGTCGCGCTGGGTGCGGCGCTCCTCGGCGACTCGCTCGACCAGATCGACTCGGTGACGCTGGTGGACGTCCTCTCCATGCCCATCGGCGTGGGGACGCCGCAGAACCGATTCCGGCGCGTGCTCGAGAAGAACAACACGATCCCGTGCTCGCGATCGTTCCGCCTCCCGCCGCCGCGGGAGCCGGGCCAGCCCATCGAGCTCGCCATCTACCAGGGCGACTCGGACGACATCGTGGACAACGAGTTCCTCGGGTCGATCCGCCTGCCGGCAGTGGCCACCGGTCGGCGCATCGACTTCAAGCTCGACGAGGAGTGCCTGCTCAAGGTGACCTTCGACGACCCGGCCCAGGGAATGCGCGCGGTCGATTTCGCGACCAGGGACACGCCAGAGCCGCTCCGGCGGGCGCTGGCTGAGCAAGCGGAGCGGCGGTCGCCCGGCGCGGACTCGGGCGAGCGCTCCGTGCGCCGAGGCGGCGGGCTCTTTGGATGGCTGCGGGGTCGGCAGTGATCTTCCTCTCCGAGCCCTGGCTGGCGGCGGTGGTCGCGGCGGCGAACGTGCATCCCGACCTTCCGGTCGCGCTGCGTGGGCTTGGCCACGATCTCGCGGCCGTGGTGGAGGCGGAGCCACCTGTCCTGCGCCGGGCGGTGGCGGTCTACGGCCGGCAAGAGGGTGGCCGGATCGCGGGGGCCCGCGTGCTCGCCGATCCGGACGAGATCTGGGAGCTGGAGCCCGCTTACGTGGTGCGCGCGCCGTTCCGGGTCTGGAAAGCGCTGCTGAGCGGCGGTGATGCGATTCAAGCCGCGCTCTCCGGGCGCGTGAAGGTGCAGGGCGACCTCGAGGGGCTCATCCGGCGCGCCGGTTACCGCTACATCGTCGACGCCGCGCTCGGAAGCGTCGAGACGGAGTTCGCCGAGGAGGGAGCAAGTCCGTGAGACGAGGACTGGCAGGGATTCTCCTGGAGCAGGGCGCGAGGGCGGTCGGGCGGGCGGCTGGCGCGGTCATGTCCGACCCTCGCGGACAGGAAGCGATGGCGCGCGCGGTCGGGCTGGCCCAGCGCAGCCTGAGGCTCTTCGAGTCCGCGCAGGAGCACGCCCTGCACGCTGCCGGCCTGGCCGCGCGCCCTGACTACAACGAGCTCCGTAAGCAGGTCGCGCGCATCAAGCGGAAGGCGCGCGAGCTGTCGGATCGGCTCGAGGTCGTCCCCACGAAGAGCGCGGGCGCCGCTCGCTCCGATGGGGACGGTTCACGTTGACACCCCTCAGGCCGCTCGGCATACTCCGCCCCCGTTTCAGCTGAAACGGGCGCTTAGCTCAGCGGTAGAGCACTGCCTTCACACGGCAGGGGTCGCAGGTTCGAAACCTGCAGCGCCCATCAGGGAATCCGAGGGGTTGGCGTGACAGCCAGCCCCTTTTTTTCATGCCCGCCATCGGCCGGGGTGGATGCCGGGGTGACGCCAGCAGCGGCCGGGACGCACTGTCGGTGCCGCGCCCCTGGTAGCAGTGCCCGGTGGAGAGCGGAGTGTCCACCTAGGAGGAGGGGGTTCCTCTAAGGCTCCGCCCGTCCGCCGGGCACACCGATGGTATGCAGGAGCGGGGCGTCACCACATCCTGCGACGCGGTGACACTAGATCGCGCGGCGGCGCCCTGGTCCTCCGTTGCCAGCCTTCCAGGAAGGACGGGGCAGGGGCTGCCGGAAGGAGCGGGAGGAGGCGCGCGGGGCCACCGCCTCCCCTCTTCTCCGGGGCCTGGTGACATTCTCCCCGCGGCGTGTTCCTCGCCGGGTCCGGTCCTGCTTCCCGCGCCGCTTCATCCACGCCGCGACAGCTTCACGCACAGCCATCACAGGCTTCGCCGTCGGCAGTACGACGCAGTACGGGCGCAGGCCCCTGCTCCGCATCCCTCCACCGTGAGCGTCATGCGTTCCCCTGACCACGGATAGTCAAGCGGTTGACGTTGACGTGCCGTGGGACAACCGATCCCGTTGTCTTGATGCGCAGCAGTGCCGATGTTCGCGATGCGAGGGGGGACGCATCGTGACTCGATGTCTGCTTACCGACTACGCGGAGACTTTCTCGAGGGTGCGAGATCTGGTCGCGGGTGACGAGGATGGCGGCGCCCTCGGTGAGCTCCGGCAGGACATCGAGCACCTGCCCGCGGACTCCCGGAATGCCTGTCTTCTCGCGTTCGATGACGCAATGGCCGGGCGGCCGATGCGAGCGCGTGTGCACTTCTGTCGACTCCACGTGGGCGCCGACTGTTGCATCTGCGAGGCGGATTGCTCGACGTAGGTCGCGGGTCATGACGCTTCCCGAGGCGCAGCGGCCCGGCCTCGGTGCCGGCTTCGCGGGGGATGCTGTTCAGGGCGGCGCGGACTTCCTCCGCCTGGAGGTGCATCACTCCGCCGGCGCGACCGAGGTGGCGCGGGGCGAGGCCTGGGCGGCCCGGGTGGCGAGGAAGGAGCCCGTGAGGATGAGGACAAAGCCGATCCCCGTTCCCACGGTGAAGGGCTCGTGGAGCAAGGTCACCCCGAGCGCGACGGCCACGGCGGGGTTGACGTACGTGACCACCGTCGCTCGTACGGGACCGACCTCCGCGATGAGCTTGAAGAAGACCAGGAAGGCGAGCGCGGTGCAGACGACGCCGAGGACGACCACCGCCGCGATCACCTCTCCCGGCGGCAGGGCGACGGGGAGCTGGGTGAGGGCGAAGGGGGCGTAGCCGACGGCGCACGCCGCCAGCGAGGCCATCACCACCGGCATGCTCGGCACGTCCGCGAGCCGGCGCGAGATGATGAGGGGACCGATCGCGTAGCAGAGGACGACGACCGCCATCTTCGCGACGGCCGCGAGGTCACCTCTTCCCACGTCGAGGCCGAGCAGGGCGGCCACGCCCAGAAGCCCCAACAGGAGACCGGCCACGCGGCGGCCATCGAGCCGTTCGGGACCACCGCTGGCCGCCGACAGCGTCGCTCCCACGAGCGGCACGGCCGCGATGAGCAGGCCGGTGAGCGAGCTCGAGAGGCGCCGCTCGGCGTCCGAGAGCAGGAACCACGGCAGCGCGATCTCCACGGCCGTGTACAGCACGAGGGGCCGCCAGCGCGCCAGCAGGGGACGGAGCTGTCCCGGACGGAACGAGAACGGCAAGATCACGATCGCGCCGAGGGTCGTGCGCAAGAAGACGAGTGCCGCGGGGGAGATGTCGCGGACCGCGATCTTGATGAGCAGATACGGAATGCCCCAGATCACGCACAGTGCACCGAACAGGAACCAGCCTCGCCGTGTCACCCTGAACCAAACCTCCTCGCCGCTCCGGAAAAGAGGATGGCACCGTCAGCGCCGCTTCTTGCGCTGCTCCTCCCAGATGGGCTTGTAGTCGTACGTCGGGTAGAAGTCCGTGCGGTACGCGCCCCAGGCGCCGTTCTCGACGACCAGGTTCACCTCGCGCAGCTTGTCCGGCGGGACGCGCAGCGTGACCACCTGGCCGATCCCCATCATGACGTACCACGAGACGACGTCCACGCCGGAAGGTGGAAAGCGCTCGTGGAAGCCGGTCTTGTCGAGATGCGCGTTGATCTCGGGCAGCGGCTTCGACTGGTCGTGGCGGAGGAAGATGGTGAGCAGGATCGCGTCCTGCTTCGCGGCCGGTTCGGCTGGCTGGCCGGGCGGCCGCTGCGCCAGGACGCGGCCTGCTGCGAACACGACGAGGAGCGCGACGAGGAGGCCGGCGAAGGGGAGCGCGCGCGATGCGCGGAGGGATCGGGAGGGCATGGGTGCGAACTAACCTGGCTGCGCGTGCCGAGATCGTCCCGCGTAGGGCGCGCCGGCGCCAGCCGCGGCGGTGGAGTCGGGCTGGCACGCCTGGTACAAGGACGTCCATGCGCGTCGGCTACCTGGGACCCCCGGGCACGTTCAGCGAGGAGGCGTTGGGGCGGTGCGATCTCGCCGCCAAGGCGGACCGCAAGGACTACCCGACTATCGCTGACGCCATCGAGGCGGTCGTGAAGCGCGAGGTCGACGTGAGCCTCGTGCCCATCGAGAACTCGCTCGAGGGCAGCGTCCACGTCACCCTGGACATGCTCGTCCACAGGCCCGGCCTCCGCATCCGGCGGGAGGTGCTCCTCCCCATCGAGCAGAACCTGCTCGCGCGCTCGGGAACCCGGCTCGCCGACGTGAAGCGCGTCCTCTCCCATCCACAGCCGCTCGGGCAGTGCGCCACCTTCCTGCGCGAGAAGCTCGCTGGCGTGCCGCACGAGATCACCCCCTCGACGGCCGACGCAGCGCGGCAAGCGGCGGATCGCGAGGGCTGCGCCGCCATCGGCTCCCGCGCCGCCGCGGAGCGCTACGGCCTCGCGCTCCTGGCCGAGAGCATCCAGGACGGGGAGGGCAACACCACGCGCTTCGTGCTCGTGGCCCGCGAGGACGAGAAGCAGACTGGCCGGGATCGCACCAGCATCGCGTTCACGCTCGACCGCGACCGGCCCGGTGGTCTCTACGAGGTCCTGGGGGAGTTCGCGAAGCGGGAGATCAACCTCTCCAAGATCGAGAGCCGCCCCGCCAAGCAGGCGCTGGGGCACTACGTGTTCTACGTCGACTTCGAGGGGCACCGCGCCGACCCGCGCGGCGCGGAGGCCATTGCGGGCGTGCTCGAGCGCGTCCACGCGCTGTACCTGCTCGGCTCGTATCCTCGCGGGTAGGTGTTGGTGACCGCCGGGCGGGCGATGCGGCCGTGCATCGCGCCTCACCCGAGCACCCGGAGGCGATGACGCTCACCCGCTCAGGGGGACACCGGACTTGCCGTGGACGCACGCAAGGCGCGCCCGCAGGCGGACAGGTGCGCCGCGTTCGACCCGCAGCAGCCCCCGATCCACGACGCGCCGGCACGGACCAGATCCAGCGTCCAGGATGCGAACGCCTCGGGAGAGACGATCTCCCCTGGCAGGCCCGCGGACGGCTTCGCCACGAGCGGCACGCCCAGGCGCGGCGCGACCCGGGCGAACAGCGCGGCGAGCGGCGCGCCTGGCAGGACGCAGTTCGTCCCCACCGCCGCCGCGCCGTCGTCGGCGACCGCCTCCAGGCAGGCCAGCGCCGGCTCACCCGAGGCGACCGTCAGCACGCCGCCCGCGTCTCCGAAGGTGAAGGTCGCCACCGCCGGCAGACCGGTCGCGCGAGCAGCCGCGAGCGCTGCCCGCGCCTCGGCGAGGTCCCAGTGGCTCTCGGTCCAGAGGAGGTCCACTCCCGCCGCAGCGAGCGCGCGGAAGGCTTCCTCGTAACGCTCGCGGAGCTCGGCCGGCGCCGCGCTCCCCGCCAGCAGCGTGGGGCCCACGGCACCGGCGATGCGCGCGCCTGGCGCAGCCTGGCGGGCCACGTCCACCGCGCGCCGGGCCAGCTCCTCGAGCGGCGCCGCGATGCCGGACTTGCGCAGACGCGGCCCAGCCAGGTTGAAGGTGCACGTGAGCACGACCTGCGCTCCCGCCGCGGCGTGGCTCGCATGCACGCGCCCCACCACGTCGGGCCGCGCGAGGAGCCAGCTCTCCGGCAACGCGTCGCGAGGGAGCCCGGCATCGAGGAGCTCCGTGCCCAGCCCGGCGTCGAGGAGGAGTCTCACGCCAGGTCGACCTCCTCGCCGTGACGAGGCACGAGCGCCGTCCAGCCGCGCCCGGCGAGGCGCTGCGCGGTGGCCGCGAGCGGCGCCGGCTCGCCGTGTACGCAGAACACGCGCGCCGGCGGCCTCGGCGCGGTCGCGAGCCAGCGCTCGACTTCGCCCTTGTCGGCATGCGCCGAGAAGCCGGAGATCGTGATCACGCGCGCTCGCACTGGCACGTCCTCTCCGTGCATGCGCAGCGCCTTGGCGCCGTTCTGCAGGCTGGAGCCGCGCGTTCCCGCCGCCTGATAGCCGACGAGGAGGACGGTCGTGCGCTCGTCCGGTAGACGGTTCGCGAGATGATGCAGGATGCGTCCGCCGGTGGCCATGCCCGAGGCGGAGAGGATGATGCATGGACCCTGGATCCGGTTCAAGGCCTTCGACTGCTCGGGCGCGCGGGCGAACTGGAGCCGGGCTGGCCGGAGCGGCTCGATCCCGCGGGCGAACAGGCCCGCCATGTCGTCGTCGTGGTCCTCGCGGTGCGCGAGGTAGATCGGCGTCGCGTCGACCGCCATGGGCGAGTCGACGAAGACCGGGAGCTCCGGGATCTCTCGTTCCGACTCCAGCTCCCGCAGGCGGAACAGGATCTCCTGCGTCCGGCCGACGGCGAAGGCGGGTACGAGGAGCGCCCCCGCGCGCTGTACCGCTCCCAGCACCGCGTCCCGCAACTCCTCTCGCGCCGCGCCGTGGTGCAAGCGGTCACCATAAGTGCACTCGAGGAGGAGGTCGTCCACGGCCGCGGCCGAGTCGGGGTCCGGGAGGATGGGGGCGCCGTAACGCCCGAGGTCCCCCGAGAAGAGGATCCGCCTGGGCGCGCCGTCGCTCGCGCCGCCTCCCGACACTTCCAGCAGGATGGTGGCGCTGCCCAGGAGGTGGCCGGCCCGGCCGAAGGTGACGGCCAGCCCTGGCCGTATCTCGCGCCGGGCGCCGTACGGGATGGGGGTGAGCAGCCGCAGCGCGGCCACGGCGTCGGCCTCCGTGTAGAGCGGGCGCGCGTCGGGAGCGTGCTTGGAATAGCCTCGCTTGTTCGCGAAGCGCGCCTCTTCCTCCTGGAGCTTCCCCGAGTCGGGCAAGAGGAGCTGAGCGAGGTCGCGCGTCGCGGACGTGCAGTAGACGGGGCCTCGAAACCCGTCGCGCACGAGCAGCGGCAGGGCTCCGCTGTGGTCGATGTGCGCGTGCGTGAGCACGATCGCGTCGAGCGAGGCAGGCGGGACGGGGAAGGGCTCCCAGTTGCGGAGCCGCAGCTCTTTCTGCCCCTGAAAGAGCCCGGCGTCGAACAGGACCGCCCCTCCTGGGGCGCGAACGAGGTACCGGGAACCCGTGACCGTGCCTGCCGCGCCGAGGAAGCGGATGGACGACATTGTGCTTCGAATTCTACAATGATCGGGGCGCCGCCGCCTCAGGAGGCAGCGGCTGAACCGAACGTAACCATCTACGCGGGGCGGCAGGACCGTGGAGAAATCATGCGCCGGAAGATCCGCGTGGTCGGGGCGATGATCGAGCGTGACGGGAAGTACCTCATCACCCAGCGCCCACCGCACGCCACGCTGCCGATGTTATGGGAGTTCCCCGGCGGGCGCGTCGAGGTCGGAGAGAGCGATCCAGAGGCCCTGGCGCGCGAGCTCCAGGAGGAAATGGGCATCGTCGTGGCCGTGGGCGCCCGCGTGATCCACGTGGAGCACGCGTACGAGAGCTACGACATCGACTTCTGCGTCTACCGCTGCGAGCACAGGGCCGGGGTCATCCAGCACATCCGCGTCCACGAACATCGGTGGGTACGGCCAGACGAGCTCGACAACTACGAGTTCCCGGCCGCGGACGAGAAGACGATCGCGAAGTTGCTCGGTCTCTAGGTCCCAAGCGAGGTCCGCTGCTCCGGCAGTCGCCAACCGCCTGCCTCGCTTCGAGAAGGTCCCACTCGCCCGTCGCGCGCCAACGCCTGCGCGGTTAGACCCCGGGGCTGGGGCTGCCGTTCCCCGGGACGCCCCTGGACGGTCGGCGCTGGCCCACTGCGGGCCGGTTTGCTTGTCTGCCTGACATGAGCATCTTGCCGAAAAGGGGGTGGAGGCAGCGTGGCCGATCACCAGAAAGGCGGAGCGCGGCAGGACAAGTCAGCCCGCACTCCGGGCCGTTCGCCGTTCGCGTCGCCAGTCGCCTGGCTCGTCCTCATCGCGCTCGCGGTCTTCCTGTTCCGGGCGTTCCAGGATGTGGGCGTCCGCCGCGTCGGCTACTCGCAGTGGAAGGAGATGCTGAAGTCCGGGACGTTCGAGCGCGTGGTGGTCGGCCCGGACTCGATCCGCGGCTATCCGAAGCCCACCGCGACTGCTCCGGAGGGCGATTCGCCCAAGGTCAGGCCCGGTGGGCAGGTCCTTCCCTACGTGGCGACGCGCCTCAGCGGCGACGACGATCTCGTGAAGGAGATCGAGGCGGCCAAGGTCGAGTACGACGCGGTCTCCTCCTCCGGCCTCGGCGACGTGTTCTGGGTGTGGGTCGCCCCCATCGCGCTCGGCCTTCTCTTCTGGGGTTGGGTGATGCGGCGAATGACCGGCCAGATGGGCCAGGGTCCGCCCGGGGTGATGAGCTTCGGGAAGTCGAAGGCCCGCATTCACATGGAGCCCGACACCGGCATCACGTTCAAGGACGCCGCCGGTATCGACGAGGCCGTCGAGGAGCTCGAGGAGATCGTCGAGTTCTTGAAGACTCCGGAGAAGTACCGGCGCCTTGGCGGCCGCATTCCCAAGGGCGTGCTTCTCGTGGGCCCGCCCGGCACGGGGAAGACGCTTCTCGCGCGTGCCACGGCGGGCGAGGCGGGCGTGCCCTTTTTCTCGCTCTCCGGCTCGGAGTTCGTCGAGATGTTCGTGGGGGTGGGCGCGGCGCGCGTTCGCGACCTCTTCCAGCAGGCGCAGGCGAAGGCGCCCTGCATCGTCTTCATCGACGAGCTCGACGCGCTCGGCAAGTCGCGCAACTCCGGCATCATGGGCGGGCACGACGAGCGCGAGCAGACGCTGAACCAGCTGCTCGCGGAGATGGACGGCTTCGACGCGCGCGCCGGGCTCATCATCATGGGCGCCACCAACCGCCCGGAGATCCTCGATCCCGCGCTGATGCGGCCAGGCCGCTTCGACCGGCAGGTGCTGGTCGATCGGCCCGACAAGCGTGGCCGCGAGAAGATCCTGCACATCCATGCACGAAACGTGAAGCTAGGGCCCGACGTCGACCTCCGTTCCATCGCGGCGCGCACGCCCGGCTTCGCCGGCGCCGACCTCGCGAACGTGGTGAACGAGGCGGCGCTCCTGGCCGCGCGGCGCAACAAGTCGGCGGTGGGCCGCTCCGAGTTCGAGGAGGCGGTCGAGCGCGTCGTGGCGGGGCTCGAGAAGAAGAGCCGCTGCATCAACGAGCGCGAGAAGGAGATCGTCGCTTTCCACGAATCGGGCCATGCGCTCGTGTCGTGGATGCTCCCCAACGCGGACCGAGTGACCAAGGTCTCGATCATCCCGAGAGGCCTGGGCGCGCTCGGCTACACGCTGCAGCTGCCCATCGAGGACCGTTACCTCCTCACGCGCAGCGAGCTGCGCGATCGCATGGCGGGCTTGATGGGCGGGCGCGTGGCGGAGGTGGAGATCTTCGGCGAGCCCTCCACCGGCGCCGCGAACGACCTCCAGCAGGCCACTGGCCTCGCGCGCATGATGGTGCGCGACTACGGTATGAGCGAGCTTGGGCCCGTGGCGCTCTCCGACGACCGCCCGAACTTCCTCGGCATCAAGGGGCCCGAATCGCGCACCTACTCCGAAACCACGGCGCTCGAGGTCGATCGCGAGGTCCAGGCGCTGGTACTCGAGGCGCAGGAACGCGCCCGCGAGGTCCTCCGCCACAACCGCGACAAGCTCGACATGCTGGCGGCGCGGCTGCTCTCCGTGGAGGTCGTGGAAGAGGAGGAGATGGTCCGGCTATGGGGGCCCAAGGTGGAGCGGCCGGGCGGCCTGGACGGGCGCGGCCACACCGAGGCGCCTCCCGAGCATCCCAGCCGGCCTCTTTCGGCCCAAGGCGCTTCGCGCGCCTGGTCGGTGCCTCGCGATGCCACGCGAACGGCTGACGGCCCCGACCCGGATCCGGAGCGAAGGTGAAGACGAGCCGGAGCCACCGCGCTCGGAAGGAGCTCTTTCAGCGGGGGATCCAGCTGGGCATCCTGACCGTCCGGGAGATCGAGCGGGCGCTCCCCGCAGGATCGCTCACCGACGCAGAACGCTGGCTCCTCTACTACAGCCTGCATGCTTCGGGCGTGGAGATCCGCGACGACGGGGGCACGGAGGTTCGCACGCTGCCACCTCTGAGCTAGAGCGCATCCGAACAATCCGCCAGGCCTGAAACCGAGCGAGGAGCCTTGAAGCCCATGGGCGCCCCCTCCGGGTTTGACAGCTGCACGCATGTGGTTAGGTTGGGCGCCTGGGAGGAAGAATGTCCGACGAGCAGCGCGGTAACGGCAGCGAGCCCGAGGTGAAGGTCCGCGACCGTCGCCGGTTCACCCCGGAAGGGGAGCCCATCGCCGGAAAGGATGAAGTAGGTGCGAGTGAGGCGCAGCCGGCGACCTCCGACTCCTCAGAGCAAGAGCCGGCGGAAGCGCAGCCGGATCCCCGCGATGCGACCATCGCCCAGCAGGCGGCCCGCATAGACGAGCTGACGCGAGCCCTTGCCACCTTGATCGAGGAAGGAAAGGCCGCACGGCTGCGGATGGAGCGTGAAAAGGCCCGCGTCCTCGAGGCGGAGCGCGCGCAGGTGGCCCAGGTGCTGCTCGAGGCCGTGGACGACCTCGAGCGCGCGCTCACGGCGGCGGGCGAAGCGATGGGGCCCGTCGTGGACGGCGTGCGGCTCACCCTGGCGTCACTCGCCAAGAGGGTCGCCGAGCTGGGCGCCGAGCGGATCGTCGTGGTCGGGCGTCGGTTCGACCCGCGGCTCTCGGAAGCGATTGACGTGGTCCCTGTCGCGGACGCTGCGCAGGACGACGTGGTGGTGCAAGAGGTGCGAGCCGGTTATCGAATTGGCGAGCGCGTCCTCCGCCCCGCCAGCGTGAGGGTCGGGCGGCTCGCCCGAGCCTAGAACCCGTTTGACGGGACCAACGATTTTCTTCCCCGCTCTCGGTCGCCTGGAAATAAAGTTCCGGCGCGGCTGTATGGGGTGGTTGACCTCTGGAGGAGGGATATGCGGCGTCACGCCATCATCAGCGGTATCGTCGTCTTCGCGCTTTCCGTCGCGTCGGGTTGCGCTGTCGAAGGGCGCGCGGACGCTGGTCCCGTTCCCCAGGCGCCGACCGTCACGGATACAGGAAAGCAGCTCTGGCGCGAGGCGGTCCAGGGCGCAGCCACGCCCGCCGCGACCGTTCCTGGCCACGCGTCGCTCGCTCCGCTCATCAAGCAGCTCAAGCCGGCGGTGGTGAACATCTCCAGCACGACGGTGGTCAAGAACCCACACCGCGGCCTGCGCCGCGGCCCGGGTGGCGGTGGCGGGGGCGGCGACGACGAGGACCAGTTCTTCGAGCGCTTCTTCGGGCCGCAGATGCCGGAAGAGCTCAAGGGCACGAGCCTCGGCTCGGGCTTCATCATCAACGAAGAGGGATTCGTCCTCACCAACAACCACGTGGTGAAGGACGCGACTGACATCAAGGTCCGCCTCTCCGACGGCCGCGAATACGAAGCCAAGACCGTCGGCCGCGATGCCGCCACCGACGTCGCGCTCATCAAGCTACAGAAGGTGAATGGCAAGCTTCCCACCGTCGCGCTGGGAGACTCCGACGCGCTCGAGCAGGGGGATTACGTCATTGCCATCGGCAGCCCGCTTGGCTTTCGTGAGTCGGCGAGCTTCGGGATCGTCTCGGCCAAGGACCGCCAGCTCACCGGCAGCGCCTTCGACGATTTCCTGCAGACAGATGCCGCCATCAACCAGGGCAACTCCGGCGGACCGCTCTTCAACATGAAGGGCGAAGTGATCGGCATCAACACGGCCATCATCTCGCCGCAGATCGGCTCAGGCATCGGGTTCGCCGTGCCGATCAACCTCGCCAAGCAGATCGTCCCGCAGCTGCTCAAGGGCAAGGTGAATCGCGGCTTCCTCGGCGTGGTGGTGAGCGAGCTGACCCCGGACTTCATCCAGGGTTTCGGACTGAAGGAAGGTACGAAGGGGGCGCTCGTCCAGTCCGTCCAGTCGAAGAGCCCGGCCTCGAAGGCGGGCCTCCAGCCGGGCGACGTCGTCGTCTCGGTGAATGGAAAGCCGGTGGAGAACGCAGGCCAGCTCACCCGGAACGTCTCGTCCGTCGCGCCGGGCGGGAAGGTCACCCTGACCGTGCTGCGCGGAAGCGAGAAGAAGGACCTTCAGGCAACGGTGGCCCAGCGCCCCGAGGAAGAGGCGCTCTCGCGCGGAGAGACCCCGCAGGAAGAGGGCGAAAGCGACCAAGGCGCCAAGAAGCCGGGCGAGGAGAAGCTCGGGGTTCGAGTCGCTCCGCTCACACCACAGGTTGCGCGCGAGCTTGGGATCGCGGGCGACCAAGGCGTGCTCGTCGTCGCGGTGAGCCCTGACGGGCCCGCGGGCACCGCCGGCATCCACCGCAACGACGTCATCCTGGAGGCGAATCGTCAGCCGCTCAAGTCGGTGGACCAGCTGGTGAGCGCCATCGGCAAGATGAAGCCGGGCCAGGTGGTGGTCCTGCGCGTGCAACGCGGAGCACAGGCGACGTTCGTCCCCGTGAAGCTCGGCGGCGAGAAGAACGAGAAGAAGTAGGGGGACTGCGGGCCTCT
>JBGQLS010000020.1:0-31504 GCA_041500205.1 Anaeromyxobacteraceae bacterium | reverse complement strand
CGTTCACGCCGGCCAGGAGCTTCTGCTTGCGCAGCACCGAGTCTTCCCAGGCGGGCAGGCGGAAGCGCCGCACCGCGCTCTGGTACAGGCGCGCCAGGTAGAAGTCGCCGATGATCTTCACCGCGATCTCGAGCCGCTCGGTCATCTCGGAGATCTCGAGCAGGAGCGCAGCCGTCCGGCGCTGGAGCTTCATGTAACGCCGGGTGAAAGCGCTGGCCGCGGAGCGTCCGACGGCGATCTCGCGGTAGATGGCGCCCAGCTCCCGGTCGAGGAGCGCGTCGTAGTAGCGCAGCTCGAGCAGGTGTGCCGTCGCGAACTCGAGGAGGTCGGGGATGTCGCCCACACCCGAGGGTTCGAGCAGGAACGCGCTGTTCCAGTCGACGACCGCGAGGTCGTCCGCGAGGTAGCTGAAGGCGTGCGTGAGCACGTCGCTCCTCTCGGAGTACGAGAGCGGCGTCGCGCTCGTCTCGCCGAGGAGGAGCTCGGCGATGGGGGCGTGCGCGAGCGCCTCCTGGGACTGCGCCGGGTCCTCCAGCCGGCGCACGAAGAAGACCTGATAGGTCTCCAGGCCTTCCCACACGTGCGGGTTCTCGAGCGCGGGCCCGATGGCGCGGCCGATCTCGTCCGCCTCGGCGCGCGCCGCGGCGTCGAGCGCCGGCGTCGGCTGGGCGACCAGCTCCTCGGCGAGCGGGACGAGATCGCCGAGGTCCGTCCCAGGGGGAATGGGCACCTGGTAGTGGATGCTCGCCACGCCGAAGTCGAAGAGGTGCGCGCTGACTTCGCCATCGCGCGGCCCCGACGCGAGTGGGAGCGCCCTGCGCCCCAGGGCCACCTGGAGGGGCGGGTGCGGGATCTCGAGCGCGGTCATGCTCTGCGCCGCCTCCAGCCGGAGGCGCGACCGGGGCGCTGCCAGGAGTCTCTCGGCGTGAGAGAGGTCGATCGCTTCTCCCAGGTCGAAGAGGCGATAGACGTGAACGCTCCCCTCGGCGACGCGCCAGGTCCTCGTGCTCTCCTCGTTCACCAGCAGAGCTTAGCGCACGGCCGAGGTAGCGTCCCGACGCCCGTGTTCGCGAGCCGTTCCTGATGCCGAAGCCTGATGCCTGAAGCCCCAGCTCTCGAATGGCTGGACGCTCCGGACTCAGCCCCCCACGAGCCGTAGCGGCGACGCCGGGCGGGCCTGCGGGAACTTGAGCAGGTAGTTGCCGGTGAAGCAGGCGTCGCAGTAGCCGAGGCGATCCTCGCCCAGCGCCGCGTAGAGGCCCTCGATCGAGAGGTACCCTAGCGAATCGGCGGTGACGTAGGTCGCGATCTCGCTCACGCTGTGGGTCGCGGCGATGAGCTCCTGGCGGTTCGGGGTGTCTATCCCGTAGTAGCAGGGCCAGATCGTGGGCGGCGAGCTGATGCGGAGGTGGACCTCCTTGGCGCCAGCGTCGCGGATCATCTTCACGATCTTGCGGCTCGTCGTGCCGCGCACGATCGAGTCGTCCACCACCACCACCCGCTTACCCGCGAGCACGCTGCGCACGGCGTTCAGCTTCAGCTTCACCCCGAAGTGGCGGATCGACTGCTGCGGCTCGATGAAGGTGCGGCCGATGTAGTGCGACCGGACGAGACCCACGTCGTACGCAATGCCGCTCTCGCGCGCGTAGCCGACAGCCGCGGGGACGCCCGAGTCGGGCACCGCGATGACGACGTCGGCCGGGACGGGGTGGTCCTTCGCGAGCTGCTCGCCGAAGGACGAGCGCACCTCGTGGACGGAGCGGCCGAAGAGGATCGAGTCGGGGCGCGCGAAGTAGATCTGCTCGAACACGCAGCGGCCGAGCCGGCGCCGCTGAGGCGCATCGAGCCGCTCGGAGCGCAGCCCGGCGTCGTCGATGACGACCATCTCACCCGGCTCGATCTCGCGCACGTACTCGGCCTCGATGAGGTCGAGGGCGGTGGTTTCGCTGGCGAGGACCCAGCTCCCCTTCAGGTTGCCGAGGACGAGCGGACGGAAACCGTGCGGGTCGCGCACGCCGATCATCCCTCGCTGGGTGAGGAAGAGCACCGAGTACGCGCCCGACACGCGCTTCAGCGCGGCCCGGGCGGCCGCGGCGTGGTGCGCGATCGACCCGGGCGCGACGCCTTCCGGGCCGACACGCGCCATGAGGTGGAGGATCACCTCCGTGTCGCTCGTCGTCTGGAAGATCGATCCCTGCGCCTCGAGCTCGGTGCGGAGCCCCTCCGCGTTGAGGAGGTTGCCGTTGTGAGCGATGGCGACCGCGCCGCCCGCGTACTGCACCGCGATGGGCTGGGCGTTCTTGAGGTGGCTCGCGCCCGCCGTGGAGTAGCGCACGTGGCCGATGGCCGCGCCGCCGGGGAGCTTGGCCAGCGTCGCCGCGTCGAAGATCTCGTGGACGAGCCCCATTCCACGGTGGACGTGCAGGACGTTGCCGTCGGTGGCGACGATCCCGGCCGACTCCTGCCCGCGGTGCTGGAGCGCGTGCAGTCCGAGGTAGGTGAAGTTGGCGGCCTCTTCGCTCTTGCCAAGAGCCCAGATTCCGAAGACGCCGCACTCCTCCTTCAGCTTGTCGTGGACGGCATCGTAGCCCATGGAGGCGCCGGAGTATAACCGTCGCAGCTTGAAAAAGCTTCTAGCCGCCCTGGCCGTCCTCTTGGCGCTGGCGCTCCTCGCGTTCGGCGTGGGTTCCATCCGTTGGCACCCCTCCCGGCGTGCCGCACCGCCACGCCTCGAAGAGGTCGCCCGCGGGACGGGCCCTCTCCTCGCGGGCGCAGCGGTGATCTGGCTCGCGCCCCCGCCCCCCGTACCGGTGGCCGGCTTCCCACGCTTGCACTGGATGGAGGAAGGAAGGCGCGACCCGGTGGCGGTGCGGGCGCTCGTCCTGCAGGAGCACGGCTGCACCGTCGCTCTCGTCTCGGTGGAGATCCTGCTCGTTCCTGGAAAGCTCGAGCAGGCCGTCGAACGCGCGGTTCGCGACCTGAAGCTCGACCATCTCGTCCTCGCCGCGACGCACACGCACGCCGGCCCCGGTGGCTACTGGCAGCTCGCGCTGGGCGAGCGGCTGGCGACGGGGCCATACAGCGCAGCCATCTTCGATCACCTGGTGCAGCGCACGGCAGAGGCGGTGCGGAAGGCGGCCGGGGCGCTCGAACCCGCGTATCTCTCGGTCGGCCGCGGCGCGGCAACCGAGCTCGTTCGCAACCGGGGTGGCGGCGAGGTCGACGGGCGGCTCGTGTCGGCTCGCCTGGTCGCGCTCACCGGGAAGCCGGTGGCCGAGGTCGTGCTCTACGCCTCGCACGCGACCTTGCTCGGGGGCCAGAACCGGCTCGTCTCGGGCGACTGGCCAGGCGCGCTCATGCGCTCGAAGGCGCAGCCCGTCCTCCTGTTCCAGGGGGCGCTCGGCGACCAGACCCCGCGCATGCCCCCAGGCCGGCGGGCGAACCCGGAGATCTACGCGCAGGCACTCCGCGAGCGGATCGACGGCCTCGCGTACGGTGTCGCCGACCCCTGGCCGGAGCTGGCGGTCGCAACCAGCACCGCGGTGCTGCCGGCGCCCATCCCCGGCGCCTCGCCGCCACTGCTCCGCCGCCTGGCGGCGAATGTCTTCTACACCTTGGTTCCGGATCGCGCTCGCGTCGCGGCGATCCGGCTCGGGCCGCTCACGCTCATCGCGGTGCCGGGCGAGCCCGTCGCCGCCGTGGGCAAGCGCTGGCGCGAGACCGCCGGTGCGGGCAGCGAGATACTGGCGCTGGCGGGCGACTACCTCGGCTACGTGGAGACGAGCGAGCGGATGGCGGAGGCTGCCGGCGAGACGGTGCACACCCAGTACGGACCGGAGCTGGCCGATTGGCTCACCCCGGCCGTCAAGCTGTCGGCGGAGGCGGTTCGCGGGGTCGAGGTGGACGCGCAGACCTCGGGGGCGCGGCTTCAGGATCAGACCAGGTGAAGCCGCGGCGTCGCCGCCTTGCCCTGTGGCGGGCAAGGCCGCCCCGACGGCCGCCCGATACGCTCGCCTCCCGCCGCCGCTCTCCTTTCGCCCGCCCCGCACGCGGCGTCGGATGCGGGTCGCTCGGCGCAGCCGGAGATCGTGACGAGCCGCACCGGCGCCGCCGGGGACAGAGCTCGCGCCAGCCGCCCGTCTCCAGGTGCCGCTCGCCCCTGCCACGGGTCGGCATCTTCAGCCGTTCCTGGAACGACGTCGAACCTCCGGTAGCGCGCGCCTCCCATCCCCAGGATCGCCATGTAGACGGGAGGCAAGAGCACCAGGCCGGCAGCGAAGCGGGGGCCCTTCCGGAAGGCGCGCGCCACCCGCACGCACGCGAAGGCGAAGAGAGCGATGTTCACGACGGGCACCAGCAAGAACACCCAGAGCCAGGCAGGCAGCTTCGCCACCCGCAGGAACTCGGCGCCATTGTAGCCCGGGACGAGACAAGCCCAGCCCGGGCGCCCTGCCTTGGCGAAGACGAGCCACGCTCCGACGGTGGCTGCCACGGCGAAGGGCCACCACAGGAGAACCAGCACCATCAGGCTCGCCGCCGTCCTGAGGACGTCTGCCACGGATACACCTGAAGTCGATACGAACGTGGGAACCGACAGCGCCAGAGCGTGCAGGTCGAAAGCTGCTCCAGCCAGCTCCAAACCACCGACCGATGTCATGTGGACACCTCCTGCAGGGCTTTGGCGGCACCGGACAGCGTCAGAGGCCCACGACATTCCTCGTCACGCGAGGTGGTGTTTCCCGATCCCCTTCGATACGAACCGACACAGTTCTCGCGAGGCGTCTTCATCTGCGGTGAATGCTAGCGCCAGCCGGAACGACGGGGCCCTGCGGGCTTGCCGCATGCGGCAAAGTGCCGGTGCGCGCCGTGACGCGCGCCGAGGCGCGCGGGATGCGCAAGCGCCGCATCTGTCCGCCACGGCGGGGAGAATCGCCGGCTGCCCTCGCGGCCATCGAGGCCGGCCGCGAGCTGGATACCCGAGGGGACATCCGGACGGCTGCGCTGCCCGCTGCCGCATCTGCGCCCCCTGGGAAAGGCAAGTGACAGTCTGTCGCAGGGATCATGCTCCCAGGCAATCCCCGGCGTCCTTGCCTTGGGTCAAGTCCCGCCGGAGCCAGCGGAGAGGGCAGGATTGTTTAGCGATGCCGACGGGTTGGACGGAGCAACGCTCATCAGACTCGCCTTTCGCCCTTCAAGAACGGCGACAGCGAGTCAAGACCTGTCGAAAAATGTGATCGCTCTGCGGCGTGGCCGGGGTTGGGGCGGCCTGCGTCCCCGGCGACTCAAGACCTGTCGAAAAATGCCTTTGGCTTCTTAGCCAGGGTGGGGCCCCGACGGCTGCGCCGGCGGGGCGGGGCGGCGCGAGCCCCGGGTACTCAGAAACGGACGATCGGCCTGCCCTGCTCGTCCCAGGAGAGGTAGCCGAGAACGCCTGCGGCGACGGCAAAGGCGGCTGCTCCGGCCACGCCTATGTAGGCGTTGCGCTTGGCCGTATTCGCACCGTCGACCGCGCGGTCGTAGCTGGCTCGATCGGCGCCCGGCACGAGGGCGCCGTCGGAGCGGAGCATCGCGTTCGCATCGCGGTAGTCGTTGTGCGCGGATATGCCCTGCCAGGTCGCTATCCCGGCGAGCCCGATCGCGACCGCTCCAGCCGCATAGGCGGCCGGACGCATCCATCTCACCTTCGCAGGCTCGATCACCGGCACCGGCAGGAGCGGCGCCTCGTGGCCAGCGAGCGCGGCGCTTCCGAGCGCCGGGGCTATCACCGCGACCGGGACCGTGCTCATCGCCGTCACGTCTTGCGAGGGCTGGCCCGTGAGGAGGAACGAGGCCAGGGCGCCCAGGTGCGCCGGGGGCACCGACCCCGAGACCATCCTCACCCTCCCTTCGCGGAGGAGCGCTCCCCGCTGCACGTCGTAGAGGGCGCCGGCGAGGAACTGCGCGCCGCTCTCCACGACGATGCTGGCGGAGATGACGCGCGTGGCACCGAGCCAGCCCCCGGCTCGAACGATGCGCGTCGCCCGCTCCTCGTTCTTCAGTGCCAGCCCCGGTCCCGCGTTGATACGGAGGGCCTCGGCGACGCTGAAATCGAGCTCGACCGTGCGATCCTCCCTTTCGAGCCGTATCGAGACGCTGGGGACGCGCAGCCCCTCGGAAGCGCCTCCCACGCGATAGCGGCCAGGCGGCAGCGCCACCACGACAGGCGTCTTGCCGATGTTCCTTCCGTTCACGAAGGCCGTCACCGGGCGCGCCGGCGAGGTGATGGTGAGCTTGGCCTTGGGGCGAGCCGCCACGCGCCGCCGCGCCTCCTCGAAGTCCTTCCGGAGGGAGGGTGGATACTGAACTTCGTCGACGACGAAGCGCGGCTCCGTCGCAGCGAGGAGCTCGATGGCTTCCGCGGCGGCTGCGGACCGCTTTCGGATGCGCTCCACGTACGCGAGCCTGATCATCGCCCGCGTCCACTGAGCATATGCCTCGCCGCTCTCGGGAACCTTCTCCAGATCCCCCAGGATCGCGCGCAATGTGCCGGCCGCGACGTCGACCTCCTCGTTCTGGAAGGCCGCCTGCGCGCCGGCGTACGCGCGCTCGAGCTCGGGCAAGGTGGCGTTCGAGACCTGGCCGAACAACCGCGCCCGCATCTGCGACGCCTCGAGGACGCCGCCCACCCGATCGCGGCAGGCGGCACGCAGCTGGTGCGTCATCTCCGCCAGGTCTGCGCCGGGGCCCGCCGGCGGATCGGCAACGGCGAGGACACCGAAACTGTCGGCACCGAGCGCAGGCGCCGCGGCGAGACCGACTGCGAGTGCGACGGCGAGGCGGTTCATATTTGCGGACGCTGGCGTTGCGGTCTTGAAGATGGTCTCAGAAAACGGAGCTCCAGGCGAGCGCGGCACGCGGCCGCCGCGACACCTGCAACGGCCAAAGCCTCGCTCGACGATGCCCCCGGGCCCTTGCGAAGCAAGGGCCACGAACTCGTCGCAAGTCGAAACGGCACCTTGCGGCACCTCAGCGCGTCGCGCGGCGGCGGTCCGCTAGCCCTTCCATGGACCCAGGTCCGGCTCCCGGACCGTGCTATCTCGAGATCAAGAGGGCGCGGCCGAGTTCAAGATCCCTCACAGGGTTGCTCAAAATACCGGGGACCGAGCCAGGCTAGCGAGACGCAAGCAGGGCGAGGCGCGACGACCGAGCATAGCCAGCGGCTATGTGAGGGAGGACGCAACGAAGCGAGGCGCCGCGGATCGTACGCCGCGCGGGGGATCGGGGGCGCAGCCCCCGAATCCAATGACGGCAAAGCCGGCAGCCGCTCGCGGCAGCGAGCGAGAGCGCCGAAGGCGCAGCCGCCGGGACCGGTGTTTGGGACAACCCTCTCCGCCACCGGCGATCGCCGGAGGTGGCGCGAGCGAGCAGGTGCGAGAAAGCGCGCGAGGCCGTCAGCCTTCGCGCCCCATCCGCTTCCGCTCCAGAACCGCGTCGGCGGCCTGGGCGATGAGCTCGGCCCCGAGCGCCTTGTCGAGCACGGCATCGGCGCCGTCGCGCTCGAGGCGCTTCTCGGTCCCGCCATCGTGCTCGCCGGTGACCGCCACGATGGCGAGGTCCGACTCGCCGCCGGCGTTGCGAATGGTGCGGATGAGTGACTCTCCGTCCATGTTGGGCATGACCACGTCCGTGACGAGCAGGTCGAGCGCGAGCAGCTCGTCAGCGAGCACGGAGAGGCCCGCGGCACCGTCATCGGCCGTGAGCACCTCGAATCCGCGCTGCTCCAGCGCGTCCTGTAGCATACGGCGCGCGAGCGCGTCGTCGTCCACCACCAGCGCGCGGCGCGGGCGCGCCGAGATCCGCGCGATGGCGGCGGCGAGCCTCTGCTGGGCGGACTCGTCGAGCTCGAACTTCACGCCCATCCCCTTGTCGTTCACCATCGCTACCACCGCGGGGGCCGCCAATTCGTCCCCGCCGGGCAATCGCATCGAGAGCGCGAGGCGCGTACCCAGGGGCGAGGGGCGGGAGGTCCGTACGAAGGCGCCGCCCTGTGAGAGGTTGGCCACGTAGTCGGCCGCGAGCTCCTGCTCGGTCGCATACTCGATGCGCGCCATGGGAAAGGGGGCCGCCGGCACCGCCGGCTCGTCGTCGAAGGAGACCTCCACCGGCTCTTCCTTCGCGTCCCCGCCCGGAGGCGGCGCGACATAAGGCGTGACCAGCACCGGCGCCTTCACCGAGTAGCGCGGGTGGGCCCGTTGCTCGCCGCGCTCGGTTTCGACAGGCCCATCGAGCGACGCGAGCGCTTGCAGCAGCTCGAGCGGTGGATTCGTGAGAGCGAGCGCAAAACCGGGGGGAGAGCGAGGCGTCTCTCCATCGCCCCCGCGCACCCCCACGACGGTCGCCTCGGACTGCAACGGGCGGTCGATCCCCGGGAACCGCAACGCCAGCGTCAGCTCGTCACCGGCGGGCGGCGAGAGCAGGCCGGGCACGAACAGGGTGCGTTCGACGGGAACGTAGTCCACGCCCTCCCAGCCCGGCCCGCCCACGTCCATGGCGAGCACCGGCGCCGAGTCTGCTTGCTTGCGGCCCTCCGGCGCCCCGAGTTCGGTGAACAGGCGGCCGCTCTCGGCAGCGAGCTCGTCGGGGGCGACACCCATGAGCTTGGGCTCGCACCTTTCGATCCTGTCGAAGAAGGCCGTGCGCTGGGCCACCGCCAGCTTCCCGATCTCGGTCGAGCGCACGCCGGCCCGGCCGCACCAGAAATCGAGGCGGCGCCGCGCTCCGGCCCCGAAGCGTCGCTCGGCGAGCCTCATGATCACGACGAGGATATTGGCGCCTGGTCGCCAGGCGAGATCGCACCCGACGAGCGCGTCCGGGAAGAGCCGGGGCAGGGAGCGGACGAAGCGCTCCGCGGCTTCCAGGCGGGCGCCGCTGGCGCGGTCGAAGACAGCTGCGAAGGCCGTGATTCCGGGTAGGGGCTCCATCGGCCGGCATGTACTGCAACAAGGGGGCCCGGGGAATCCGCGTGGTCGGCCGTGCGCCGGGTAGGCGCGTCCGAACCCGGGGTCGTATCCGACCCGTGCGGCCGGGTAGGTTCTCCGGGGCTCAGGCCACAGGGGTACGCTCTCGCGACGACTAATGCTAGAGCAGCGAACGGTTTGAACGCGATCTGATTCCGTGGCAGCCGCAGGGGTTCGGCACAAGGCCACACAAGAGGGGAGTATCGAGAGGTTCCGTCTCCCTCTCCCTCCGCGAGGGAGAGGGTCGGGGTGAGGGAGGCTCGGGACGCGTTGTAACCGCTCCCGCCCACCTGCAACAGCCTGCTCGCGCGCAGATTCAGCGACGATGAGCGGCTGAGGTGCCTCCCCCCGCTCCTGCATTGCGACGCTGCTCATCCACTCATCCGACCTGGACGTTTTCTTCCGCAAACAGTGCCTCGAGCCAGCGCAGGACGGCGACGACGCGCGCGTTCCGGCGCAGGTCGGGGTGTGTGACCGCCCAGATGGGCCCCTCCGCAACGACGTGCCGCGGGAGGACGCGGACTAGCCGCGGCTCGCTCTGCGCGATGGCTGCGAGCCCATGGCCCGCCGCGCAGGCAGCGATGATCGCGGGTGTGTTGTTGATGACAAGGACGATTCGTCCCCTGGAGGCGGCTCGCCGCGCCCACGCCCTGGCCGTGCCGGCCGGGGCGAGGCGGGCGATGGGGTCAACAAGCTCGGGATAACGCACCCAGTCGTGGTTTGCGAGATCACGAAGGGTCCGAGGCCGTCCCCGGCGCGCGAGGTACGACTCGCCCCCGTACAATCCGTAAACGGATGGTGCCGATTCGGCGCGCGACGAGCGACGCCCTGCCCGGGTTGGTCGCGATCGAAGGCGATGGCGGCCAGCACTTCACGGTCGAAGGACGAGCACGCGATCTCGCACGCGAGGCGTATCGGCGTATTCGCGGGGTTCGGATCCTAGGGTTCTGGGCGGTCATCAGTGTGAGCGTGCGGCCCCCTCACCACACCCGCAACTCCACCCCACCGAGCTCATCCTGGGCCAGACAGCCGCGTTCACGCTTTTCACGTACCGGACGTCCCATGATTCCCCAGCAGTGCCAAGTTCTTGGACAGCGCTGAGCCCAACGCCGAGCCGCTTGCGGTGAGAGGGCCGAGTTGGGGCTGGCGCCCAAGGATCGGCCCCCTCACCCTAACCCTCTCCCCCGGTGGGGGAGAGGGGATAGGCGCGCCGGAGGACGCGCGGGATTCCGTCGCGCCAGGCCCCGGCGAGATCGCCGACCGCCAGCGACACGGCGCCCTGGATCTCGAGGCGGTCGCCACCGACCGCGCCCAGCTGGACGAGCGGCGCGCCAGCCTCGCGGGCGATCGCCTCGAGCCGTGCGTAGCTCGCGTGTGGGAGCGAGACCACGATGCGGCTCGCGTCCTCTCCGAAGAGGATGAAGTCCTTGCGGCATGGGAAGGGCACGCGCACGGCAGCGCCGAACCAGGCCGGCGCGCCGCCCCCGGGCGGCGGCTCCGCCATCATGCAGCACTCGGCGAGCGTCACCGCCAGGCCACCGTCGGAGCAGTCGTGCGCCGAGGAGAGGAGCCCCTCCTTCACCGCCCGACGAACCGTCGCGTGCACCGCCTTCTCGACGACGAGGTCGAGCGTCGGCGGCCGGCCCGCCTCCTTGCCGTGGACGGCGGCCATGTACTCGCTCCCGCCCACCTCGCCGCGGAGCGCGCCGACGACCGCGATGACGTCGCCCGCCTGGCGAAAGGCCGATCCGCAGGTCCGTTCGATCGGCTCGACGAGGCCGAGCATCGCCACGGTGGGCGTGGGGAAGATGGCCTGCCCCTCCGTCTCGTTGTAGAGCGACACGTTGCCCGAGACGACCGGCGTGCCGAACGCCAGGCACGCCTCCGAGAGGCCGCGCACCGCCTCGGCGAACTGCCACATGATCTCCGGCTTCTCGGGGTTGCCGAAGTTGAGGCAATCGGTGACGGCGAGCGGCTCACCGCCCACGCACGCGATGTTGCGGGCGCACTCGGCCACGGCGTGCATGGCGCCGAGGTGCGGATCGAGGAAGCAGAAGCGCCCGTTGCACGCCACCGAGAAGGCCAGGCCTTTCCTGGCGCGCGCCTCCTCGCCCGTCGCGAGCCGCACCACCGCCGCGTCGCCGCCCGGGCGCACCGCGCCCACCAGCCGAACCATGTGGTCGTACTGTTGGTACACCCATGCCTTGGAGGCGACGTTGGGGCGGGCCAGGACGTCGAGCAGCACCTGTCCCAGGTCGGAAGGCTCGGGCAAGGTATCCGCGTCGAAGGCGTGCAGCGCTGGCAAGGCGGGGTGCGGCTTCGTCGGGCGCCGGTAGCGCGGCGCTCCCTCCGTGAGCGGCTCGACCGGCAGGTCCGCCACCACCTTCTCGCCGGAGACGACGCGCCAGCGCCCGCTGCCCGTGACGACGCCGACCTCGGCCACGTCGAGGTCCCACTTCTGGCAGATGCGCCGGACCTCGTCCTCGCGCCCCCGCGCCGCGACGAGCAGCATGCGCTCCTGCGATTCGGAGAGGAGCACGTCGTAGGGCGTCATGCCTTCCTCGCGCCGCGGCACGAGGTCGATGTAGAGGTCGAGCCCGTTCCCGGCCCGCGCCGCCATCTCCACCGACGAGCTGGTGAGGCCGGCCGCTCCCATGTCCTGGATGCCGACCACCGCGTCGGTCTTGAAGAGCTCCAGGCACGCCTCGAGCAAGAGCTTCTCCAGGAACGGATCGCCCACTTGGACGGTGGGGCGCTTCTCCTCGGTCGAGGCGTCGAACTCGGCCGAGGCCATGGTCGCGCCGTGGATGCCGTCCCGACCGGTCTTGGCGCCGATGTACATGACCGGATTGCCGACGCCGGCCGCCTTCCCGCGGAAGATCTTGTCGGCCGGCAACACACCGGCCGTGAAGGCGTTCACGAGGCAGTTCCCGTTGTAGCTGGGATGGAACGCGACCTCGCCGCCCACCGTCGGGACACCGATGCAGTTGCCGTAGCCAGCGATGCCGGCCACCACGCCCTCCAGCAGGTAGGCGGTCCTCGGATGCGCCGGGTCGCCGAAGCGGAGCGAGTTCAGGGAGGCGACCGGCCGAGCGCCCATGGTGAATACGTCGCGGAGGATGCCACCCACGCCCGTGGCCGCACCCTGGTACGGCTCGATGTAGCTCGGGTGGTTGTGGCTCTCCATCTTGAAGGCGACCGCCAGGCCGTCTCCCACGTCCACCACGCCCGCGTTCTCTCCGGGACCCTGCAGGACGCGAGGCCCGCTGGTGGGGAGGTTCTTCAAGTACGCTCGCGAGGACTTGTAGGAGCAGTGCTCGCTCCACATCACCGAGAAGACGCCCAGCTCGACGAGGTTCGGCTCGCGTCCGAGGTGGCGCTTCACCTCCTCGTACTCGGCTGGTGTGAAGCCGTGCCGGGCGACGACTTCGGGCGTGATCTCGGTCATGGGGAGGCGGATTCTAGCGGCGGCTCACCGAGAGATCGAGCGCCGATGACGCCTCCGATCCCGGCCGTCTCACCCACCGCCAGCACGCGCACGCGTTCGGCGGGGAGACCCCTTCTCCTGCGCTCCGCCTCGAGTCGGAGCGGAGGCTCGTCGAGCGGCTCGTCCGCGAGCTTGAAGGTCCCCCAGTGCATGGCGAAGAAGGTCGCCGCGCCGAGGTCCTGGAATGCCTGCAGCGCTTCCTCCGGGTTCATGTGCTGCGGGGACATGAACCAGGCAGGGTCGTACGCGCCGATGGGCAGGAGGGCGGCGTCGATGCGGAAGCGGCGCCCGATCTCCCGGAAGCCGGAGAAGTAGGCGGTGTCGCCGGCGTGGTAGAGGGTGGCGCTCGAGCCCTTCACCAGGAAGCCACCCCAGAGCGTGCGGTTGGCGTCGCCGATGGCGCGCCGACTCCAGTGCTGCGCGGGGACGAACGTGATCTCGACGCCGCCCAGGCGAGCCGACTGCCACCAGCCCAGCTCCGTGCAGGAGAGGCCCTCCTTCCTGAGGACCTTGCGCAGCCCGAGGCCAGCGTAGATGGGCGCGTCGAGCCGCTTCAGCGTCGGCAGGTCGAGGTGGTCGTAGTGGCTGTGCGAGACCAGCGCCGCGTCGATCCGGGGTAGCTTCTCGAGAGGGATGCCTGGCGCCACGTTGCGCGGGACGATGCCGCCCACCTTGTCCGACAGGATGGGATCGGTGAGGAGCGACACGCCGTCGAGCTGGACGAGGAAGGTGGCATGGCCGATCCAGGTGACCCGAGCGCCTTCGCCGGGCCCGGGCGGCGTGGCGAGGCGGGCGAGATCGGGCTCCACCTTCGGAACGGGCGCGCGATCGGGCGACTTGCGCCGCTTGCCCAGGATGCGATCGAGCACGGCCCACTTCAGGACGGCCGCGAAGCTCTTCGGCCCCGATCCGTCCAGGTTCACGAATCGACCCTGCCCATCGCGCGGCTGCACGAACCTCCCCTCGGCCGCTGCCGCGGCCATCGCCATCGCCAGGACCGCGCAGGCGAGCGCTCCCGCCCGGCGGCAGCGCCCTCGGCGCATTCGCTCGCAGCGCGAGCCAGCCGCCGGCTTCGCCGTCATTCGTTCCGGGGCTCCGCCCACCGGGCCCCCGCCGACGCGCGCGGCTCACGGCTCACGCAGTGATGAATAGCTCAAGACCCGTCCAAGAAACCAGCTGCGGTCGCAGGGGCCGGGGTGGGGCCCCGATGGGCTTTGCCCGGCGGGGCGGGGGCGGCCTTCGCCCCCGGCTACTCACAGGGTTGTTCAAAATACCGGGGACCGAGCCAGGCGAGCGAGACGCAAGCAGCGCGAGGCGCTACGACCGAGCATAGCCAGCGGCTATGTGAGGGAGGACGCAACGAAGCGATGCGCCGCGGATCGTTCGCCGCGGCGACGGGACCGGTGTTTTGGACAACCCTCTCAAATGGCGAGGAGCTGCTTGCTCATGTCGTAGAGCACGTCCCCGCGCCGCCAGAGCGCGACGGGCGCGGCGGGCAGGCGGTGGTGCTCGAGCATGCCATTGTAACCGAGCGTCATGAGCGCCTTGAGGTTCACGGTGTCGTAGAGGTTGTACTCGGCGAGCCGCCGCAGCGCTCCGGGCTCGCCGTCGCAATGCCGCCGCCAGAGGTTCACCGCGTCGAGGCCGTTCCAGCCGGCGAGGTGCTCGGGCCGCCCCACGCCGGTCGTCTGCTCGAGGAGCTTCAGCCCGCCCTGATGCCCCAGCCTCGCCCACAGCCGGCGCAGGTCGACGTGCGCGCGCGGCGGCCTCCAGCCCGGGAAGACGCGCCGCAGGACGGGCACGTCGAAGGCGAGGCCGTTGAAGGTGACGAGCACCTTCCAGCCCGCGGTCGCGCCCGGAAACAGGTCGAGATCGCGCCCGCGCAGGAAGACCCGCGGGCCGTCGCGATCGAGGACGCCGATCACGGTGACGTCGGCGCCGTCCGCCTCGATGTCGAGGAAGGCGGCGTCCTCCGCGAAGGCGGAGTAGAGGCGCCAGCGTTCGCGGTCGGGCAGCATCGCGGCCAGTCGGTCGGCGTCCCCGTCGGCGAGCGCCGCCCGCGCGGCCTCGAGGGCGGCACGCAGGCGGCCTTCGAGGCGGGGCGAGAGCGCGGCCTGCTGGCCGGGGAAGCCGTCCCAGCGAGTCACCCCCGCAGACCAGAGCTGCCGCTCTCTGTATGGACCAATGCCCGGCGTGAGCTGGAAGGTGGAGTGGATCACGCTCGGCGCAGCGTAGCCCAGCGGGCGGGCGAGAACCCAGCCTCCCGCGAGCCCCTAGCCAAGGCTCCCAGGAAACCTATCTCTCCCAGGCGCTCCGCCACGCCCCCGTGGCCTGCGCGTGCTCGAAGAACCCGGCGTAGAACGGGTGACGCGAGACCGTCGCGCTGTCGCCCACCACCACGAGCTTCCGCCGGGCTCGCGTGAGCGCGACGTTCATCCGGCGGACATCGGCGAGGAAGCCCACCTCGCCCGTCTCGTTGGAGCGCACGAGAGAGACCACCACCGCGTCCTTCTCCCGGCCCTGGAACCCGTCCACCGTGTCCACCTCGAGCCCCTCGTCGAGGCGGGCCGCCAGCAACTGGCGGAGCCGCTGCACCTGCGCCTCGTAAGGCGCGATCACCGCCACGTCAGCCGGCGCCACGCCGAGGGCCAGAACGCGCTCCACCTCGGCCGCCGCCAGCTCCGCCTCGCCTTCGTTGAGCTTCGAGTCGGAGCCCTCCGGGGTCGTCTCCTCGAAGCCGCGGCCGGCGGTGTCGACCACCTCGAGCGGCGCGTCGTCCAGCGCATGATCGGCGACCGCCGGGTGCGCCCGGAGCGCGCCTCCGTAGAGCGCGTCCGAGGGGTAGCGCATGATCCGCTCGTTCATGCGGTGCTGCTCGGCGAGCGTGACCTTCACGGCGTCCCCGTGGGCTTCCACCAGCCTCTCGAAGAGGGATATGCCGAGGCCCCCTGCCTGTGCCGTCGCCGACAGCACCGTGGGAGGGAGCTGCAGGTGGTCTCCGGCGAGCACGGCGCGCTCCGCGTGCAAGAGCGCCAGGTACACCGCCGGCTCGACCGCCTGTGTCGCCTCGTCCACCACGGCCAGGGCGAAGCGGCGGCCCGCCAGCGCCGGCCCATCGAGGGAGGTGAGCGTGGCGAGCACGACCGGCGCGCGGGAGAGTACGTCCGACTCCGCCCGCGCCTCGAGCGCGCGCGCCTCGGCGAGGAGCGCACGCGCGTCCCGCTCCGCCTCGCGCGCCTCGCTAAAGCGGCCGGGACCGCGCCGCGCCTTGCGCTTGCGGGCAGCGCGCCGCAGATCGAGCGCCTTCGCCACGAGCCCCTGGGCGATGCGAGCCGACTCGTGGGTCGCCACCCGCGCCTCGAGCGTGTGCGCGAGCACCGACGGCAAGACGCGCGCCGGATGCCCCACCCGCACTCCGTCCACTCCCGCCTCGGCGAGCCGCTCCACGAGATTGTCCACGGCGAGGTTGGAGGGGGCCGCCGCCAGGACCGACTCGCCGCGGGCCGCGGCGCGGCGCACGATCTCCACCAGCACGGTCGTCTTGCCCGTCCCCGGCGGCCCGTGCACCAGCGCGAGATCCAGCGCGCGCTCGGCGAGGTCGAGCGCCCGCTCCTGCTCGGGATTGAGACGTGTCGCAAGCGAAGGGGCAGCCGGATGAGGCTGCCCCGGAGCGAGCAGGGGGCGCGCGGAGCGGAGCGAAGCGCTCTCGAATGGTGCGGCCGGCGCGAAGGCGGCCCCCCCATCCTTGCTGAACCGGGGTACCTCCTCTCCCAGCACGCCGTGCCAGCGCCGCCCCTCCTTCGACTCCGCCATGCGCCGCAGCCCTGCCGAGAGACGATCCCAGGTCACCGGCGACGGCTCGAGTTCCAGGACAACTCGCCCGTCCGTTGCCCAGTCGGGGGGCGGATCGTCGAAGGCGATCGCCAGGCGGGCGCGCGTGCGCCGGGCCACGACGCCCAGCGGCGCGTCGTCGCGCGGATCGCGCCGGAGCTGCACCCGCACAAGGCTTCCGGCGCCGATGCGCCCTCCGGTGAGCGGACGCCCATCCGTCCGCCCGTAGGTGACGAGCGGGCGCCCGGCGAGGCCGGCCTCCTCCACGGCTTCCACGTCCGCGAGCGCGAGCCCACGCGCCTCACGATCGGCAAGCGAGAGTCGGCTCCGAGCCGACGCGAAGCGGGCCTGCTCCTCCTCGCGTTCGGCGCCGAGCAGGGAGCTGAGACGCTCGAGATGCCTAGCCAGGTCCAAGTGACGCCACCTATAGCGCAGCGCGACCGCGGATGTCGGCGGGACGCTCGCGAGGACCCAGGCTCGATCCTTCGCGGCGGCGTCCGTCCGCCGGGAGGTCGCGAGGTGGGCGCCAACACTCCGCCGGTCAGCCCTGCTAGTCTTCGTCTGGCCTGCGTCATCCTATGAGCTGGACGGTGCCGGCCTCGACAGGTGTGACCGCCACGTTTGTGAAGAGGCGCCGCATGGACGACGATCCGCGCCAGGACGGTCAGGCGTTCCGCGCGCCGGGTCCGTTCGCGGGCGACGACCCTGCCCTGCTCCAGCTCATCGTCGACGAGTCCACAGACTCCATCGCGATCTACGACCGCGAGGCACGCCTGCGTTTCGCGTCGCGGTCGGTGAGCGCGCATTTCGGCTTCGACGCGGACGCCCTCCCGGGCACGCACCTCCTCGAGATCGTCCACCACCAGGACGCGCCGCTGGCCCGTGCGGTGCTCTCGGGCGTCATGAAAGGCCTCTCGGGGCTCGCGGAACTCAGGCTCTGCCGTGCCGACGCTGAGCCCCGCTGGGTGGAGATGACGGCCCGACCCTTCTTCCAGGACGGGGTCGTGAACGGGCTGGTGGTGATCTTCCGCAACGTCCCCGCAGCCCGCGCCGCCGCATATGCCCTCGAACGGCTCCCCGCCGCTCCGGACTCAAGACCTGTCGAAAAATGGGCCGCCCAGCCGCTCGGCGGGGGTGGGGCCCCGACGGGTTTGCCCGGCGGGGCGGGGGCCGCCTTCGCCCCCGGGTACTCAGGCGACGGCTACCTCGAGCTCGGGCTGGACGGAAGCGTCGTCGCCTTGAACCGCCGCTATCTGGAACTCTTCGGCCTGTCCGAGGCGGAGATCGCCGAGGTCCAGGGCACCCCGAACCAGGCGATGCGCATCGCCGAGGTCGTCCAGCAGAAGGTGGCCGACCGCGGCACTTACCTCCGCGGCATCGGGCGCCACCTGGCACTCCTCGGCGAGGCCTCGTTCGAGGACATCCCGCTCCGGGACGGCCGCTGGCTGGAGCGCTACGCCGCGCCGCGCCGGGGGCCCGGCGGCGCCGTGACCGGGCGCGCCCTCTTCCTCAGGGACGTCACGCCGCAACGGCGCGACGAGATCGAGCTGCGCGAGCGCGCGCGTCAGCACGAGGCGGTGGCGGAGCTGGGCGAGCTCGCCCTGAACGCGGGGGAGCCCCAGGCGCTTCTCAACATGACGGCGCGGATGGTCGCGAGCACGTTGGAGGTGGACCTGGTGCGCGTCGTCGAGGTCGCCCCGGGTGGAGAGCACTTCATCCTGCGGGCCTCGAACCTGGAAGGAGGAGGGCTCCCCGAGGAGACGTGCTCACCCATCTCCGGCTCGATGGCGCAGTTCGCGCTCGCCAACCAGGCGCCCGTGGTGAGCCCCGATCTCTCCGCGGAACAGCGCTTCGAGGCGCCCGTGCTGCGCCAGCTCGGCATCGTGAGCAGCGCGGTGGTGGTGGTCCGCGGCCGCGACCGGCCCTTCGGCGTCCTGGGGGCGCACGCGCGACGGCGGCGCCTCTTCACCCGGGACGACGTGCACTTCCTCGACGCGGTCGCCAACGTCCTCGCCGGCGTGCTGGCGCGCCACGAGGCCGAGGTGACCTTGCTCGACCACGAGCGTCAGCTGCGCGCGGTCTTCGACCACGCCCTCGACGCGCTCGTCACGTTCGACGACGCGGGACGGGTGGTCGAGGCGAACCCGGCGGCCTGCAGCCTGTTCGGGAGGCCTCGCGCGGAGATCCTGGGCCGCCCGATGGGGACGCTCTTCACGCCGCGCACGCGGGAACTCGCCGAGGCGGCGCGGCACGAGCTCATGCGGCAAGGCAAGCTCTCCGGCGAGGCCGAGGCCGCGCCTCCCGGCCTGCCTCCACGCCCGATCGAGTTCTCGGCGCTCGCGAACATCCTCCCGGGCCTCCACTTCGTGGTCATGCGCGACGTCACGCAGCAGCGCGCCATGCAGGCCCGCCTCGCGCTCGCGGACAGGATGGCGTCCGTGGGGACGCTCGCCGCCGGCGTTGCGCACGAGCTCAACAACCCGCTCGCGTACGTGACGGCGAACCTTTCCTGGGTAGCCGAGGGGCTCGCCGGCGGCAAGGAGGGAAAGGGCGAATCCACGCCGGTGCGCGCAGACATACTCCAGGCGATCGAGGAGGCGCGCCAGGGGGCGGAGCGGATGCGCGAGATCATCCTCGACCTGCGCACCTTCTCGCGCGCCGAGGAGACGTGCTCGGGGCCGGTCGAGCTCGCGCCCATACTCCGATCCTGCGTCAGCATGGCCTGGAACGAGATCCGTCACCGGGCGCGCCTGGTGCAGGATCTCGCCCCGGTGCCCCCGGTGCGCGGCAACGAGGCCCGGCTCGGGCAGGTGTTCCTGAACTTGCTCGTGAACGCTGCCCAGTCTATGCCCGAGGGCGGAGCCGATCAGAACGAGATCAGGCTCGCCACGCGCGCGCGCCAGGACGGGCGGATCGTCGTGGAGGTTCAGGACACGGGCTGCGGCATCGCGCCGGAGCACCGCGCCCGCATCTTCGACCCATTCTTCACCACCAAGGCGCCCGGCGTCGGTACCGGCCTTGGCCTCTCCATCTGCCACAACCTGGTGACCGAGCTCGGCGGCTCGATCGAGGTGGAGAGCGCGCCCGGGAGGGGATCGCTCTTCCGCGTCGTGCTCGTGCAGTGGACCGAGCCCGGGGAGGCGCCCGCGCCCCCGTCCAGACCCGAACGAGCTCTCGCGCGGCGCCGCGGGCGGGTCCTGGTGGTGGACGACGAGGCGCTCGTCGCGGCCTCCGTCCGGCGCGCCCTGGCAAGCGAGCACGACGTCACGACCGTGGTGGGCGGGCGGGAGGCGCTCGAGCACCTCGCTGCTTGCCACGAGTACGACGTGGTCGTCTCGGATCTGCTCATGCCGGAGATAACGGGGATCGAGCTCTGGAACGCCCTCCGGGAGCGCTGTCCCGAGCTGGCCGGTCGCATGGTCTTCCTCACCGGCGGCGCCTTCACGCCCGCCTCGGGCGAGTTCGTGGAGGCGCACCGTGACGCGTGCCTGCAGAAGCCCTTCGCGCTCGGAGAACTCCGCGACCTCGTCCGGAGCCGCATGAAATAGGCCTCTGAGTAGCCGGGGGCGAAGGCCGCCCCCGCCCCGCCGGCAGAGCCGTCGGGGCCCCACCCGGGCCCCTGCGACCGCAGCTGATTTTTCGACAGGTCTTGACTCGCCTTCCGCCGTTTCGGCGCTCACGGCCGTCGTCCCGAGGCGAGCAGACAGCGACACACGGGTCGGAACGGGAATGGCGGAAGAACGCGGCCGGGGACGTTATCCTGTGCGCATGTCGGACGAAGAGCCCGCGGACGCCGGGCCGGTGGAACTTCCCATCGACGGGACCCTCGATCTGCACACCTTCCGGCCGGAAGAGGTGAAGGACCTCGTCTTGGAGTGGCTCGAGGCCTGCCGAGAGGCCGGCATCGTCGAGGTGCGCATCGTTCACGGCAAGGGCACCGGGGCGCTGCGCCGCACCGTCGAGACCTTGCTCGCACGCTCACCGGCAGTGCTACGCTTCCAGACCGCGGACGAGGCAGGCGGCGGCTGGGGAGCGACGCTCGCGACGCTGCGGCCGTGACGCGCGGGCTCGACTTGGACCTGGGCCGGGACCGCCGCCGTCCAGCGGGAGACGAGCTTCCGCGCCACGCGTCGTGTGCACACGGGCGCGCACTCCGGAGACCAGGCCTGGAACGGCGCCGCAACCCCTGTCGGAGGCTTCCGTGATCGCGACCCTCTCTCTCGCCCTCAGCGTCCTCGCCACCGCGGAGCCGGCCGCGGCGCCGCCGGGGGCTTTTCCCTACCCCATCCACCGGCGCGCGCTCCCCAACGGACTCCAGGTCCTCTTCGTCCCTTGCGACACGCCCGGGCTCGCCGCCTACTTCACGTTCTTCCGGGTGGGCAGCAGGGACGAGGTGGAGCCGGGCCGGAGCGGCTTCGCCCACTTCTTCGAGCACCTCACCTTTCGTGGAACCCGCGCGCACGCCAGCGAGGACTGGGAGTTCATCACGAAGTCGCTCGGGCTCGACACGAACGCCTTCACCGAGGACGACGTCACCGCCTACTGGGCCGTCGGTGCGTCGGCGGCCCTCCCCACGCTCATCGGGCTCGAGGCGGATCGCTTCATGAACCTCGCTTACTCGGAGGACGACTTCAGGACCGAGGCGCGCGCCGTCCTGGGCGAGCTCCTCAAGAGCCTCGCGTCCCCGGACTTCAAGGTGGAGGAGGCGTCGCGGGAGCTCGCCTTCACGCGCCACACTTACCGGCACACGACCATCGGCTTCGAGAAGGACGTGCGCGACATGCCGAACGGCTACCGCTACTCCCTCGACATCTACCGACGCTTCTACCAGCCGGACAACGCCTTCGTCCTGGTCGTGGGAGACTTCGACGAGGACCGCACGTTCGAGGCCATACGGCGGCACTACGGGCCGTGGCAGGGCAAGGGGTCGACACCACCGGTAGAGGCCGAGCCGCCGCAGGAGGAGGAGCGGGAGGCGCGTTTCGGCTGGCCGGCGCCCATCCTCCCCCGCTTCTGGTCGAGCTGGCACACGCCCGGGGCGGCCGACCCCGACGCGGTCGCGGCACAGCTCGTCCTCTGGCCACTCCTCTTCGGCGGGCCGTCCGCGCTCTACCGCGAGCTCGTCCTGGAGCGGCACCTCGTCGAAGCGATCGGCGGCGAATACCAGCCGCACCGCGATCCGTTCGTCTTCGGCTGCGAGCTCGTGCTGAAGAGCGGCACGGCGGAGGCGCCGGCGCGCGCCGCGCTGGACCGTGCCGTCGCGAACGTCGCCGCGGGGAAGGTGGACGCGCGCCTGCTCGCCGACGTGAAGGCGAACGTCCTCGCGTCGCTCGTCATGCAGACGGACACGCCCTACCGGACCGCCGTGTGGCTCGTCTACTACACGGCGCTCACCGGCGACCCCGGATATCTCGACGCGGTCATGGCGCGCGTGGCGGGGGTCACGCCGGAGGGGCTTTCCGCGTTCGCGCGGCGCTGGCTCGTCCCGGCGAACCGGACCAGGGTCGTGGTCGCGACGGAACCGAAGGCGGCGGCACCGGCCCGCGGCAGCGAGAGGGCCGACGCCCCGGAGCGCACGCCATGAGCCGGCTCCCTCGCCCCATGCTGCCGTGGCTGCTGTGGGTCATGGCCGCCTGCGCCGGAGCGTCGTCGCGCGGCCCCGGCGCCGACGAGGCCCGCAACCAGGCCGCCCCGCCGCTCCTCCCCGCCGCCCAGCGCATCGGCCTGCCCGCGCCGGCTCACCCGACGGTCACGGTGCGGCTCCTCTTCCGCGCAGGGGCCGTCGACGATCCACCCGGGAAGGAAGGGCTCACCGCGCTCACCGCTGCCGTCATGGCGGAGGGAGGCACGGAGAAGCTCAGCTCGAGCGAGCTCGTCCGCGCGCTCTTCCCGATGGCAGCCGAGCTCGAGGTCGTGCCGGACAAGGAGACCGTCGTCTTCGCGGGGCGCTGTCCGAAAGACGCGCTTCCGCGCTTCCTGCCCATCCTGGAGGACGTCGTGCTGCGCCCCCGCTTCGACCCTCGGGAGTTCGAGCGGCTGCGAAGCCGCGCGGTGGACGCGATCGAGAAGGGGCTGCGCACCGAGGACGACGAGCAGCTCGCGAAGCAGACCCTCTCGCTCATGCTCTACCGGGGCCACCCATACGGCCACTTCACCGGCGGGGCAGTGGAGGGCCTGAAGAGCATCGCGCTCGACGACGTGAAGGCGCACTGGCGGCGCGTCTTCTCGGCGGCGCGCCTCACGGTGGGGGCCTCGGGTGGATACCAGGGCGACCTGCCTGCGCGAATCGCCGCCGATCTGCAGCCGCTGCCGGCCGGGAGCGAGCGGGCGCCGCTGCCCGCGCCCTCGACCAAGGCGCCACGTTTCTTGCTGGTGGAGAAGGCCTCCACCCCCACCGCCATCTCCATGGGCTTCACCTGGGAGCTCAGGCGCGGCGATCCCGACTTCCCGGCGCTGGCGGCGGCCGTATCGGCCCTGGGCGAGCACCGGCAGGGCCCGGCGTTCCGGCTCTACAAGCAGCTGCGCGAGATCCGCGGCCTCAACTACGGCGACTACGCCTATCCCGAGCACTTCGTGCAGGCCGGAGGGAACGCGCTACCGGCGGTGAACCATGCCCGCTCGCACCAGGAGTTCACGATCTGGCTAAGGCCCGTCGAGCCGCAGCACCGGTTGTTCGCCGTGCGCGCCGCGCTCTACGAAGTCGAGCGCTGGGCGCGGCGCGGGCTCACCCAGGACGAGCTCGACCGCGTGAAGCGGTTCCTCGCCGGCTATCTCCTCACCTTCGACCAGACCGACGCGCGCCGCCTCGGCTACGCCCTCGACGACCGCTTCTACGGGCTCTCCACCCCATGGCTCACGACGCTGCGGGAGCGCCTTTCCTCCCTGACGCTCGAGGAGGTGAATGCCGCGATACGCCGGCATGTCGACCCGGCGCGCCTCCGCATCGCGATCGCGACGCACGGCGCTGCCGAGCTGGCGGCCGAGATCCGCAACGGCACGACCTCGCCCATCGGCTACACGGTCCCGAAGCCGCAGGAGGTGCTCGAAGCAGACAAGGTCATCGAGCGCTTCCCGCTCGGCGTGACAGGTCCGGAGGACGTCAAGGTGGTGAAGGTACGGGAGCTGTTCGAGCGGTAGACAGCGCTAGCGCGCCGAACTGCAATGAATGCCTTCGAGTCCGCACCTGTCCCCTAAGCCCCCGACGGGCTCGGCATTAGTCACAAGTAGGTTCGACGGCTTCAAGAGCGCGGCAGCCGGCTAAGCACGCCTCCACGAGAGGGGAGGCCAAAGGGATCCCGTCTCCCTCCGCGAAGAAACGAAAGAGGAGATCGAGAGATCCCGTCTCCCTCTCCCTCCGCGAGGGAGAGGGTCGGGGTGAGGGAGCTCGGGCCCACCGGGGGAGAGGGAGACCGTGAGATCCCAGCGGCCGCAGGCGCCCCCTAGGTGACCAGCTTGCTCCGCGCCAGGGCCAGCGCTTCCCCCAGCTTCTCCGGCGCCGATCCGCCGCCCTGCGCGAGGTCAGGGGCGCCGCCGCCCTTGCCACCGACGACGGCGACCGCCTCCTGCAGCAGCTTGCCCAGGTCGGGGGCGCCGGGAGCGGCGCCCTTCGGACGCGCGAAGCAGAGATACGCGCGCCCCCCGCCGCGCCCGCCGAGGAGCGCGAGCCTGCCCTTCGCAGCCAGGGCCTGCGCCACCGCTCGCAGATAGGGCGCAGCGTCGCCGCCCGGCACCTGTAATTCCTCCGTGATCGCTCCACCCTGGCTGGCGAGGCGATCGGCGTCTCCCTGCGCCAGCGCGAGCGCGAGCCGGTCGAGATCCTTCTTGCGCGCGAGCGAATCGGCCGCGAGCCGCGCCGCCGCCTCGGGCGCCTCGGCCGGCGCGCAGCGCAGCGCCCCCGCCACCTCGCCCAGCCCCTCGCTCGTTCGGCGCAGGAGCACCAGCACACGCGCCCCGCAGGCAAACTCGACGCGCGCGCCCGTACCCCATTTCTGGCCCCGGAGCACGGCGATCGCGCCGACCTCGCCGGTGCGCCTCGGGTGCGTGCCGCCGCACGGGCTGGCGTCGATCAGAGCGGGCGGACGAAGCCCACCCGGACCCGCCGGCCGCTCCCCTCGCCCGCCTGACGCCAGCGGATCCATGACGATCACGACGCGCGCACCCTTGGTGGGTTCCTTTCGCAGCGCGAGGTTCGCGAGCTCCTCCAGCGACAGCTCGCGCGCCTCGATCGCGAGGTCGCGCCAGACATAGCCGTTCGCAACCCGCTCCACGTCGAGCAGGGTCTCGCGCCCGAGCCGGTCGGCGGAGATCTCGAGGTCGATGGTGCAGGTGTCCTCGCCGAGGTGGAACGAGACAGTGCGCGCGCCGAGCTTCGCCTCGAAGGCGGCGGAGAGGAGGTGCTGCCCATGGTGCTGCTGCATGTGATCGAAGCGCCGCGGCCAGTCCACGACGCCCGTGACGTTGCCAGCCGGCACCACGCCGTCGAGGGCATGCAGGATCTCGCCCTCCACCTCTTGCACGTCCACCACGCGCGCGGCGCCGAGCGTGCCGCGGTCCGCGGGCTGGCCACCTCCCGCCGGGTAGAAGGCCGTGCGCGAAAGCACGACGGCCGTCCGCTCCCCGAGCCGGCGCTCGGCCACCACGTCTGCCTCGAAGCGCGCGAGATAGGGATCGGCGAGGTAGAGTCGGTCGGTCATCCTGAGGAGTCTAGCGTCGCGGATGCGCGCGGCGAGCTGCATGGCGCCTGACCTCCTCTCCCCCAACGGGGGCGGGAAACAGGGCGGATTTCGTTGACCCGCCGCCAGCCGGGGACTCACCTATGGACTCGCGCCCGGAATTCGCTATGGTTCGCGCGCTCCTGGGAGGGACCGCGAGGCCAGATGCGATGACGATCCTCGAAAAGCTGATGCCGCGCTCGGACGACTTCTTCGACGACTTCGAGAAGCTCGCCGCGACCACTGTGGAAGGCACGCGGCTCCTCAAGGCACTGCTCGAGGACTTCACCGACGTGCCGAAGAAGGTGCAGGCCATCAAGCAGGTCGAGCACAAGGGCGACGACATCACCCATCGCGCCTTCGAGCGACTACACCGACAGTTCATCACGCCCTTCGATCGCATCCAGATCCACCGGCTGCTGTCGCGCATCGACGACGTCCTCGATCTCGCCGACGCCGCCAGCGAGAGGCTCGGGCTCTACGAGGTGACCACGATCCTGCCGGACGCACGCGAGCTGGCGGCCGTGCTGGTGGCGGCCGCCGAGACCATGCAGCGGGCGGTTCGTGGATTGCGCGACATCAAGAACCCGAAGGAAGTGCTCGACGCCTGCAAGCAGGTCAACGTCTGCGAGAACCAGGGCGACACGCTCATCCGCCGCGCCATAGCCGACCTGTTCAAGAGCGGGCTGGACCCGCTCACGGTCATGAAGTGGAAGGAGATCCTCGACCTCATCGAGGACGGCATCGACCGCGCGGAGGACGTCGCCAACGTCATCGAGGGCGTGGTGCTCGAGCACGCCTGAGAGCCCGGACTCGAAACCCATCCGCGTTCTGCTCCGAGGCGCCGAGGGGGGCGCCGTCCACGAATGCTGGTCGCCAACGTCATCGGCCTCATCGCCGTCGCTCTCGCCTTCGACTTCATCAACGGCTTTCACGACGCGGCGAACTCGATCGCCACCGTGGTCTCGACCCGCGTCCTGAGACCGACGGTCGCCGTCTTCTGGGCTGCCTTCTTCAACTTCATCGCGGCGGCGCCCGTGCTCTTCGGGATCGAGCTCAAGGTCGCGAACACGATGGGCACCGGCATCATCCACTTCGAGGAGCTGAAGCAGCAGGGGTCGAGCGTCGTCCTCATCGTCATCTTCGCCGCGCTCTTCGGCGCGATCCTGTGGAACCTCCTCACCTGGTGGTGGGGCCTCCCGTCTTCATCGTCGCACGCCCTCGCCGGCGGCATGGTGGGCGCCACCCTCCCCGCCTTGGGAGTGAAGGGGCTCATCCTGAGCGGCATCGGGAAGATCGCGCTCTTCATCGTGCTGTCGCCCTTGATCGGGGTCATCCTCGGGTCCCTCAACATGGTCGTCGCCACATGGCTGGTGAGGAGGCAGACGCCGGCGCGCGTCGACCGCTGGTTCCGGCGCCTGCAGCTCGTCTCGGCCTCGATCTTCTCGTACAGCCACGGCACGAACGACGCCCAGAAAGTGATGGGGATCATCGCCGTCATCCTCTACGGCACCATCTGGGCGGGGCGCCCGTTCCACGTGCCGATCTGGGTCGTGTTCCTGTGCAATGCAGCCATCGCCGCCGGGACCTTCTTCGGCGGGTGGCGCATCGTGAGGACGATGGGCCACAACCTCACGAAGCTCCAGCCCATCGGCGGCTTTTGCGCCGAGACGGGCGGTGGCGTGACCATCCTGGCGCTCGCGCACCTCGGTATCCCTGTGTCCACCACCCACACCATCACCGGCGCCATCGTCGGCGTGGGCGCCACCAAGGGGACGCGCGCGGTGCGGTGGGGCGTCGCCGGGCGAATCGTCTGGGCCTGGATCTTTACCATCCCGGCGTCCGCCCTGGTCGCGGCGGCCACGTGCGTCCTGGCGCAGTACTTGGCCCGGCTGGCTGGTTGATCCAGAAAGCTCGGCGAGCGCGAAGAACGGCGAGAAGCGAGTCTGACGCCCAATCGCAACCAGGCGAGCATCTCCGTGTTAGAGGTCCCCAGATGGCCTCGGATCCCGACGCGGCGCTCATGGTCGCGTTCCAGGGCGGTGACGAGTCGGCCTTCCGGAGCCTGTTCGAGAAGCACGGGCGAGCCATGGTCGCTTACTGTCACCACTTCGTGCGCGACATGGCCCGGGCGGAAGACCTGGCCCAGGAGGTCTTCCTCAAGCTCCACCGCTCGGCCGCCCGGTACCAGCCCACGGCCCGCTTCAAGACTTACCTCTACCGCATCGCGTCAAATCATTGCCTCAACGAGCTACGCCGGGGCGAATACGGCGCGCGGCGTGCCCTCGAGAGCGCCGGGGAAGCAGACGGCGGGAGGAGCGAGCCCGTCGATCCCGACAGCCTGGCCAGCTCCGCACCCACCCCCGAGGAGACCGCGCTCGCGGCCGCGCTCGGGAGAGCCGTCGAGGCGCTCCTGGCGAGCCTTCCCGAGAAGCAGCGGGCAGCCTTCGTGCTGGGGCGCCTCGAGGGGCTCTCGTACGAGGAGATCGCGCTCGTGCTCGACACCACCGTTCCGGCGGTGAAATCGCTCATCCACCGCGCCACGGTGGCGGCGGCCGCGGCGCTCGCACCCTACACTCCGAAAGGGAAGGAGGCGCTCTCTTGAGTCACCCCGTGCTCTCGCTGACCGCGTACGTCGACGGCGCGCTCGAGCCCGCGGAGCGCGCCGCGGTCGAGGCGCACCTCACGCAGTGCTCGACTTGCCGGGCGGAGCGCGAGCGGCTGGCGGTCGCGATCTCACTCCTCGCGCGCTTGCCGCCGGCGCCGGCTTCCTCGCCCACGTTCGAGCAGCGCTTCTACGCCCGGCTCGCCGAGCAGAACGCGGCGAGGCGCGAGCGGAGGGGGTTCCTCGACCGCGTCGCCTGGCGCTGGCTCGCCCCGGGGCTGGCGGGCGTCGCCGCCACCGTCGGCGTCGTCCTCTACACGGGCGCGCAGCGTCGAGCCGACGAGGCGTTCCTGGCCGAGCACATCGAGCTCTTCGAGAGCTACGAGGCGGTGGCGAGCGTGGGGGTGGTGGAGAGCGCCGAGGACGTGCAGGTGGTGGCGCACCTGGATGGGCTCGGGGTGAAGCAATGAGACCAGGCCTCCTCCTAACGGCTTTCGCGCTCTCCGCGATGCTCGCCCGCCCCGCGCTGGCGCAGGGCGAGCCGGCGCGCGACGACGCCCGCGCCCGCTGGGAGAAGCTCACCCCGGAGGAGCGACAGGAGCTGCGCGAACGCCAGCAAAAGTGGAAGGCGCTCCCCCCGGAAGAGAAGGCGCGGCTGCGCGAGCGCCTGGAGCTGCTGCGTGCGCTGCCGCCGGAGCGGAGGGCCGCGGTCGAACGGAACTGGCAGAGGTTCCGGTCGCTGCCGGCGCGCGAGCAGCGGGAGCTATTGGAACGGTTCGAGCGCTGGCGCGACATGCCCCCCGAGCGGCGCGCCCAGATGCGCGAGGCGTTCGGCGAGATCCTGAACGCGCCGCCGCGCGACCGGCAGCGCTTCCTCGAGAACCTGCGCCGGTGGCGCGAGATGTCGCCCGCGGATCGAGAGCGGGCGCGCGAGCGCTGGCGGCAACAGCGCGAGCGCCTGCGGCGCTAGCGTTCGGTGAGCGATGACGTCTAAAGTCGCCGCGTGAAGCCGACCCTCTTCGCCGCCCTGGCGCTGGCGCTCGCGCTTCCGGCGCGCGCGGACGACGCCGACCTGCGCTTCCGGCTCGTCCTCCACGGCCGGTTCACCAACCGCGAAAACCAGCCGCAGCCCACGCTCCTGTACGATCGCGCTTCGCAAGCATTCGATCTCGGCCCCTACCTGCGCACGCAGGGCTCGGACGCTTACGGCTCGACGTTCGCGTCGGCAGGGGTGGAGGGGCGGCACGGCTGGCTTCGATGGGCCCTGGCGGCTGACACGGGCGAGATACGCTATCAGTCATTTCCACTCACGACGCAGGTCTGCGTCGCGCGAACGCCCACTGGGCTCGACAGCCCCGGAAACGGCAACTGCATCCTCAATGCGCAGGGCCGGCGCACGCTCTTCGAGCTCGAGGAGACCCGGCTCGGCGGCTCCCAGCTCACCTCCAACGGCCGGCCCTTCGCCGACGAAGTGCGCGACACCCTCCTCCTGCGCGAAGCGTGGGTCGGCGCGGCGCTGGGCCGGAACGACTTCGCGCTGTTGAGGGCCGGTCGCAAGCGCTTCACCGTCGCCGACGGTTTCGTATACGACGACTACGGCACGGGCGTGGACGCGACGTTCGATCTGGGCGCCCTGGGGCCATCGTGGGATCTCGGAGCGGCGCTCTTCTACCCGACGCGCGATTTCCCGAAGCGCTCGGGCCTCACGTCGGTGATGCTCGCCCTGCGCGCCGATTACCTCCCTTCCCTCTTCGAGCACGCTGGGCTGTTCCTCGCGTTCTACCGGGACCGGACGAACAGCGTGGCCGATCTCTTCCGGGGAAGCTTCGCGGAGCCGAGCGTCGTGCAGCTGCTCGCGCAGGTCCCGGGATCGCCTGGGTACAGGCAGGAGGAGGTCACGCTGGGCGTCAGCCAGAGCGCTCCCCTGGAGAGCGACGGATGGCTCGGCTGGGGTGGGACGAGCGGCAGCCTGGGCCTGCTCGGCGCGAAGCTGGACTGGACGGGCGCGCTCGGGTTCGGCCATACGACCATCCAGAGGGGCGCCTTGGAGAGCCAAAGCAGCGTGTTCGGCCAGCTCGCGCACCTTCGACTGCGGGCCCGCGCTGGACGCGAGATCGAGCTGGGCGGCTTCTTCCTCTTCCTGTCGGGCGACCTGCCTCCCAGCGAGAAGGCACGGCTCGGCCTGCCGGCTCGTTACGGCGGCTTCCTCGGCATCGCCCCCTTCATCACCGATACGAACATCTTCTTCAACGGCGGGGTGGCGGAGAGCTTCGCTGCCCGTCAGGCCACCGCACCTGGCGTGAACGGTCGCGGGGTCGTCGCGCCCGGCGTGACGGCGTCGTGGGATCCCGTCCGCGCGCTCGCCTTCGACGCGCGGGCGGCCTATCTCGTCGCGCCCGAGGTGGGTCCCTTCGGGGGCCGTCTGTACGGTCCGGAGGTGGACCTGGAGGTCACCTGGTCGCCGCTCTCGTGGCTCAGGTTCGCCGTCGAGGGCGACGCCCTCTTCCCCGGCGACTTCTTCGCGGGCCGTGCCCCGGTGACCAAGGTCGTGGTCGGCGTCGACCTGGTGGCGATGTGACGACGCGGTGGGCGGCGCTCTCGTTCACCCTGGCGGCGCTCCTCGCCGCCACTCACGCGCTCGCCGCCGACGGCGGAAAGGACGCAGGCGCCGAGCCGTCCAGGCCGGACGCGGGGATCGCCGATCCCGACCAGGAGATCATCGAGCACCTGGACGAGCTGCAGTACCTGGAGCTGCTCCAGAACCTGGAGCTGTTCGATCCGAAGGGAGAGGAGAAGTGACCGTGAGAGGGTGAGTCAGCGTGCGCCGAGCGCCGCGAGCATCCCGCACGCCGCGTGCTCGTCCTTCCCTCCCGAATAGCGCCGCACGATGGGCTGACCGGGCAGCTCGCGCGCGAGCGCCTCCCGAAAACGGTTCCACTCCTCGGCAGTGGGTGGGCGGAAGCGGCCGGTCGCGTCGTTCACGTCGATGGGGTTGAAGCGCACCCGGATGCCGCGCAGGAGCCGCCCCAGCGCCGCCGCGTCCTCCTCTCCGATGTTGACGCCCGCCATCATCACGTACTCGAGCGTCACCCGGCCGCGGCGGGAGGCGTGCTCGCGCACCGCGTCCACCAGCTCCTCGAGCGGATGGCCGCGCTCGATGGGCATGAGCGCGGAGCGCTTCTCCGGGGACGCCGCGTTGAGGGAGACGCAGAGGCGGAACTTGTGCCCCTCTTCCGTGTAGCGCCGGATCATCGGCACCACCCCGGCGGTGGAGAGCGAGATGCGCCGCTGGTCGATCCGGCCGCCGGCGGGATCGCACAGGACGTAGGCGGCCTGCAGGACCGCCTGGTAGTTGTGAAATGGCTCGCCCTGGCCCATGAACACGGCGCCCGTGATGGGCCGCGAGCTGTCCGCGCGGACGGCGAGGAACTGCGTCACGATCTCCCAGGCCTCGAGGTTGCGCGTGAGGCCCAGCCTGCCAGTGGCGCAGAAGACACAGCCGAGGGCGCATCCGACCTGGGAGGACAGGCAGAGCGTGTGGTGCGTGTCGAAGAGGGGGATCCGCACCGCTTCCACGCGGGCGCCGTCGCCGAGCTCGAAAAGGTACTTGCGGAAGCCGTCCTGCGCGTCCGCCGTCGCGACGAGCCCGAGGCGGGCCGACGAGCACAGCGCCTCGGCCCGGTCGAGCACCTCACGCCTCACGTTGCGTGCCTCGCGCAGGGGGCGGCCCCGCCCGACCACCGCGCCCAGGATCTTGCGCGCGTCGGCGAGATCGATCCCGAGCGCACGGGCGAGCCCCCGGCTGTCCTGTCCGGAGAGGTGGAGCACGGAGGGAAGATACTCCACCTGGCCGCCCCCCGAGAATGGCTCCCGG
>JBGQLS010000019.1:0-31626 GCA_041500205.1 Anaeromyxobacteraceae bacterium | reverse complement strand
GGGCAGCTCGACGAGGTACCTGTCGTCGAGCCGCGCCAGCTCGCCTTCGGGGATCATCCTCACGACCACCTGACCGGGCAGGATGCCCTTCTTGCCGGGAGGCGCCTTGGGCGGAGAGAGCGCCTCGACGAGGCGTACGTCATCCAACTCGACGAAGAGCTCGGTGGCGGAGCCGGGAGGCCCACCTGTGTAGCCCTTTCGCAAGGTCGCGCGCATCGCGTACCTGCCGGTGTGCGCTTCGCCGAGGTCGGCCAGGGTGACCGCCTCGTACCCGAACGCCTCGACCGTCTCGTCGAGGCGCTTGAAGCGCAGAGGATCAGCGAAGCGGACCATGGCCCACGCTTCGCCGAGGCTGTCCATGTTGGGCCGCTTGATGAGAGCCCTCGTCTGCTCCCGGGTCACCGGAAAGTCCGCCTTGAACGTCCTGTCTGCGAGGTCGTTTCCGCGGGTACAGCCCGCGCCGACCGCCCCACCGAACAGGCATCCGACGAACGAGACGACCTTCTTCAGGAGCATGGCCTTCCTCCACCATCGCGTGGTCATTCACCTTCTCCGTTCCGTCAGCTGCCCTGGACTTCCGCGAGCTTCCCGGTCGTCGCCGCGTCGAGCTCGCCGGTCACCGGCAGGCCCGAGTCCTCCTGGAACAGACGGATCGCACCCACCGCCTCGGGTGTGAGGCTCGCCTCGGCCTCGCCGCCGTAGTAGCCGAGCTGTGCGAGCCGGGTGAGCGCCCCTTCCACCTCCGTCGCAGGCAGCGCCTCGTCGTCGGAGAGCTCCACCGGCCAGTTGACCCTGGGTCCCGTAGGGTACTCGTCCACCCACAGTGTGAGCTGCCCCACCTTGGCGTCGGCGGGCACAGTCTCGCTCAGTCCTCCCTGGTCGTCGGTCGTCCCTTCCAGCTTCAGGTCCCCGACGACGAGCCGGTACTTCTTGTTCGCGAACGGCTGCATGTCGTCGTCGTGGAGGTGCAGCTTCACGGGCCTCGTCTTCACCGGAGTACCGTCGGGGCTCACGATGCTCGCCGCCCCGCCGCCGCAGTTCAGGTTCACTTGCGCGCCGTTCAGGTCGGCCTTGGCGGTCAGCTCCAGCGAGGCGCCCTGGGAGTACAGCTTCAGCGCCTGCCCCTTCATCTCCAGCTCCGTGGTGAGCTCGATCGCTGGGCCGTCCGCCTCGAGCAGCGCCGACTTCTCAGCGCTCATCACGAGGCGCTTCGTCTCGATCCTCACCTCCTCGGGACCGATCACCACCCGGCTCTTCCCGCACTGGAGGACGATCTCCTTCTCGGAGGTGAGCTGGATGCGCCGGGTGGCGAAGGTGGTGTGCTCTCCGAAGACCGAGGTGATCGCCTCCGAAGGCTCCATTTCGGTGCCGACCGAGGTGCTGAGCGCCCCGTCCACCCAGAGACTCCGGCCGCCGCCCACCGACAGGGTCTGCGCCTGCTCCACTCGCCGCGACTCGGATCCTCCCACCTTCTCCGACTTCGCGTTCGTCACCACCACCGTGTGGTCGCCCACCACCGTGTCCGTACGCGGGCCTACCACGGTGCTCGTCTTCGCGCCCACCACCGTCTCGCAGCGGATCGCGGCATGCTCCCTGAGCACGCCGCCCACCGTCAGGGTCCTGTCGTTGACGACCTCGACGAGGTGGTCGTGGCCCACGTGCGCCGCGTAGTCCCGCTGCGCGTGCAGCCTCACCTGCTCCATGCCGGCCGCGTCCTCGAACGAGAGCTCGTTGTAGCCCGCTCCGCCCGGCGTGCTGGCGGTGCGGATGCCGCTGCGCGACTTCGACTCCGGGAGCACGAAGGCGGTCGGGTTCGCGCCGTTGTAGACGGAGCCGGTCGCGAGCGGAGCGTCCGGGTCGCCGCGCAGGAAGGTCACCAGCACCTCCGAGCCGACCCGCGGGATGAACTGGTATCCCCAACCCGCGCCGGCCCACGGCTGCGCCACCCTCATCCAGCACGAGCTCGTACCCTCCGGCGCCTCCCCGAGGTCCCAGTGGAACCGCACCCGGATGCGTCCCAGGGGGTCGGTGTGGATCTCCTCCACGCCCGGCCCCACCACCGTCGCCGTCTCCGCCACCTGCACCATCCGCCGCGGCGGCACGGGCGGCCGGTACCTCACCTCCGCCGGGACGCAGCGGAAGTGGTTGCGGTAGGCCTCCTTCGCCTCCCTCACCATCGCCGGCACCCGCCCGCTGTGCTCCACCTCGGTCACCACGTACTCGTGGTCGAGCCTGTCCAGCGGGTGCCCGCCGAGGCGGAAGGCGTGGCCGGGCGCGAGCGGAAAGACGCGGCTCTCCCCCTCGCCCACGTACGCGTCGCGCCGGAGCTGCTCGAGCGCCTTCCTCGCCCCTCGCCCGTCCACCTGGGACTTCTCCGGCACCGACTCGTACTTGGCGCGCGGCTGGTGCGTGTACACCTCCAGCGCTCCCTCCGGCACGGGCGCGGGGACGAGCAGTGCGCCCGGGGCGACTCTTTCCTTCTTGGGGCTGGATAGCGCAGCGCCTCCGCGCGGCTTGTACGCGGGATTGCGGCTGTCGTAGCCGGAGAGCAGCGCCGCGTTCGGCCTCACCACGCGGTGGAGGGCAAACTCCAGCACCGCCTGCTCCTCGTCGGCGATGCCGTGCTCCTGGCTCCGGAAGTAGAGTGCCGGACGGGCTGCCTTCGTCCTTCCGGTGAAGCCTTGGAGGAGCCCGCTGCCGGCGGAGATGGGCGGGTAGGCCTCGTGGTCGCACAGCACGAGCTCTTCGGAGAGCCCCTGCGCCTCGTCCGTGTCCACCGCCCCGCCCACCGAGGCCACCCCCTCCACGACCTCCTTGGGCGGGGTGAAGTAGAAGAAGATCCCCTCCTCGGCCAGCAGGCGCGCCACGAACTCGTAGTCCGTCTCGTGGTACTGCGTGCAGTAGGTCCGGGGCGCGAACTCCTCCACCACGTTCCAGGTGTGCGGGATCTTCCACTCCGCCAGCACCACGTCCACCACCTCCCGCACGGTCTTGTCCTGGAAGATCCGGCTCTGCTTCCGCTGCGTGGCGAGCCACAGCCTCGGCACGATCCTCACCCGTGCGCAGGGCCGGCCGTTCTCCGGCGAGCTCCCCTCCAGCGCAAAGGAGGCCACAATGCCGTACACCACCCGCGCCGGCCGACCCGCACCGTGCATGAGGAGATACGCCGGCTGGCACAGGAGCCGCTCCTCCAGGTCCTGACTCAGCGGCTCGCCCGCCACCGGCGTGGAGAGCACGACCTCCAGGCTGAACAGCTCGGAGATCGCCTCCCGCCCCGAGAACGACACCACCCGCAGCCGCCCCTGCCGCCCGGGCGGCGCGACGAAGTCGAAGCTCGTCCCTGCGAAGGGGAGCCTCGAGAGGACGTCATGCGCGAGGTCCTTCAGCGCTCCCAGGCCGGACGCCGCCGCCTGGACCTCCTTCACGATATCCAACGGATTGGACATGGCTTTCCCTCGAGCAAGACGCGCTGCGCACCTTTGTCCCAATGGCCGCTCACCCTCTCCGGCGCAGCCTCCACCGGCGGGCAAGCCCGAGCTGTCGTCAGCGCCCTTTCATACGCACACAAAATGTCAAACCGGTCAATGCGGGCCCTGTCGTCAGCGAGGAGTGCCCGCGATCCCCGATGAGGGGCCCGCGGGCAAGGTAGGTTCGTGTGGGCTTCGTGGACGGGCCGTCCAGGTCGCCGGGTCATCGCGCGCGAGGCCGGGCTCTCCCATGGATGGATGGACAACGCAGCCTGCCGTAGCTGACACGACCGAGCCGGGAAGCTCGAACGCAGCGCCATTCGAGGCGCCGGGCCCGAAGCTTCGCCGGACGGACCGCAGTTGCCGGCCGGCGATTTCGCCGCTGGCACCCCTTGCTATACTCACCCCCGCATGCCCTCCTGCAGCAAGTGCCATCGCGACGTCGCCGCGGGCGCGCTCTTCTGCGCGTCGTGTGGCGCTTCGGTCATGCCGGAGCAAGCGGAAGGGGCTCCGTTCGACCCTCTCATCGGTCAGACCTTCAGGGGGACGTACTTCATCCAGCAATGGATCGGCGGCGGGGGGATGGGAGACGTCTACAAGGCGCTGCACGTCACGCTGGACGTGCCCATCGCGCTCAAGATCCTGAAGAAGGCGCTCCTCTCCGATCCCGCCATCGTCCAGCGCTTCCACCGCGAGGCGCGCGCGGCCTCGCGCCTCAGGCACCACAACGTCATCCGGGTGACCGACTTCGGGCAGATCGAGGACGGCACGCTCTACATGGCGATGGAGTACGTGGCGGGGAAGAGCCTGGCCCGCGTCATCGCCGAGGAGTTCCCCCTCTCCGAGCAGCGGATCGTCCACGTCGTGCAGCAGGTCCTCTCGGCGCTCTCCGAGGCGCACGCGAGCCAGATCCTGCACCGCGATCTCAAGCCCGAGAACGTGATGCTCGAGTCGCGGCGCAGCGAGCCGGACCTGGTCAAGGTGCTCGACTTCGGGATCGCCAAGATCCAGATGCCCGGCGACGACAGCCACGCGACGTTGACGCAGGTGGGTCTCGTCTGCGGCACGCCTGGATACATGAGCCCGGAGCAGTGGAGCGGCGAGCAGCTCGACGCCCGGAGCGACCTCTACGCGGTCGGCGTCATGCTCTACGAGCTGCTGACCGGGAAGCTCCCCTTCGAGGCGCAGACGCCGATGGAGCTCGTGCGCAAGCACCTCACCGAGAAGCCCCTTCCGCCGAGCGCGCGCCGCGACGATCACGCGGTCTCGGCCGACCTCGAGGCGCTCGTGATGCGCGCGCTCTCCTCGGACCGGGAGAACCGGCCGCCGAGCGCCGACGCGATGAGGGACGACCTGCTCGCGTGCGTGCTCCTCCCCGAGCCTGCCCTGCCGGCGGAGCAGGGCGACGCGCGGAGGACGGTCGTGCTGCCGCCGCGGATCTCCCCCGCGGGCGCGATGCCGAGGCAGCCGGCCACGCCGGCGCCGGGCGTGCCGGGCAGGGACGAGCCGGCGCCGAGGCCTCCTGCGACCCAGGTGCTCAACGGCCCGGCCGGGCGGAAGACTCCGGCATCACCGCCGCGGCAGACCGAACCGCGAGACCTTCCCTCCGGTGCGCCTCGGCACGAGCTGGACGATGCGGCGGCCCGATCGGACGAGCCCGCGGAGCGAAGAGCACCGGGGCCGCGCCCGCGGAGCAAGCGCGCCCTCCTGGCCGGCGGTGTCGCGGTCGCGGTGGGGCTCGCTGCTGGGGTCGCCCACTTCGCGGCGGCCGGCCGCTCGCCCCGGACACCGCAGCCGGTCGCTGGATCGGTCGCCGCCGGCCAGGTCGGGATGGCCGGGTTGGCCGCGCAGCTCGATGCCGGCGCGGAGCTCGCCGCGGACGCCGGATCCGCCGCTCAGGCGAGCCAGCCAGCAGCGGACGCGGGCACGGTCGCCCAGTCGGAGACAGAAGGGACAGGGCACTCCACCGAGGCGAAGCCGGACGCCGGGCTCCCGTCAGTGAAGGAGAGGGAGGACCACGGCCTGATCCGAAAGGAACGCGAGGATCGCGGGCGCAGGCCGAAGGCGGGCCGCTTCGAGTTCCGCGGCAAGCTGAACGCGTTCGCGCTTCCCGCGCAGAGCAGCGGGATGGGCATCCTCTCGGTGGACGCCGATCCGTCCGGCGACGACGTGACTGTCAACGGCTCCTCTTATGGCCGCACGCCGAAGGAGATCCTCGTCCCCGCCGGAAGATACGTGGTCCGCGTGACCAGGAGGAACTCCGAGGCGGCCAGCAAGCAGGTCGTCGTCTACGCGGGCACGCGCGCGCCCTTCACGGCCACGTTCCCCGAGAATTGAATGCGACGCTGGCGGTGAAGTAGCGCTTCGCGAAGATCCGGCCCGAATTCTCCCGAGTTCGGGAGTAGCTTCGTACACACCGGCGGTGGATATCCGGCGAAGGATGAATGACGAGACCTAGAACCTGAACGGCCCGATCTCACCCGTCTGCTTGTACGAGAGATAGCCCAGGATTCCCGTCGTCACGGCGCAGGCACCGGCGCCGACCCCCGCGATGATGGCATTGCGCGACGCGGAGTCCCCGGCCGCGTTGAATTTGTCGAAGGCCGTCCGGTCCGGTGGCAAGGAGCCGTCGGGCAGGATCTGGCTCTTCGCCTTGGAGTAGTTGCTGCTCGCGTTGACGGCCTGCCAGATCGAGACACCGGTCAGACCGACCGTCGCGACCGCGGTCGAGAACGCGACCCAGCCGAGGGTCTTCGACTTCGCCCTTCGTCCAGGCGCTTCCTGGGCGATGTCCAGGGCCTCCAGGCGAGGATTGAGAGGGTCGAACTCGGCGACGACGCCGTGGCGCGGTTTACCGCCGAGGAGGAAGTCGGCCAGCCCGGCCAGCCCGCCGACCGGGGGCGCCTGATTGTAGAGCCGGATGATGCCCGCGACCCTGTACTTGCCACCCCGGATGTCGTAGGTCGAGGCGACGAAGTAGGACACCCCGCCCTCCTCCTGCAGGAGGTGAGTCGTGACCACCGTGTCCAGCCGCAGGTACCCCCCCGCCGCGATGACCTGAGCCCGATCCAGCGGCCCGACGGCGAGGCCCGGGCCGCTGCCAGGCCGGAGGATCTCGGGGACGGTGAAGTCGAGCGTGACGGTCTGGTCCCTCTCGCCCAGATCGACCTCGACGGGAGGGGCCCTGAGCTCGCCTCTCATGCCGGACACCCGGTACTTGCCGCGAGGCACCGTGGCGAGCACCGGAGCCGTCTTGGTGATGCCGATCGCGCGGCCGTCGAGGTACACGCGCACCCCGGGCGATGGGGAGGAGACGGTGACGCGGCGTCGCGGAAGCTTGCCGAGCTGCCTCTTCATCGCGTCGACCTGTTCGGCCAGGTTCGTCCCCGGCTCGACCTGTGTGTCGGGGGCCGCCCGCAAGAGGCGCTCGACGGCGGCCCGCGCCTGCTCCTCGTGCCCGTCCAGGTCGGACTCGATCTTGGCGAGGCGTTGCATGGCGCGCTTCCATTGCCGGAACCGCTCCTCGCCGTCGGCCATGGTCTCGAGCTCCTGGACGATTGCCTGGAGCAGGCCGATGGCGCGCTGAGGGTCTCGCGCCAGGTCCGCCTGGCGGGCCGCCTCGTACGCCCGGTCGGTCTCGGTCAAGGAGGAGCTGCTGCCCTGGCCGCCCATGCGCGCGCGCAGGTGTCCGGCGTCGAGCACGCCCGAGGTCCGCTCGGCCAGGACCCGCTGGAATTGCACCGTGAGTTCGACGAGCTCGGGGCCTGGCCCTGGCGGCGGGGCGACGGCGAGGACGCCGATCGTCTCGTCGGGTCGGGCGGCGAAGGGCGACGCGATCGAGACTGCTAGTGTCATGATCCCGAGGGCTCGCATGTGAAGCAAGCTAGCAGATTCGTGCGCGCCGGGGGATTCAAGAGGGTAGGCCCCGGACAACGTGCCCGGGGCTCGCGCCGCCCCGCCCCGCCGGCAGAGCCTGGCAGAGCCGTAGGGGCCCCACCCCGGCTAAGAAGCCAAAGGCATCTGTTGCCGCAGGCCACCACCTGTGGCAAGACGGGTGAGCCATGACTCGTGGCTCACCCGCTCTCGTCTTCCTCCTGGTGCTCGCCCTCGCGGCAGGCTGTCGATCTTCCCCGCCCGCCGGCGACCTTGCGCCAGCGCCGCTCGAGCTCGAGATCACGGCCGGGGCTCGCCTCAACCCCAACGACCAGGGTCAGCCCCTCCCGACGGTGATCCGCATCTACCAGCTCCGCTCGACGGGAAAGCTCGAACGAGCGGAGTTCGACCGCCTCTACCGGCAACCCAAGGAGTCGCTGCAGGACGACCTGGTCCAGGCCGAGGAGGTCACCCTCTCCGCAGGGGAGACGCTGAAGCGCAGGGTCGAGCGCGACCGAGGCGCTCGGTACGTGGCCGTGGTCGCGCTCTTCCGCCGGCCGACCGGCACCTCCTGGAGGGCCGTCGCGGAGCTCGGGTCCCCGGCCCAGCGCGCCGATCTCAAGTTCATGGTCGAGGGCTACCGTATCGAGCGTCAGTGAGCGCCTTTCCAGGCGCGGCGCTGGCCGCCGGATGAGGAGTGGCGATGAGATCCCCGCAGAAGGTGGTGTGGTCGGAGGGGATGCTCCTGTCCCCGCAACACCTACAGGCGCTCGATCGTTTCCACGAGGCGTACGTCGCGGCGCGGCTCGACGCGGTCGCGCCGACGGGCTGGGGCGTGCTGGCGATGGACATCGACCCGGCGGCGCTCGCGGCCGGGCAGGTGCGCCTCGTCCGGTTTGCCGGGATCCTTCCCGACGGTCTGCCGGTGGCCTTCGAGGACGCTGACTCGTCGCCGCCGGCGAGGGACGCGGCCGTGAGCTTCCCCGCCGCCGCGCGCTCGCTCGATGTGTATCTCGCCGTCCCACGCGAGCGCGACGGCGTCTCGAACTACGCGGAGGAGGGCGCCCGGGGCGCCAGCCGCTATCTCTCGCTCAGCCGTGAACTCGCGGACGCCACCTCCCCGGACGCCGCGGCGCTGCCGGTCAAGCTGGCGCGGCCGAACGCGGTCCTCCTCCTCGGCGACGAGCGGCGCGAGGACCACGAGAGCATCAAGATCGCCGAGCTCCAGCGCGCCGCGACGGGGCAGCTCGCGCTCTCGGAGTGGTACGTTCCCCCGGCGCTGCGGATCGGCGTCTCGCCGCGTCTCGTGACCGGGGTGCGCGAGGTGCTGGCGCGCGCCGTCGCCAAGGCGCGCGAGCTGGCCGAGACGCGGCGCCACCGCGCCGCCGCGAGCGAGATCGCCACGCCCGACCTGGTCCGGCTCCTCCAGCTCCTCGTGCTCAACACGCACGTCCCCGCGCTCGCTCACCTCGCCGAGGACGCGGATGCCTCTCCGCGCGAGTGCTACCTCCAGCTCGTGCAGCTCGCGGGTCAGCTCTCCACGTTCCGCGGCCAGGAGGCCGGCGGCCTCCCCAAGCTCCAGCACGCCGACCTGCGCGCGACGTTCCAGCCCCTCCTCGCGCTCCTCATGGAGCTCCTCGGCGGGATGGCGGCGCAGGAGTACGTCGTGGTGCCGCTCGAGCAGCGCGCGGGAGGCCTCTTCCTCGCGAGGTTGCAGGACGAGCGCTTGCTGCGCGGGCAGCTCTTCCTCACCGTCAAGAGCGAGCACCCCGAGTCGATGGTCGTCGAGCAGCTGCCGCGCCTGGCCAAGGTCGCTTCCGCCGCGGAGATCCAGGGGCTCGTCCAGGCGGCGGCGCCCGGCCTGCCGCTCAAGGTCGTACACCGGCCACCGCCCCAGCTCCCGGTCCGGCCAGGCGTGATCTACTTCGCGCTCGTGCCGGGCGATCGGCTGTGGCAGGGCATCTTGACCGGACGCAACATCGCGCTGTACCTCCCTCCACCCTTCGATCCGATCAGGACGAAGCTGGAGCTGCTCGCGATCCCGGCCGATGCCGGCGCCGCCGCCCCGATGGGAGAACCCTGACGCTCTCGGGGTGCGCGTTCGCTTGCAGTCGCAGGCCTCGCATGGGTACAGTCACGCCGCCGTGCGCTCGCGCGCGCGGAATCGCTCTGCGCCGGGGAGGCCATGGACCGCATCACGGAAATCACGCGCGAGTGCTTCGACGCGCTCATCCAGCTCCGGCGTCTCGACGGCGCGTCGTTCCCCGCGACCGCGACGCTCCAGCCGCGTCTGCGCGGGTTCGTGGACGCCATGTTCCAGCGCGCCGCTCAGGCCGGCTTCAGCCGCGAGGACGCGAACGACATCGCCTACGCCGTCGTCTCCCTCGCGGACGATATCGTCCTGTCTCGCCCGGACTCGTCGCGTGACGACTGGGCGTCCCAGTCCCTCCAGCTCCACTACTTCCAGGAGAACGTCGCGGGCGAGGGGTTCTTCACCAGGCTGACGAACCTGCGGCGCGATCCGCGAAAGCGCGAGATCCTGCACGTCTACTACCTGGCGCTCCTCTTCGGGTTCGAGGGGCGGTACAGGGTCCGCGGCGGCGAGCTCGAGCTGATGAAGATCGTCGACGGACTCCAGGCCGAGCTGCAGCGGGCGCGCCGCTTCGACACCGAGGTGCTCTCGCCTCACGGCGAGCGCCCGGACGAGGCGCACCGATCGGCCGGCCGCGCCGGGCTCGGGGTGTGGATCGCGGCCGGGGCCCTTGCGCTCGCGGTGCTCACGTATGCTGGCCTCCACCTGTCCTTGGGGATGAGCAGCGGAAACGTCGTCTCACGCGTCGACTCCGCCAACATCCACTGAGCCCGCCCACCCATGATCGCGGTCGTCCTGTCGGTGTTCCTCCTTGCCCTGGTCTGGGCCCTCGTCCTCTTCCTCAAGCTCCCGCTGGGTATCGCGGTCGTCGTCACGCTGGCCGTCGCGGTCGCCTGGGGGGCGGTCCTCGGCTGGCGGCGGTGGAAGGCGCGCAAGGCCGCGGGTGACATCGAGAAGGCGCTGAAGTCGCAGGGAGACGCGCAGGCGCAGTCCGCGCGCCCCGACCAGCAGGCCGAGGTCGAGGAGATGCGGGCGGAGTTCACGAAGGCCGTCGAGGCGCTGAAGAGCTCCAAGCTGGCGCGCGGCGGGCGGGACGCGCTGGCCGTGCTCCCCTGGTACATGATCATCGGCCCGCCCGGCGCCGGGAAGAGCACCGCGCTGCGCGCGTCGGGGCTCAAGTTCCCCTACCTCACCAAGCGCGGCGGGGTGCGCGGGATCGGCGGCACGCGCAACTGCGAGTGGTGGCTCACCAACGAGGCCGTCCTCCTCGACACGGCGGGCCGCTACGCCACCGAGGAGGAGGATCACGAGGAGTGGACGAGCTTCCTCGACACGCTGGCGCGCACGCGGCCCCGCAAGCCCATCAACGGGCTCCTGGTCGCCGTCTCGGTGAGCGAGCTCGGCGCCGAGCCGGAGGAGGGGGCGGCGGAGCTGGGGCGGCGCATGCGCGAGCGCGTGGACGAGGTGATGGCTCGCCTGCAGGTTGTGCTGCCCGTGTATGTCCTCTTCACGAAGTGCGACCTCCTGCCAGGCTTCGTCGAGACGTTCGCCGATCTGCGCAAGGCCGACCGGGGCCAGCTCTGGGGGTTCACGCTCCCGGTCGGCGAGACGGCCGAGAAGGGCGAGCTGTTCCGCGAGCGCTTCGACGAGCTGCTCGCCGTCCTCGAGGAGCGCAGCGTGCGGCGGCTCGCCGACGAGCGTCAGCTCAGGGCGCGCGAGCGCATCTACGAGTTCCCGCAGCAGCTCGAGGCGACGAAGCCCGCGCTGGCGGCCTTCCTCGAGGCGCTGCTCACGGAGAACGTCTACCAGGACGCCCCCATCCTGCGCGGCGTCTACTTCACGAGTGGTACACAGGAGGGCCGGGTCGTCGACCGCGTCATGGCCGCCATGGCGCAGGCATTCGGGATCCGCCCGGCGCTCCCCGAGGTCGAGCCGGTCGTCGAGGCGAAGAGCTACTTCCTGCGCGACGTGTTCGCGGAGGTCCTCTTCCCGGACCAGGGCATCGCCTTCCGCAACGCGAAGGCGGCCAAGCGCGATGCGGTCCGCCGCTGGGCGCTCGTCGGCGCGGCGGGCGTGGTCGCGGCGCTCTTCCTCGTCTTCCCGCTCCGGTCGTTCCTCGCCAACCGCGAGCTCATCCAGTCCACCGGCGAGATCGTGGACGCCGTGTCGGGAAAGCTCCGGGCCGGCGAGGGCGGGCTGCCGCCGCTCCTCGAGCTCGAGCCGCTGCGCGAGCGCATAGCGCTCCTCGAGCGCTACCGCGACGAGGGGCCGCCGTTCTCGATGCGCTTCGGCCTCTACAGCGGCGATGCCCTGCAGGGCCCGGTGCGGCGCCTCTTCGCGGGCGCGGTCCGCCGCCTCATCGTGGACCCGGTCTTCCGCCGGGACCGCGAGGAGATGGGCGAGCTCGTGCGCCGGCTCGAGGCGTCCGGGGCCCAGCCGGACCAGGCCGAGCACGCCCTGTTCTACGACAAGCTCAAGCTGCACCTCCTCCTCACCGCGCCCCGCGGGCTCGCCGAGCCGCGCCTCGGCGACGCGGAGCAACAGTTCATCGGCCGCAAGGTGGCGGAGCGCTGGACGGGGCGGTGGAGCGCGAGCGCCGACCCGGCGGCCCCGAGGCGCATCCAGGCGAACGCCGAGCTCTTCGCGAAGCTCCTCGGGTCCGACCCCACGCTCGCGCTGCCGCGGGACGAGGACCTCGTGAGGCGCGAGCGGCGCGTGCTCGGCCGGCTCCCGCTCTCGGACCTCGCGGTCGAGCAGCTCGCGGCCGAGGTAGATGGCAAGGGCTACGACCTCGAGCTGGGCGGCATGCTGGACGGACCCACGGTCGCGCTCCGCGCGGCCGCCAAGGTGCGTGGGGCCTTCACGCGCCGCGCGTACGAGGAGGTCGTCAAGGCGCGGCTCGAGAACCCGGCGTCGCTGGTGGAGCTGTGGGTCATCGCCGGAGAGGGGAAGGAAGGCGAGGACCGCGCGGCGCGCGAGCTGGAGCGCCTGAGGTCGCGTTACTACCAGCGCTACATCGAGGCGTGGCAGCGCTTCGTCGACTCCGTGTCGGTCCAGCCCATCGCGGCGCTGCCGTTGCTCCAGGAGCTGACCGGCGGCGAGACCCCCGCTTACGGCCGCCTGCTGGGCGCCGTCGGCTACAACACGCGGCTGGGAGGCGCCGCGGGCGCGATGGCGAGGGCCGGCGAGGGTCTCCTCGACAGGGCCAGGGAGCAGGTCCGGAACGCGCTCGGCTCCGAAAGTGGGATCGAGACGGTGGTGGCCAGGGCGGGTGAGCGCGAGCAGGTGCGGCTCGGGCCGCTCGACGTCGAGCGGCACTTCGCCGGCCTCTCCGGGTTCGGCTACGCCCCGGCCAAGCCCGCCGCGGCGGGAGGCGGCGCGCCACCGCCGAAGCTCCCGCTCGACGTGTACCAGGAGCAGCTCGCGGTTGTCCGCGACGCGCTCCAGGCAGCCGAGGGGGGCGGCGAGGCTGGTGCGGCGCTCCGGGAGGCGGTCACCAAGGCGAAGACCAGGGTGCAGTCGCTCATCGACGCGCGCGAGGTGGGGTGGCGCCCGCGGTTGCACTCCCTGCTCTGGCCGCCCATCGAGGCGGCGGCCGCCGACACGGACGATCAGGCGGGCAGGGTTGCCGCCGCGAGGTGGTGCTCAGACGTGGCGCTCTTCTACCGGCGCAACCTGGCCGGGCGATACCCGTTCAACCGTGTCAGCCGGGAGGACGCCGCGATGGCGGACGTGGTGGACTTCTTCAAGCGCGACGCCGGGAAGCTGTGGTCGTTCTACAGCCAGTCGCTGAGCCGCGCCGTGGAGAGGTCGGGCGAAGGCTACCGCTTCGCCGGGCGGCAGGGAGGCGGCAGCTTCCGGGGCGAGCTCCTGCCGTTCCTCAGGCGCGGCCAGGACATCACGACCGCGCTCTTCCCGCCCGGCGCGGCGGAGCCGTCCGTCCCGTTCTCGGTGCAGATCCAGCCCACGCCCCGGGTGGCCGCCGTCTTCCTCGACGTGGACGGCCAGCACGTCGAGTACCACAACGAGCCCGAGGAGTGGCACCGGCTCAGCTGGCCGAACCCAGGGAAGGCCTCGGGCGCCTCGCTGAGGGTCAGGACTGCCGACGGGAACGAGGAGACCCTGGAACGCGCCGGCGAGTGGGGGCTGTTCCGGCTCCTCGAGATGGGCACGCCCAAGGGCGAGCCGCGTGGCCGCGACTTCACGATGGTGTTCAGGATGCAGACGCTCGGAGCGGCGATCACCATCGACTTCCGCACCGCGCGGAGCGAGACGCCCTTCTTCGGCGTGCACCGCTCGGGAGCGGCCCGGCTCCTGGAGCCGTTCCGCGGAGCCGACGCGGTCCCGCTCAACATAGCCACCCGCGGGGCGGTGTGCGTCGAGGACGCCTCGAGCCCGGGGAGATAGCGCGGCCGATGCCGACCTTCGCTCCTGCCGGCCTGTACGGGAAGATCCCCTCCCACGGGGACTTCGTACGCCTGCGCGCGGCCGACGAGCCGGCGCGATCGCTCGTCCGCTGGCTCGAGGAGGGCTCCGAGGCGGCGAAGCGAGGTGGCGCCGGCGCGAGCGGGGAGCCGGTCCGCTTCGTGTTCCGGCCGCCCGGCGGGGCGCTCTCCCTCCTGGGCGTCGTCGCAGGCAGCGCGGACAGGGTGGGGCGGAGCTTCCCGCTCGCCGTGTTCGCGCCGGTGGGGGGCTCGGAGCTCACGGCGACGTTCCCCGCCCTCGCCTCCGCTGCGCAGCCTTTCCTGGAAGCCTCCGCTGCGCTCATGGCGGAGGCCGCGCACCTCGCGCCCTCGGACCTGGCCGCGCGCGTCGAAGCCTTGCCGTGCCTTGAGCCGGCCGACCTGGCCGTGGCCGACGCGGGCGCGCGCCGGGACGCGTCACGGGAGAGCGGACGCGAGCTGCTGGCGCGGCTCCTAGGCGATTCCGTGGACCAGCAGGCGTACGCTCTCCAGTGCGTGCGCTCCGCTTGCCAGCCGCTGCGAGGCCGGGAGGGTGGTGGCCGGGGGGTGGTCCTCGCCTGCCCGGCCCGGTGCGGCGCGGATCGCTGGTTCTGGCTCGAGCTCGCGCGCAGGCTCCTGAGATGGCCCGGCCCTCCCTCGTTCTTCTGGCGCGCGGCCATGGCGCCGGAGCTGTTCCTCTCGACGGGAGCCCTCTCTCCCGCGATGTTCGCCGACCTCTGGCGCGCCGAGGCGAAGGACCCGAGGATCTGGCCGCTCACCACCACACAGGCCTCGGCCGCGACCGCTGCGCGCCGCGCGCTGGGAGAGGCGGTGCTCGACGTCCTCCAGGGACGTGACCGTTCCGTCGCCGACCTCCTCGACGCCCTCGACGCCCGAACGGAGTGAACGCGTGTCGCTGACCCTCGAAGACCTGGCAAGGCGGACGACCTCCTACCTCGACCCCATCGACGGTGCCTCTCCGGCAGGGGTGGCCGCCAGGTCCGATCCGGCCTACGAGGCGGTGGCGAGCGAGATCGCCAAGCTCGAGTCGCTGGTGGGCAGCGCCGTGAGCTGGCCCGCCGTGGTGAAGAACGCCACCGGGCTCTTGCAGGCGAGGACGAAGGACCTGCTGCTCGCAGCGTACCTCGCGCGGGCACTGCACGCGACGCAGGGCCTGGACGGGCTCGTGACCGGGACGGCGCTGCTTGCCGGCCTCGTCGAGAGGTACTGGGAGTCGATGCAGCCGGACGTGAAGAGGCCGCGCGCCCGATCGAACGCGCTCCAGTGGTTCATCGAGAGGTCGACGGCATCCCTCCAGGCGACGCCTCCAGCCAACCCGGATCCTGTCCAGCTCGAGGCGCTGGGCCTTGCGACGCGCCGGCTCGCCGAGATGGCGCGCGAGAAGCTCCAGGACGCCACGCCCGCCTTCGGCCGGCTGCTCGAGGAGGTGGCGCGCCTCGAGGCCTCCTCTGCCGCCAAGGAGCCGCCGCCGCCCCCTCAGCCCCCGCAGCAGCAGGCGCCGTGGCCGTCGCCGGAGCCGGTGGCCACGCCTGCGCCGGTCGAGATCGCCCCCGCCGATCCCACGGAGCGGCTCTCGAAGGTGGGCGACGCGCTGCTCGAGATCGCGCGCGAGCTCCGGGCGGCCTCCGCTGTGGACCCGTCGCCCTTCCGGATCCTGCGGAACGGCCTCTGGCTGCACCTCGCGGCCAGCCCGTCCGCTCCCGGTGGAAAGACCTCCATCCCGCCGCCGCCCGAGGCGCTGCGCAACCGCCTGGGGCTCCTCGAGCAGAACGGGCAGTGGCTCGCGCTGCTCGACGAGGCCGAGTCGGCGCTGCCGCAGCACCGCTTCGCGCTCGACCTCCAGCGGGCGTCCTGGCATGCGCTCCGGGGGCTCGGCGCGACCCACGACGGCGCCCGCGCGGCCGTCGCGCTCGAGACGAGGACGCTCCTCGCCCGGATGCCGGAGCTGGTCTCGCTCTCCTTCGCGGACGGGACACCCCTCGCCTCGCAGAGCACGCGGGCCTGGATCGACCAGCACGTCGCTCCTCGCGAGCGTCTCCCTGCCGCGCCTGCGGCGCAGGGGATCGAGGAGCCGCCCGAGCTGGGCGAGGCGCGGGCGTTCCTGTCCGGCGGCAAGGTGGAGGAGGGGCTCGCCCTGATGCAGCGCGCGGTCCAGCGCGCCTCGACGGGCCGCGGAAGATTCCTGGCGCGCCTCGAGCTCGCGCGGGCCTGCGACGTCGCAGGGCTGACGGCCCTCGCCAAGGCGACCTACGAGGCCCTGGAACGGGAGGTGAGGGCGCACGACCTCGAGAGCTGGGAGCCGGCGCTCGCGGTCGAGACCCTGAGAGGTATAATTGCGGCAGCTCGCGCGTTGGGGAAAGATGTCCGAGGGGCTTCTCCACAGCTCGTCGAGCAGTACCAACGCCTGTGCAGCCTGGACCCGGCGGCTGCCCACGATGTCTGGCCGTGAACCGCCGCCGACGAATCATGAAGAGCAACCATCCTCCGAGGTGAGCCATGGGAAGTAGTGATCAGTCGGTCGCTCCCAAGGAGCGCGTCAACATCGTGTACAAGTCGCAGCTGGGCGGGGCGCAGGAGGAGATGGAGCTGCCCCTCAAGATCCTCATGGTCGGGGACTACACGGGCCGTCGCGATGACACGCCCCTCGACGAGCGGAAGCCCATCAACGTCGACAAGGAGAACTTCAACGAGGTGATGGCGAAGCAGGACCTCGAGCTCAACATCCAGGTCGCGGACAAGCTGTCCGCCGAGAAGGACGACTCGCTCAACCTCGACCTCCAGTTCAAGTCGCTCGCCGACTTCGGTCCGGAAGGCATCGTGAACCAGGTCCCCGAGCTGAGGAAGCTCCTCGAACTGCGCGCTGCGCTCACCGCGCTGAAGGGGCCGCTCGGCAACATCCCCGCGTTCAGGAAGAAGATCCAGGCGTTGCTCGGCGACGCCGAGGGGCGTCGGAAGCTCATGCAAGAGCTCGGCCTCAAGGACTAGAGAGAACATCATGGCAGAGACCAAGGCGGATCAGCAGGCACAGCCCCAGACCACGACCGGTGGGTCGCTCCTCGACGAGATCCTCACCGAGTCTCGGATCAAGCCTAGCGACGAGGGGTACGACGTCGCGCGGAAGGGCGTCGCCGCGTTCATCGCGGAGATGCTGGCGCCCACCAAGGCGGCCGAGAAGGTGGAGCGGAGCGCGGTGGACGCGATGATCGCCGAGCTCGACAAGCGGCTCAGCGCGCAGGTGAACGAGATCCTGCACCACCCCGAGGTGCAGAAGCTCGAGTCGGCGTGGCGGTCGCTTCGCTGGGCCATCGAGCGCATCGACTTTCGGGAGAACGTCCGGGTGGAGATCCTCCCCGTCGACCGCGAGAGCCTGCAGGCGGACCTCGACGACGCCCCCGATCTCACCAAGTCCGGGTTCTACAAGCTCGTCTACTCGAACGAGTACGGCGTGTTCGGCGGCAAGCCGTTCGGCGTCATGAACCTCAACCTCGACTTCGGGCCCGGGCCCCAGGATCTCGAGCTCCTGCGCAAGGTCGCCGCCATCGGCGCCATGTCGCACGTCCCGGTCATCGGAAACGCAAGCCCCGAGTTCTTCGGCGACACGTCCTTCCAGGGCCTCCCGAACCTGAAAGACCTCAAGTCGCTGTTCGAGGGGCCGCAGTACGCGCGCTGGCGCGGGTTCCGCGAGAGCGAGGACGCGCGGTACGTCGGGCTCGCCATGCCGCGCTTCCTCCTCCGGCTGCCGTACGGAGAGAAGACGGTGCCCGTCAAGGCGTTCAACTTCAACGAGGACGTCGTCGACCACCACGAGCGTTACCTGTGGGGCCACGCCTCCAACGCCCTCGTGACGCGCATCGCCGATTCCTTCGCGAAGTTCCGCTGGGCCCCCAACATCATCGGACCGCAGTCGGGGGGCACCGTCGACAACCTGCCGCTCCACCAGTACGAGGCGATGGGGGAGATCCAGACCAAGATCCCGAGCGAGGTCATGCTCACCGAGCGGCGGGAGTTCGAGCTCTCCGAGGAGGGCTTCATCGGCCTCGTCTACCGCAAGGACGCCGACAACGCCTGCTTCTTCTCGGCGAACTCGGTGCAGAAGCCCAAGACCTTCGGCAACACGGTCGAGGGAAAGAACGCCGAGACGAATTTCAGGCTCGGTACGCAGCTCCCCTACATGTTCATCATGACGAGGCTCGCCCACTACATCAAGGTGTTGCAGCGCGAGCAGATCGGGAGCTGGAAGGACCGCAGCACGCTCCAGCGCGAGCTCAACACCTGGATCTCGCAATACGTCTCGGAGATGGACGATCCGGCGCCCTCGGTCCGAGCGCAGCGGCCTCTGCGCGAGGCGGAGATCGCGGTGGAGGACGTGGAGGGGCAGCCGGGCTGGTATCGCTGCAACCTGAAGGTGCGGCCTCATTTCAAGTACATGGGTGCTTCCTTCACGCTCTCCCTGGTGGGGAAGCTCGACAAGGAATGAAGGGCTGCACGAGGCGCGCGAGCGCGTCGCAGGTCAGATCCGGCGCCGAGGCTTTTCTAGAAGGCGGGGGCGAGAACGGCTCGCCGAATCCATCTCACGGAGGCGGTCATGGCTGAAACCGTGCATCTGTATCTCAAGGCAAACGGCAAGGACGTCAAGGGCGAGAGCACGCAGACGAGCATCGGGCGCAAGGACTCCATCGAGTGCGTCTATTACGAGCAGAAGGTCATCACCGCGCGCGAGGCGGGCAGCGGGATGGCCACCGGCCGGCGCCAGTACGAGCCGCTCCTCATCCGCAAGCGCATCGACAAGTCGTCGCCGCTGCTCGTGAAGGCGCTCGTGGAGAACGCCAAGGTCGAGGGGGCCTTCAAGTTCTTCCGGCCCAACCCCAAGGGCGACGGCACGACGGAGCAGTTCTACACGGTCGAGATCAAGGACGGGCGCATCGCGTCCTTGAAGCAGATGGTTCCCGACACCATCGTGCCGGCGAGCAGCACCGAGCCGCCTCTCGAGGAGGTGACGTTCGTCTTCCACACCATCAAGTGGACATTCACGGATGGTGGAGTATCGCACGAGGATACCTGGAGCGCGAACCGCTAGCGGTTTGCCGGGCGCCGGACCTTCTCGGTCCCGGCGCCCAGGAAGCGCGCATGGCCGGCCGGGGACTTCTCTCTAGGATCGCGGGTGCTGGCCCGGCCGGCGAGGTCGAGTCCATCGTGTCGCACGTCCGCGCCCTGCTCAACACCTGCGCCGGTGACGCGGTCTGCGCCCCGTCGCTCGGCGTGCCGGACTTCGCGGACATCGTCCACTCGTTTCCCGGAGGGATCCAGCAACTGGCGGCCGCCATGAGGGCGACCATCCTGGAGCAGGAACCGAGGCTCACGGCCGTGAGCGTGCGCCACGTGCCCACGGAAGGGGACCTCATCCTGAAGTTCGAGATCGTCGCGCAGCGGGCAGGCCGAGCCGCCAAGGCGCTCCGGCTGTCCACCACCGTCCGGCCCGGCGGGCGGATCGACGTCGCCGGCTAGCCATGTTCAGCAAGCACTACCAGAACGAGCTCGCCTTCCTGCGCGCGGCAGGCAAGGCCTACGCGGAGGCCAACCCGTCCACGGCCGGGCTCCTCGCCGACCGCGGCAGCGACCCGGACGTCGAGCGGCTCCTGGAGGGGTTCGCCTTCCTGGCGGCACGCATCCGGGAGCGCATCGACGACGCGGTCCCGGAGGTCGTGCACGATCTCACCGAGCTGCTGCTGCCCCACTTCCTGAGGCCGGTCCCGGCGAGCACGATCGTGGAGATGACGCCCACGTCGGGCTCCCTGCGCTCGCGGGTGGTCGTCCCCGCGGGCACCGAGATCGCATCCGTCCCGGTCGACGGCACCTCCTGCCGATTCCGGACCACGGCCGATCTCGACCTCCTGCCCGCCTCCGTCACGGACGTCGCGCTCGATCATTCGAACAGCAGCTCGCCCCGCGTGCGGGTCCAGCTCCGGGCCGCGCCGCAGGCCCTGCCGGCCCTCCTCGACGCGGCCGGGCTTCGCCTCTTCGTCCATGGCGAGTTCCCGCTCGCCTCGACGGTGATGCTGTGGTTTGCGCGGCACCTCCGTGGCGTGCGCGTGAATGGGCTCGCGACGGGTCGATCGGTCGCTCTCCCTGCTTCCGCGGTGAGGCTGGTCGGGCTCGAGCCCGAGCTGGCGCTCCTGCCCTGGCCGCGGCTCGCCCCACAAGGCTATCGCCTGCTCCAGGAGTACTTCACGCTGCCTCAGAAGATGCTCTTCCTCGAGATCCGGGGGCTCGACCGGGCACGGGACGTCGTGGCCGATCACTTCGAGCTGGCGTTCGAGTTCGAGCGGCCCCCGGAGCTCCCCTCCCGGCTCGGCAAGGAAGCCTTCCGGACGAACTGCGTGCCCGCCGTGAACCTCTTCCGGACCTCCGGCGAGCCTGTGTCCGTGCGCGCCTTCGCGGAGGAGCACATGGTCCGCGCCGTCGAGGCGCCTCCGGCGCACATGGAGATCCACACCGTCGAAGGCGTGATCGGCGTGCCCGAGGGTCCGGGGGAGCGGACCCAGTACGAGCCCTTCGTCGGGTTCCGGCACGCCCAGGGCGGGAAGGGCTCCCGTTACTACCGGCTGCGCCGGACCCTCTCGCCGGTCGACGGCGGGCTCGACACGTTCATCTCGGTGGCGCGGCCGCTGGACGGGGCGGGCGGATTGGACCCCCAGACGATCTCGTTCGAGGTCCTCGCCACGAACCGAGGCCTGCCGGCGCGTCTCAAGCTGGGTGACGTCTCGCAGCCCACCGCGACCTCGCCGACCATCGCGTCCTTCAGGAACATCACGCCGGTGTCACAGCCCGTCACTCCACCGCTCGGGACCGAGCTGCACTGGCGGCTCATGTCCCACCTCGCCGCGAACCGTGCCTCCATCGCCACGGCCGAGGAACTGCGGGCGCTCCTCGGGCTCTACAACCTTCAGCTCCTCTCCGACCAGCAGTCCGGACGCTCCAACCAGCTCAGGGTGGAGTCGATCCGCGGCGCCGAGGCAATCCTCTCGCGCCGGCTCATCTCGGGCGCTCCGGCGCGCGGCACGCGGCTCACTCTCACCGTCGACGAGGCCGGGTTCGCGGGGCTCGGGGATGCGTTCCTCTTCGGGTGCGCCGTCGACGAGCTGATCGCAGCCCAGGCGAGCCTGAGCTCGTTCGTGGAGCTCACGCTCCGGGCGGAGCCCTCGCTGCGAGAGTTCGCGTGGCCGCCCCGCAACGGTCAGAAGGCGTTGCTGTGAGCGCCGAGGTCTCGGCGCGCATCGAGGAGGCGCGGCTGTGCGGGTTCTACCCGCTCATCCTGCTCCTCGAGCGGCTCGTCGGTGGCAGTCCAGTCGGCGAGGCCGCCAGCCCCGCGGAGGAGCTGATCCGCTTCCGGCACGATCCAGCGCTCACCTTCTCCACGGGGGACGTGGCGCGCGTCCGCGAATTCCAGGCTGGCCCGCCGTCAGCCGTCCCCGGCGACGAGCTCCGTCGTGGCTACGAGGTCACGACGACCTTCCTCGGCCTCACGGGGAGCGTGAGTCCGCTGCCGCCTTACATCGCCGAGGAGGTGGCCCAGGAGCAGGACGAGTCGACGCCGATGCGCGACTTCCTCGACCTGTTTCACCACAGGCTCCTCTCGTTGCTGTATCGCGGATGGACGAAGCACGACCTCCCCAACGCCTGGCGCGCGGACGGGACCGATCCCTGGTCGTCTCGGCTGCTCGCGTTGCTCGGGGTGGACGGTGGTGCGCCGGACGCGCGCCCCCGGCTCGCGACGTGGCGTCTGCTCCGCCTGGCGCCGCTCCTCGCCGAGCGGACCATGACAGCCGAAGGCCTGGCGATCGCCATCGAGGACGCGCTCGCCGCGGACCTGGGGGACGCCCGCGTCACCGTGGAGCCGTTCGTGGGCGCCTGGGTCCAGATCGCGGAGGACCAGCTCACGCTGCTCGGGCGCCAGGCGGGCCGCCTCGGCCAGGACTGCCTGGTGGGGCGGCGCGTGCTCGACGTGGCGGGACGTTTTCGGGTTACGATCGGGCCCTTGTCGTCCCAGCAGTACCGGCTGTTCGCGGGGGGCGAGCTGGCCAACCGCACCGAGGAGCTCATCGCGGCGCTCGTGACCGAGCCCCTGGAGCACGAGGTCGTGCTCTGGCTGTCCGAGGACGCCGCGCCCGCCCTGTGCCTCGGCGCCTCGCGGCTGGGGAGGGACGCCTGGCTCGGCGGGCAGCGCCTGCGGGCGCGGGTCGCGGCACGAACGGCCGCCTGATCGCGGTCCAGGGGAAAAGAACGATGCGCGTCGAACCGAAGGCCCTCATCCGCAAGCTCACGCCGAGCGCCACGCGCCTGCTCGAGGCGGCGGTGGGTCGAGCCGCGTCCGGCGGCTACGACGAGATCGCGGTCGAGCACCTGCTCGCGACCCTCCTCGAGCCTGACGAGGGCGACGTCGCGCGCATCCTGCACAACTGGAGCGTGGACCGGAAGCGGCTCTCGGCCCGGGCCGAGCGGGACCTCCAGCGCCTCAAGACGGGCCACGCGGGCCGGCCGGTCATCTCGGAGCGAATCTTCACCTGGCTCGAGGACGCCTGGCTCACCGCGTCCGTCGACCTCGGAGCGACCTCGCTCCGGACCGGCCACCTGTTCTACCAGCTGGCGTCGCGCCCGGACCGGTACATGGGCGACCCGTGGCCGGAGCTCGAGGCGCTCCCGCTCGCCGACGTGAAGCGCGACCTCGAGGTGGTCCTCGCGCCCTCTCCCGAGACCAGCGAGGCGCAGCCCATGCTTCCGGGCGAGGGCGCGCCCGCTCCCGGGTCGGCGCCGCGCGGCGAGGCGCTGGGAAGGTTCACCACTAACTTCACGCAACGTGCACGAGAAGGCAAGATCGATCCCATCTTCGGCCGGCACCGCGAGATCCGCCAGCTGGTGGACATCCTCGCGCGGCGGCGTAAGAACAACCCCATCATCGTCGGCGAACCCGGCGTCGGGAAGACGGCGCTCGTCGAGGGCCTGGCGCGGGCGATCGCGGAGGGCGACGTCCCCGGGCTGCTCCGGGACGTGGACCTGCTGGGGCTCGACCTCGGGCTCCTGCAGGCGGGCGCCAGCGTGCGCGGCGAGTTCGAGAACCGGCTCAAGGCGGTCATCAACGAGGTGAAGGCCTCGCCGCGGCCCATCGTGCTCTTCATCGACGAGGCGCACACGTTGATCGGCGCGGGCGGGGCTGCCGGCGGGTCGGACGCCGCGAACCTCCTCAAGCCGGCGCTCGCGCGCGGGGAGCTCCGGACCATCGCGGCCACCACCTGGTCCGAGTACAAGAAGTACTTCGAGAAGGACGCGGCGCTCGAGCGGCGCTTCCAGCCGGTGAAGGTGGAGGAGCCCGGCGAGGACGACGCGGTGCTGATGCTGCGCGGGCTCCGCAAGACCTACGAGGACGCCCACGGCGTCACCATCCGTGACGCGGCCATCGTGGAATCGGTCCGGCTCTCGCGCCGTTACCTCTCCGGGCGGCAGCTCCCGGACAAGGCGGTGGACCTGCTCGACACCGCTGCGGCGCGCGTCAAGATCGCGCTCACCAGCAAGCCCGAGGAGCTGGTCGCTCTCGAGCTGGAGCTGGCCGGGCTCGAGCGGGAGCGCGACGCGCTCCGGCGCGACGCCGTGGAGGGTCAGCTCGCCGATCCATCCGCCGTCGAGGGCGTCGAGCGTCGCATCCAGGCCGCGCGGGACGGCCTGGCGGCCCTGCGGGCGCGCTTCGAGACGGAGCGAGCCGCCGTCGAGAAGCTCAAGGCCGCCCGCGCCGCGGCGAGCGTGGAGGGGGCGAAGCCGGAGGAGGCTCGCGCCGCCATCGACCTGGCCGCCGCGGAGCTGGCGACGATCCAGGGCGAGGATCCGCTCCTCAGCGCCGAGGTCGACGGCGCGGCGGTGAGCCGGGTCGTGGCCGCGTGGACGGGCGTCCCGGTCGGGAAGATGCGTTCGGATCAGCTCAAGGCGGTGCTCCATCTCGAGGCGCAGCTGGCCGAGCGCGTGCGCGGCCAGCCGGAGGCGCTGAAGGCGGTCGCCGAGGTCCTGCGCATCTCCTACGCCGGTATCCGCAACCCCAGGACGCCCCTCGGCGTGCTGCTGTTCGTCGGCTCCTCCGGCGTGGGCAAGACCGAGAGTGCCATCGCGCTCGCCGACGCGCTCTACGGGGGCGAGCGCTTCATGACCACGCTCAACATGAGCGAGTTCCAGGAGAAGCACACCGTCTCGCGCCTGGTCGGCTCGCCGCCAGGATACGTGGGGTACGGCGAGGGCGGGCTCCTCACCGAGGCGGTCCGGCAACGGCCCTATTCGGTGGTCCTGCTCGACGAGTGCGAGAAGGCGGACCTCGAGGTGATGAACCTCTTCTACCAGGTGTTCGACAAGGGAAGTCTAACGGATGGTGAAGGCCGCGAGATCGACTTCAAGAACACCCTCGTCATCCTGACGTCGAACCTCGGTACCGACGCGCTCATGTCGCTCAACGAAAGAGGGGCCCGGCCTTCGGCGGAGGAGATGGTGAGCGCGATCCGCCCCATCCTCTCTCGCCACTTCAAGCCCGCGCTGCTGGCGCGCATGAGCATCGTCCCGTTCGCTCCCCTTCCACCGGAGGTCCTGAGGGAGATCGCGGAGCTGAAGCTGGGGCAGATCGCGCAGCGCCTGGCCGAGACCCACCGGATCGAGGCCACCTTCGCGCCCGAGCTCGTCGACCACCTCGTGCGCCGCTGCACCGATCCGGACGCCGGCGCGCGCAACGTCGACCACGTCCTGCGCGGCTCGCTCATGCCGGCGCTGTCGCGAGCGCTCCTGGAGCGGATCGCCGCTGGCGAGCCGCCGCGCTCCGTGGCCGTCGGGCTGACCGCGTCCGGCGAGTTCGGGATCGACCTCAGCTGAGCGTGATAGAAGGGCGAGCATGATCCCGCTGGTGGTCAACGTCGAGGACGCCGAGGCGGGGACCGCCGAGCAGTTCGCGTTCATCCGATCCCCCGTGCGGATCGGGCGCGGCGAGCTCAACGACCTCCCGCTCCAGCGGCCGTTCGTCTCCACCTACCACGGGCTCATCCAGTTCGACGACCAGGAGGCGCGGTACCTGGACCTCGGATCGACGAACGGCTCGATCCTGGCGGGAGGGCGGCTGGAGAAGAACGCGCCGGCGGTGCTCGCTCCGGGCTCGGAGCTGCACATCGGGACGTTGAAGCTGACGTTCGCGCGCCGGTCGACGGCCGAGCACCTCGCGGTCTCCCGGCGGATGACGGTCTTCGGCTTGCGCGCCTCCTCGCTCCTGAAGCAGCTCAAGGAAGCCCCGGCTGCGCCTCCCGCCCCGCCCGAGCCGCCACCGGCGCCGCCCGAGCCGCCACCGGCGCCGCCCGAGCCGCCGGCCGCGCCCTTCGTCGATCCCGCTGCCGAGGCGGCCGGCGCGGCCGCCATCGACGCCGCGTCCCTCGAGCTCAACCTGCAGTTCCTGTCCTACCGAGGCGCGTGGGAGCACCTGCGCGCGACCATCGACGCGGCCCTTTCCGGCCTGGACGCGTCTGCCCGTCACGCCGCGCTCGCGCGGCTCTCGGTGCTCTACCCCGAGCTCACGGCCGAGCCACAGTTCCGCCAGCTGGGAGGGCCGTCTCCGGCGCCGGCGCCGCCGGGCGTCGAGACCCCGGCCGCCGCGCCTCGCGCCATCGAGGGCCGCGAGGGGGCGGACGCGCTCACGCTCGTCCGCGCGTTCGTCGAATCGTATCTGGGCGAGGTTCCGCTGAAGCGACCGGAGGAGGTCGGGTCGGTCCTGGACCACGTCGCCGGCGTCCTGGAGACCTTCGCGCGATCCTTCCTCGAGCTGCGCCGGGGGTACGAGGAATTCGGCTCCGAGATGGGGATCCGGACGGTTCGAGGCGAGGGCGCGATCTACATGGTGCGCGACGCGCCGCAGCTCCTCGCCTATGTGCTCGATCCGAGCGTCGGGGGACGCGAGCAGGAGCTGCAGCGCGCCTTCGGGGACTTCATGTTGCACCAGGTCGCGCTGCTCCGCGGCGTGATCGAGGGGGCGCACGCCCTCCTCGAGAAGGTAGGCCCCGAAGGGATCGCCGCGCAGGCGCCGAAAGGGATCTGGCCGATGCGCGCTGCCGCGCTGTGGAAGGCGTTCGAGGCCACCTTTCACGAGATCGCCGACGAGGACGACGCCATCAGCGCCCTCCTGTTCGGGAAGGAGTTCGCGCGGGCCTACGGGGCGATCGCAGGTGATCGGGCAGCTCGAGCGCCGGACGGCGAGGACGAAGGAAGCTCCGGGCGCGGTTCGGTGCGGTGAGCGGCCGGGGAGCATGGAAATGCCGAGAATGAGCTCCGTCGTCGTGCTCGGGCTGGCGGTGACCACCGCCTGCTCGAGCGGTCCCCGGCCGCCGCCCGAGCCGCCGGCGCTCTGCGTCCTCGACCGCGCGGGAGCCTCGGGAGCCTCGGAGACCGTCGGTCCGGGCACCTGGGTCGCGCTCCTGGTCCGCGGGTACGATGCGAAGACGCACCGCGTGACCGCCCCCGCGCTCGATTGCACCGGGGCCCAGGCGCGCTGGGAGAGCCCGGCCCTTCGCTGCGGGGACAACGTGCTCGCCAGGACGGCGCTCCCGGAGCGGCCGCTGGCCGAAGCGGACGTGATGACGAGCGACGTCGGACCGGGGTCGACCCTGGTCTGGATCGCGACGACCTCTTATGCGAGCGGAGACGCCTCTGGGCCGGTCGCCCTGGCGCTGCGCTCGCGGTCGCAGCTGCGGGTCGTCGCGATCGGCGTGCTCCGCGCCTTCCCCAGGAACGTGAAGCTTCGGCTCGAGAGCATGGGCGGAGTGAAGGTCCTGGTGGCCGAGGGCGATCAATGCACTGCAGGTGATGGAACGAGCTGCGCGCGCGTCGCTCGCGTGGTCCCGCTGGTCGGGTCCCGCTTCGAGCCCATGCCCCTGGTCGGGGAAGATGGGCAGTGCGTCTCACCGGCGCTCTTCGAGCTCTCCAGGACGGAGCGGCGGCACGCGCGCGAAGGCTGGGAGCTGGCCGAGCTCTCCACCGCGCTGGCCTTCGGGCCGAACGGGCTGGCGGTCCAGGAGCAGGTGCTGGTGCACGATCTGGGCGAGAGCGAGCGCGGGGCGGCCCTGCGCGTCCTCCACCGGGCGCAGGCGAGCCGCGCCGTGCGATGGAGCGTGAACCGCATGATGACGAGCGGCGCGCCGCTCTGGTCTCGCATGGCGCCGGCGTCGCGCTGACGCGAGGATGCCGGCCCATGAGCGCCGAACGGAGACAGGACCGGGCGACAATCTCCAGGCGCTCGACCGGCGTGAAGGCCGTCGTGGTCCGCGGCCAGGCGCCCCGGGGAGAGGCCTGGTTCGGCGACACCTTCACGGTCGGCCGCGGGCCGGAGTGCGACCTGCAGCTGCTCGACGAGGGCGTCGAGAGCCGGCACCTGCAGGTCATCTTCGACGGGGTCCTGTGGTGGGTCCGAGACCTGAGCTCGGGTCAGGGAACCTACGTGAACGGGACGCGGGTCCAGCTCGTGCCATTGCCCGAAGCGGCCGAGGTCGAGGTGGGAAGACCTGGCCCGCTCCTGCGCCTCACCTCGGCGGCTGGCGCGCGGGCGGAGGGCGAGCGCGTCAGCGGCGCCGCACCCGGTCCGAGCGCCGGTCCTGCTCCCGCGAGCAGCGCCGCCCGGACCGCCCCGGCTGCCCCGCCTCCGCGCAAGGCGACCCCTGGCGATCGCTTCGCCTCCGAGACGCAGATCCTGAACCGATATCTCCGCCCGGGCGACGGGCCCGCGGGGCGCGAGACGATGATGTTCCGGCGCGCGTTCGAGCGCGTCCAGAAGAGGTCCTCACGACGATACCGGCTCCTCATCGGCGCCGCGCTGCTCGTCCTCGTCGGCGCGGCGGGCGTGATCGGCTATCAGGCGAGGAGGATCCACGCTCTCCGGACCACGGCCGAGAGGATCTTCTACACTTCCAAGGCGCTCGAGCTCGAGACGAGGAAGGTGGAGGCGATCGTCCTCGCGGGCGCGGACCCGAAACTGGTCGCGGAGCTGAAGGACCGGACGGCCAGGCATGACCAGATGCAGCAGGAGTACGACGCCTTCGTCCGCGACCTCGGCGTGTACGGGAAGGTGCCCCCGGACGAGCGCGTCATCCTGCGCGTGGCGAGGCTCCTTGGCGAGTGCGACGTCAACGTGCCGAAGGGGTTCACGGCCGAGGTCCGCCGCTACATCGAACGCTGGAGGTCGACCGGGCGGTTGGCGAATGGGCTCCGGAGGGCCAGACAGGCTGGATACGAGGCGGAGGTCATCGGCGCCCTCGCGCGCGCCAGGCTCGCGCCGCAGTTCTTCTACCTCGCGCTGCAGGAGAGCGGCTTCGACGAGCGCGCCGTCGGGCCGAGGACCCGCTATGGGCACGCGAAGGGGATGTGGCAGTTCGTGTCGCCGACCGCTCGACGCTATGGGCTGCGAATTGGCCCGCTCCACGAGCAGACGGTGTACGACGCCCAGGACGAGCGGTTCGACTGGAGGAAGGCGACCGCCGCGGCAGTCGCGTACATCGGCGAGCTGCAGGCGACCGAGGCGCAAGGTTCGGGCTTGCTGGCCATGGCTGCGTACAACTGGGGCGAGAACAACGTGCGGGCGATCATCGAGTCGCTGCCGGAGAACCCCCAGGACAGGAACTTCTGGCGGCTCATCGCGGACAGGAAGACTCCGAGGGAGACGTACGACTACGTCCTGTCCATCTTCTCGGCGGCCGTGATCTGCCAGGACCCGCGGTTGTTCGGGTTCGATCTCGAGTGTCCGGTCCAGGAGCCTTCCACCGGCGTCCGGGCGCGGGGCGGGGGCGAACAGACGAAGCCATGAAGCGAGTCGTACCCGCCTCGAGCGAGGGGCACGACGACGGAACACAGGTCCACGTCGCGCCGGGCCGGGGGATTGGGGCTCGCCTCTTCGTGACTGGACGCGTTGCCGTGGGATAGGGTTGATCCCGTGCCCCGTACCCTCCCGCCCCACGACCCGCGCCAGGTCAGCTCCTCTCCCACCCTCCCGAAGCCGGACGCCGCGCGCCAACGAACGTTCGACGTCCGCGAGCTCTACCAGGGGCCGGCCTCCACGGGCGAGCCGTCGCCGGCCGAGGCGCCAGCGCTCGACGAGAAGTTGCGCCAGGCCTATTTCTGGATCGTCAACCACGCGATCATCACGCCCTACTACGACCTCGAGTTCAACGAGGCGCCGCCGACCTCCTTCCGCTTCGGCGGCGTGGGGACGGAGGTCAGGCTGCCGACCGCACAGTCGTACTCGTCGTTCGTGCTGCTGCCGATCCTCAACTTTGCCATCCGCAAGCGTTGCCTCTTCATCGGCGGCCCGGGCCGCGGCAAGACGGCCAGCGCGATCCTGATGGGCATCCTGGCCGGCTATTCGCTGAAGGACGTCCGCCGGGGGATCCAGCACGGCCAGCCGCAGATGACGATCGCCGACCTCCTCGGGAACCCGCTGCCCAAGGACCTCATCACGGCTTCCTCGACCGACGACATCAAGATCGCCTGGCGCAAGTGGCTCTCGATGCGCGTCAAGATCATCGACGAGTACAACCGTATTCCGACGCGCACGCAATCGGCGCTGCTCACGTTGCTCGCCGACGGCTACGCCGAGATCCTCGACCAGACGATGGAGAGCCCGGAGAGCGCCTGGTATCTCACCGCGAACGACGACATGGGGGGCGGCACCTACCAGGTCATCGAGGCGCTCAAGGATCGCATCGACATCGTCGTGAAGGCGCTCAACTTCAACCCGCGCTTCCTGGGGGACCTCCTGACGCGGCTCGAGGATGGCACCAAGCCCGAGGCCCTCGTCCCACGCGAGGTGACGTTCACCGAGGCCGAGCTCGATCTCGCGCACCGGCAGGTCCTCGCGGTCCCGTTGCCCCGCGGCGTCCGCCGCCGGCTCGAGTTCTTCGCGGCCCAGTTCGACTTCTGCGATCTGGCAGCGCAGGACCTCGAGTACAAGACGAAGGACACCATCCGCCTCGCCGGCAAGACGCTGGCGACCATCTGCGCGAACGACTGCGGCCGCGACAAGGTGAAGGCGATCTGCTCCCAGACCGAGAACGGGCTGTCCGTGCGCTCGCTCATGACCATCCTCGGCTTCGTCAAGGCGCTCGCATGGTTCCGCGGGGAGGCCGAGGTTTCGCTCCCGGACGTGCGCAACCTCGTGCCCTGGATCCTTCACGAGAAGCTGGCCCAGAACGCGACCTCGCCCTTCTTCGATCAGGCGTCGAACGGCATCTACCGGGTGGACCGCGTGGCCTGGATCCGGCGCGCCTTCGACCTCGCTTGCGAGGAGTACGCCCGGCTCGACCTCGACCGCGACGACCCGGTGGCGCGCATGGACGAGGAGTTCGACAAGGGCCTCGACGGCGTGCCGGAGGGCGAAGTGCGTAAGCGCGTGAACGGCATCGAATCGCAACTCGCGAAGCTCGCCAAGGCCACGAAGCTCTACTCGCACGTGGCGGCGGACGTGCTGAAGCTCAAGTACTACCACCAGCGCTACTCGAACTACCTGCGCTGGCTCACCTGGCGAGCATGATCACGGGCCCGGCGGCACTTTGGCTCGAGGCGCGGCGCGAGGAGCTCAACCACAGGTTCGAGCAGGCGCGGCGCCGCCACCCGAGCCTCGCGCCGGAGCGCGTGCTCACCGCGCTCGAGTCGATCCTGCCCCCGCTCGCCGGCGGCGAGGACGACGACGCGGTCCTCTCGGCCGTCTACGACCTCGTACTCCTGCACGTCGCGCGCGACGCGTTCGCCGCACAGCCCGCGCTCGCCGTGCTCTTGCGAGAGGCGTTTCCCCGTCTGAGGCCGCTCCTTGCGCAGCGCCCCGGCTTCCTGCCGGCAGCGCTCTCGAACGCGGTCGAGCGCATGGGCCCGCGGGGAGAGGACCTCGCGCGCGGGCTCTCCGCCGTGGGTCCTCGGGTCTCTTCGGCCCAGCAGCTCCTCGACGCCGGCGCGCTGCTCGCCTGGCGTCTGGGCGAGGCGCGCGTGCGGGAGGCCGCGCTCGCGGCCGCGGGATCCCTGCCCGGGCGCGCCGCGCTCGAGGCGCTGGGCCTCGTGGATTGGCCGGAAGCGGCCGCGCCGCTCGCCGTCGCGGCCATGCGGGCAGATGCCTGGGCGTCGCCGCGCGAGGCGGTCTCCTCCGAGACGTTGCAGCGCGTCGTAGCAGGTGCACCGCTCGAGCCGCTCCTCGCGTCGCTCGGGTCGCGCCCCGCGCCGCTGGCGGCCTGGCGGCTCGTCGGCCGCGCCGGCGAGTTCTCCGGCTTCGGGGGAACCTTCGATGTGCCGCCGCTCGTCCTCGACGGGGGAGACCGCCACCGCTTCCACGTCCGCTGCGACGACGACTTCTTCCTCGTCGAGGCCGACTGCTTCGGCTGGCGCTCACAGCCCGAGCCCGACCCGGCGCTGCCGGTCCGCTCGCCCGCGGGCCGTGGCAAGGTCCGTCAGCTCGTCTCGCGGATCTCGGCGGGGGGGACGAGCCTGCGCCTCGACGGGACGGTCAGCAGCGGCAAGGAGGAGGCGCGCTTCGAGGTGCTGGCGGGCGCGAGCGCCTACGCCGCCGTGCCCGGCGCGGTCGCCGTCACGCATCAGGACTCACATCGCATCCGTGTCGTTGCGGCGAGGCGCGACCCACTGTGAACGCGCCCGGCAAACCGACCGACGTCGCGGCGCGCTGGCTCGCCGCGTGGCC
>JBGQLS010000018.1:0-31953 GCA_041500205.1 Anaeromyxobacteraceae bacterium | reverse complement strand
GCGCGCCCTCGTCGTCGCGCAACAGATAGCGCCGCTCGAGGACCGCGCGCGCGTTGTCGGAGAGGTTCGCCACGCGGTGATCTTAGCGCCGTTCAACGCCTTACGCCTCGCCCGCCGCCTCGCCCGCCGCCCGGCGGCCCACCGTGCTGACGCTCGGTGCGTCGCGCCACACGAGGACAGCGCGGCGCCCGGCGGCAGAGTGCGCCCTTGCTTCCCGAGGGGGACGCCCCAATGTTAGCCAGGTCGAGGGCGGGAAGGAGCAGTCCGATGCCTCACAGGGAAAAGGGCCGCAGCAACATGACCGTGCGCGAGGCCGGCCGGCTGGGCGGCGAAGCGCGCAAGCAGCAGCTCGGCAGCGAAGGCTACTCGGAGCTGGGACACAAGGGAGGGCAGCGCGTGCGGGAGCTCATCGAGGAGGGGAAGAACGCTGGCCGTCATGCGCCGGCGCCTCCCCGCGAGACCACGACCAAGCGGGAGTGACAGGTCTTGAGTCGCCGGGGGCGCAGGCCGCCCCCGCCCCGGCCACGCGCAGAGCGATCGCATTTTTCGACAGGTCTTGAGCTCGCCGGGTTCGGCTGGCCCGGCTGGAGGCGCTACCGGAAGTTCCGCATCACCTCGTCCAGCGGCACTCGGATGGCGCTGAACCTCTCGATGTAGCGCTGCTCTTCTACTCTGTACTTGCCTGCCTCCCACTCCTTCCGGAACTGGACGGTGTCCGCGACCCATGTGCCGCCGAGGAACCGCCTCGTCTCCTCGTAGACGGGCGCGGTGGCGCTGACCCACGCCTTCATCTCGCCGGCGCTGGGCACGTGCACCTGCATGCCCTTCGCCTCGAGCTTCCGGAGGAACTCGCCGTCGGCCTCGCGGTTGAGCTTGCGCTGGAAGTCACGGACCTCGATCGCGGTCTCCTCGAGCACTCCGCGGACGCGCTCGGGCAGGCGCTTCCACGTCTTGCCGTTCACCTTGAAGACGAAGACGTTGTACGTGTGCTGGTCCTTGATCATGTAGGGCTGGGACTCGAACATCCTCGCCGAGTAGATGTTGACGGCGGGGTTCTCCTGGCCGTCGATCACCTTCTGCAGCAACGCCCTCGGCAGCTCGGAGTACGCCATCGGCGTGGGGCTGGCGCGCAGGGTCCGGATGAGGCCCATGTAGACCGGGCTCTCCATGACGCGGATCTTCTGCCCCTTCAGGTCCTCGGGCCGCTTGAGCGGGTTCCGGGAGGAGGTGAAGTTGCGCCAGCCGTTCTCCAGGAAGGCGAGGCCGTGGATGCCCCGGCGGTCGAGGAGCGACAGGAGCTTCTTGCCGTTGTCGCCGTCGAGGTAGGTGTACGCGGCCTCGTAGCTCGGGAAGAGGTACGGCAGGTCGAGCACGTGGAACTCGGGCGCGAAGCCGCCCATGGCCCCCGTGGTGGTGAAGGACATCTCGATGGCGCCGAGCTGGACCCCCTCGATGATGGCGCGCTCGCCGCCGAGGCGGCCCGCCGGGAAGACGCCGATCTCCACCTCGCCGCCGGTGCGCTGCCTCACGAGCTCCGCGAACCGGTGGGCCGCCACGTCGATGGGGGTACCCACCCCGATGACGTGCGCGAGCTTGAGCCGGTACCTGGGCGCCGCGAGCGCGGGGCGCGGGGCGAGCAGGGCGGCCGCGAGCGCGCCGGCCAGGAACTTCAGCGCCGTCGAGAGAATGAGCATGGGCCTCACGGCGGGCGGTTCCCCTTGGCGGCCATCACGGCCTGGACCAGCTCGGCCACCGAGCCGGCTCCCATCTTCTCCATGACGCGCGCGCGGTGCACCTCGACCGTCTTCACGCTGATCCCGAGCCCGTCGGCCATCTGCTTGTTGAGCTTGCCAGCCAGGACCAGCCCCAGGACCTCGCGTTCCCGATCCGTCAGCGTCGCGAGCCGCCGCCGCGTCTTCGTCTCGTGCAGCTGCGTGTCGCGGCGCTCCTGCTCCAGCTCCAGGCACTGCGCGATCAGCCGCAGCATGTCCTTGTCGCCGAAAGGCTTCTCGATGAAGTCGACGGCCCCCTTCTTCAGCGCCGAGACCGCCATGGGGACGTCGCCGTGGCCCGTGACGAAGATGACCGGCAGCGTCGCCCGCCGGGCGATGAGCGTCTCGTGGAGCTCGAGCCCGCTCATGCCGGGCATGCGCACGTCGAGCACCAGGCAGCCGCGCATGTCCTCGTGAAAGGAGGCCAGGAAGGTCTCGGCGGACGGATAGGCCTCGACGGCGTAGCCGTGGGACTCGAGCAACCACACGAGGGAGTCACGCATCGCCTCGTCGTCGTCGACGATGTAGACGCGCTGGGAGCCCTCCGCCATCCTTCGGCCTCCTTCAATCTTCGACTGGAAGCGTGAAATAGAAGACGCTCCCGCCCCCGGCGTTCGGCTGTGCCCAGAGCCGGCCGTCGTGGAACTCCACGATGGAGCGGCAGATGTTGAGCCCCATGCCCATGCCCTCGGGCTTGGTCGTGTAGAAGGGCGCGAAGAGCCTGTCCGCCTGCTCGGCGGAGATCCCGTGACCCCGGTCGGCGACCGCCACCTCGACGGTTCGCCCGCCGTTCGCGCGCGCGGAGAGGGTGAGCTCCCGCTGCTCTGCTGCCGTCAGCTGCATGGAGTCGATGCCGTTCTTCACCAGGTTCAGCACGACCTGCTCGATCATGATCTTGTCCGCATACACCGGCGGAAGGTCCTGCGGTATGTCGACGCGAATGCCGACGCCCGCCTTGCGGGCCTCGATCTCGGCGAACCCGATGGCCTCGTCCACGATCTCCGCCAGGGGCACGCGGGCCCGGTTGGGCTCGCGCTTGCGAACGAAGTCGCGCATTCGCCGGATGATCTTGCCGGCCCGCTCCGCCTGGAAGCTCGCCTTCTGCATGGCGGTGAGCAGCTCCTCGGCGCGGTAAGACCCCGAGCCCAGCCGCGTCACGCAGCCCATGCAGTAGTTGGCGACGGCCGCCAGCGGCTGGTTGAGCTCGTGGGCGAGCGACGAGGCCATCTCGCCCATGGTGATGAGCCGGGAGGTCTGCTGCAGCCTTTCCTGCTGCTGAAGGCTGAGCTCCTCGCCCCGCTTGCGGTCTGTGATGTCGGTGGCGACCTGCATGCGGGCGATGCGGCCGTCCACCCAGCGGATGGCGCGCTCGCGCAGATGGTACCAGCGGCCGTCGCGCTCGTTCACCGCCTCCCCAGCGTACAGCTCGCGTGGGAGGTCCTCCACCCTGAGCTCGCCCGGATCGACGAGGAGCTTCGCCGTCCCCTTGCTGCCGCCGGTCACGGCCCAGCAGTTCTGGCCGACCGCGCCGGGGCCGTAGATGCCCTTGAACGCCGCGTTGGCGAACAGGATCTCCTCGCTCGCGACGTCGGCCACGTGGACCGCTGCGTCGAGGCCCTCCAGCACCGCCACGAAGCGCTCGTGCGAGGCCTCCAGCTCGACGCGGGCGCGCTTCTGCTCGGTGATGTCCACCGTCGAGGCCATCCAGCCGGTCTGGCGGCCGTCGGCACCCACGAGCGGCGAGATGTACAGGCGCGCGAAGAAGCGCTCCCCGGTCTTGCGCCGGATCCGGATCTCGAAGCCGCTGCGCGGCGTCTGGCCGCTCATCCACGCGTCCGTGATCCGCTGGAGCGTCGCGAGCTCCTCCTCGGGCCAGTACGGGAAGGGCGGCACGCACCCGATGAGCTCGTCGGCGGACCAGCCGACCATCTCGCAGAACGCCGGATTCACGAAGGTGATGCGCCCCTCCAGGTCGACCGCGCGCAGCCCGGTGATGACCGATTCCTCCATCGCCTTGCGGAAGGCGGACTCGTTCCGGATCGCGTCCTCGGCCCGCTTGCGATCGGTGACGTCGTGGGCGACGCAGTAGAGCAGCGCCTCCGGCAGGACGGGGTTGGCGCTCCAGGCGAGCCACCGATAGCTGCCGTCCCTGCACCGGCACCGGTTCTGGAAACCGGTCGTCGGCTCCCCCTGCGCGAGCTTCTTCACCTCGGCGACCGTGGCCTCCATGTCATCGGGGTGGACGAGATCGTAGAGCGTGCTGCCCTGCAGCGCCTCGGGCGCGATCCCCAGCACCCGCTCGAAGGCGGGACTGGCGCGCACGATCCGCCCGTCGACGCGCAGCACGCAGAGCAGGTCGAGCGAGAGCCTGAAGAGCCGGTCGCGCTCTCTCTCCGCCTCGAGCCGCCGGCGCATGTGGGCGCTCAAGGCCCACAGGCTCCAGCCCATGAGCAGGACGAGACCGCCGATGAGCAGGAGGAGCATGTCCCGGGGCACGTCCGACTCCGCGGCGAACGCGGAGACGCGCAGCCGGAGGCCCTGGCCGGGCGGGTCGAGGCTGACGATCTCGGTAAGATCGGTGCGCCGCACGACCGAGGAGTTGGCGCTGATCACCCGGTCGTCGGTCTCCATCACCACCCGGTACTTGTTCCAGAACCAGGACTCGGCGAGATAGCTCAGCACCTGATCGGCGGCGTAGATACCGACGACCGCACCCATCGACGTCCGATCCTTGCGCACCACCGGTACGTGGATCTCGATGACGGCGCTCTCGTCCGCGGGCGAGAAGGGCATGTCGTACGCTGGCGCTCCCGTCCGCTGCGCGCGCTGGAACGCGAGGGCCTGCTCGGGGATGGACAGGCGCTCCCCGACGTTCCAGGCCGTGGTCTCGAGGGGAGCCACCCAGCGCACCACCTGGTCGGCGTCGATCCACGCGATCTGCGTGAGCTCCGGGTTGGCGGCGACGTGCTCGGCGGCCCTGGCCCGGAACGACTCGCGGCTGCGGGTGCCCTCGGCGATCTCCTTCGCGAGCAGCTGCAGGAACTCCTGGTTCGCGGCGAGGTGCGAACGGATGGTCTGCTCGGCCCACTGGATGTCACGCGCCAAAGCGTTCCGGCGCGTCTCCGTCTCGTGTCGGTTGAGGACCACCAGGAGGGCGAAGAGCGCCACGACGAAGAGCCCCAGGACGAGGTTGGGCAGGACCCACACCCAGTTGCCGGGTGACCGGGCGCGCCGGAGGGCGGCGACGACTCGCGACGAGAGACTCATGTGCGCCCACGGCTCCAGCACGCGGCAGGATCGATGCCCCAGGACGGCCTGACCAGGGTATTGGCGTTTACCCTAATAGGGAAAGACCTGACTACCCCCCGGCTGCGCGGCCGCCGAGAGTGCCGCGCCAAGGCCGTTTCCCGCCACCGCGCAAGGAGAGCCCGGAAGATGACCTGGACCCAGGTTTACACACCGCTCGGAAGCCTCTACGTGTCCGCCCTCGTCGCGGCGATACCCGTGGTCGTGCTGCTCGTCTCGCTCGCGTTCTTCCACGTGAAGGCCCACGTGGCGGCCGGCCTCGGGCTCCTGCTGGCGCTCGCCGTCGCGATCTTCGCCTACGGCATGCCGGTCAAGCTGGCGGGCATGTCGGCCGTGTACGGGGCGATGTTCGGGCTGCTCCCCATCGGCTGGATCATCCTCAACGCCATCTTCATCTATGACATCACGGTGAAGACCGGGAAGTTCGAGGTGGTGAAGGAGACCATCGCCGGCATCGCCGGCGATCGCCGCATTCAGGTCCTCCTCATCGCCTTCGCCTTCGGTGCGTTCATCGAGGGTGCCGCCGGCTTCGGCACCCCTGTCGCGATCTCAGCAGCCATGCTCATCGGCCTCGGGTTCAAGCCGCTCGCCGCCGCCGGCCTCTCCCTCATCGGCAACACCGCGCCGGTCGCCTACGGCGCGCTCGGCACGCCCATCATCACGCTCGCCAAGGTGACGGGCCTCAACGAGGGTCTCCTGTCGTCGATGGTCGGCCGCCAGCTGCCGCTCTTCTCGGTGATCGTTCCGTTCTGGCTCGTGTGGGCCATGTCGGGCTTCCGCGGCATGGTCGGCGTCTGGCCGGCCTGCCTGGTGGCGGGCCTCGCCTTCGCGATCCCGCAGTTCGTGGTCTCGAACTTCTTCGGCCCGTCGCTCGTCGACATCGTCGCGGCGGCCTGTGCCATCACCGCGACGTACCTGCTCCTCAAGGTGTGGCAGCCGAAGAGCGTGTGGCGCTTCCCCGGTGAGCGCGAAGCCGACGCGAAGGCCGCCGCGGCGTCGCCGAAGCGCGCCCGTTCGGTGGGCGCCGCCGCGCGCCGCCCGACCTCGGCCGAGGCGTGGCTCGCCTGGATGCCCTGGATCGTCCTCTCCGTCTTCGTCTTCGTCTGGGGCATGCCCACCGTGAAGACCTGGCTCAACGGTGTCTTCAACCCGACGTTCGAGATCCCCGGCCTCCACAACCTCGTGAAGAAGGCGCCACCGGTCGCCAAGGCGCTCTCGCCCGAGGGCGCGAAGTACAGCCTCAACTTCCTCTCCGCGACCGGCACGGGGCTCCTCCTCGCCGGCATCGTGGCGGGCTTGTGGCTGAAGCTCGGCGTGGGTGGGCTCGTCTCGACCTACCTCAAGACGCTGAAGCGCGTCCGCATGTCGCTCCTCACCATCGCGCTCATGCTCGCGCTCGGCTTCACCACCAAATACTGCGGCTCGGACTCGACGATGGGCCTCGCTTTCGCGTCGACAGGCTCGCTCTTCCCGTTCTTCTCGCCGCTCCTTGGCTGGCTGGGCGTCGCTCTCACCGGCTCCGACACGTCGTCGAACGTGCTCTTCGGCAACCTGCAGGTGGTGAGCGCGCAGCAGATCGGCATGAACCCGATACTCGCCGCCGCCTCCAATAGCTCGGGCGGCGTGATGGGAAAGATGATCGACGCGCAGAGCATCGTGGTTGCCGGCGTCGCCACGGGCCAGGACGGCCAGGAGGGCACCATCCTCCGCTACGTGTTCTGGCACTCGCTCGCGCTCGCGTGCCTGGTGGGCGTCGTGGTGTTCCTGCAGGCGTACGTGTTCACGGGGATGGTGCCGCACTAGCCCAGGGAGCCGGCGTCCGAGGCAGCTCGACCGAGATGCGGCTCTTCTGCAAGGCCGCCCATGGAGGGCGTTTCTCCCTCTCCCCCAGCGGGCTCGGCATTAGTCACAAGTAGGTTCGAGGGCTTCAAGAGCGCGGACAGCCGGCTATGCACGCCTACACGAGAGGGGAGGCCAAAGGGATTCCGTCTCCCTCTCCCTCCGCTGGGGGAGAGGGGGTAATGCTCTGGCCCTCAACCCACCTGCAACTCCACCCCACAGAACAGACGGAGTTCAGCTTCCCGGCCGCCCTCCCCCGTACAGTGGCAAGGCCTCCAACGTCTTCAGATAAACCAAGACGGCGTCCAGCTCCCCGGGCGCGAGGCGGCCGCGCATGGCGGGCATCTCGTTGTGCTTGCCGAAGAAGAGCGGCGAGCCCGGGTCTTCCACCAGCGCGCGGAGGTATCGGTCCGAGCCGTAGTCGTACAGGTTCGGCCCGTCCTTCGCCTCCCCGCGGACGAGCGCATGGCACTCCGCGCAGCCGACGCGCGCGAAGGCGCGCCGGCCCTCGTCGAGAGCCGGGTCGGGCGGCGAGTCGACGCGGACGGGATCTCGCCGCGCGTGGACGAAGCGCGCCAGCGCGTCGATGCGCTCGGGTGACAGCCGCCTGCCGAACGCGTCCATCTTGCCCTTGAGCTTGGTCGCGCCGAAGCGGTTCGGCTGGTCGGGATCGCGGATCTGCTCCCTCACCCAGTCGAGCGAGAACAGGCCCGCCAGATCGGGCGCCTTGCGCTCGCCCGCGACACCCGGCGCGTGACAGCCGGCGCACTCGGAGGCAAAGGCGCGCCGCCCGCGCTCGGGCGGGTCGTTCGCCACCATGAAGGCGGGCCCCTCGGGCGGGATGCCGTGCGCGGCCAGCTCCTTGGCGCGCGCGGCCGCGCTCTCGGATTCCTGGCGCGCCGCGGCGACGCGAGGATCGCGCGCGTCGGCGAGCAGCGCAGCCGCGGTCAGGCCCAGCAGGGCAACCGCCCCTAGCCCCGCCAGCGCCAGCACGGCGCGCCGCTCGTGGAAGCCGCGCCCGCGAGCGCGATCGAGGAAGGGCAGCAGGAACAGCGCCGCCACGGCCAGCCCTGGCAAGAAGAAGGTGCCCACCGGCTCGAGGCGCCCCTGGAAGATCTTCTGCAGCTGGAACAGCGCCAGGAAGTACCACTCCGGCCTGGGCAGCGGAGCGCGCGAGGGGTCGGCGGGGGCCTCGAGCGGAGCGCCATGCCCCTTCACTGCCAGGAGGAGGACGACCAGGACCGCGGCGGCGGACGCCAGCGCGTCGAGCGAGGCCTGGCGCGGCCAGAAGCGGTCGGCCCCCACCGGCGCGCCCGCGCGCTGCGCCACCCCCACGCCGGGAGGAGGCGTGACCCCGTGGCGCCGGAAGAGCGCGACGTGGAGCAAGACGACGCCGAGGAACACGAGCGGCAGCGCGATCGCGTGGAGCGCATAGAAGCGGGTCAAGGTGAGCGTGCCGTAGACCTCGCCACCTTGCGCAAGCCGCTCGAGCGAGCCGCCCACGGCCGGAGCCGTCCCGATCATGGAGGTGGCGACGCGGGTCGCCCAGTAGCCGCGCTGGTCCCAGGGGAGCAGGTATCCGGTGAGTGCGAAGGCGAGGAGCAGGAGGAGGAGCAGGACGCCCAGCATCCAGGTGAGCTCGCGAGGCCTCCGGTAAGCGCCGAAGGAGAGCGCCTGGCCGAGGTGAAGAGCGGCCACGACCACGGCAGCCGAGGCGCCGTGGTGATGGAGGCCGCGCAGGAGCCAGCCCAGCGTCACCTGCGTCTGGATCCAGAACACGCTCGACCAGGCGCCCGCCTCGGAGGGGGTGTAGTAGAGCGCGAGGCCGAGGCCGGTCACGAGCTGCACCAGCGCCAGCGCGAGGAGGGCCGAGCCGAACACGTAGGCAGCGCGCGCGCCGCCTGGCACCGGCTCGTCGAGCGCCCAGCGCAGGGCGCTCCGCGCAGACGCCCGCTCCTCGAGCCAGTCGGCCAGCCTCGAGCCGCGGTTCACTGCGCTGACCTCGGGCTCGTTCTCAAGCTTCCCTCCGCTCCGAGGTCCCGACGGCGAAGCGCCGGTAGCGTACCTCGACGCTGCGCTCTCCACCACCGGTCACACGCACTTCCAGCGGATCGAGGCCGCGTGGCGCCGGGCCGCCCAGCACCCGGCCCTCGAGGTCGAAGACACTGCCGTGACAGGGACAGGCGAAACCGTCGCCCGCGGCCTCGACGCCGCAGCCGAGGTGCGGGCAGACGGAGGAGAAGGCGGTGACGGCGTCGCCGCGCCGGATGACCCAGACCGTGCCCAGGGCCATGGGGGGGCGCCGCACCCAGGCGTCTTGCTGCGCCGAGATGACGCTGGCGCGCACGGCACGGCCCTCCGGAAGGTTCTCGAGCCACGCCACGCGTACGAAACCCAGTTCGCCAGCCCGGCGGCGGAGCGGCGTCAAGAGCGCGCCGGCGACCGGGATACCCGCGACCGAGGCCACGAAAGTTCCCGCCAGCGCGGCGACCCAGCCCAGGAATCCGCGGCGGCTCGGCGGGACGTCGCCGGCCGGCACCGCTGTCCTTGCGTCAGGGTCCATGGGTCGGCTCCAGGCTTTCGGTCTCCGGAAACAGATTCTTAGCCGAATCGTTCAACGTACAAGAGTGAAAAGGCGACCCTTCGACCCTTCGACCCTTCGGCTTTCGACTTTCGACTTTCGACTCGGGTCTGATACAGAGCCCCCCATGCGACGCGCCACGTCTCTCTTCCTGCTGCTCGGCCTGGCCTGCTTCCCTCGCGTTTCCGTCCCGGAGCTGGAGCGCCAGCGAGCGTCGCGCGAGCTCGAGGGCCAGCGCCGCGTGACGAAGGTAGCCGTCTTCGTCGGTCCCTTCTTCGGAGACGGGTCCAAGCTGCTGGTATCCGACCAGCCCTTCCAGGAGCTCGACCTGCTCGAGACCACGGAGGGCAGCGTCATCGCCCCTCCGCGAGCCGAGCGGATACTTCCGCCCGGGACGGCGCTCCGGGTCGACAAGGTCGAATTCCCCACGGGCTGGACCATCGCCGCGCGCGTCGTGATGACACCGCGCTATCACCCGTGGGTGTGGCTCACGCTGGACGGGGAACCGCGGCCGCTCGTGCTCGTGCTGCCGCAGATGCTCGCCAGCGCGGAGGACGTACGCGTCGAGATCGAGCGCGTGGCAGGGACCGGTGACCCCGGCCAAGCATTCCAGGCCCTGCCTGGCGGACAGCGCGCCGCCATCGCGAAGAAGGAGCTCGTGGATGGAATGTCGCCCCAGGCGATCGAGATGGCCTGGGGCTATCCGGAGAAGAAGTTCATCGACCGACCGGCCAACACCGAGGAGTGGAGCTGGCCGGCCGGGAGGCGAAGAGCGTCGCTGCGGGACGGGAAGCTCGTGCGGTGGGAGGCGGCGCGCTGAACCAGCTCGCCGCGTCCATCCAGGCTTCAGGCGCCAGGCTTCGGGAGCGCCTGTCGTTGCCAGGGCTACCCGTTGTAGGCGGAGGCACTCGTCCTTCGCAGGAAGCAGAAGCCAGGGGCCTGAACCTCAGCGCCGATCTCGCCCGCCGCGCCTCCCGCGACCGCGGTCGTGGTCGTGGTCGCCCCTGGATCTGCGCTCTCCACCGCTCCCGTGTCGGGGAACGCCGGGCCGTTCACCGCCCCGGCGCTCGGCAGGCTGGGGCGACACGCCGATCGCGACGCAGAAGACCTTCCCCGCCTCGATCTGTCGAACGAGATCGGCCTCGCTAGCCACCGGCTCGCGGAAGAGGGTGGCTGCCTTTCCGATGTCGTCGAGCGTCGGGTGCGCGCCGGAACCACCGACGCAGGGCAAGTTCAAATGGTCGGCGGCCTCGACGGCGAGGTCGTTCGAGGGCCCCTTGCGGCGCACGTTCAGTCCCTCCAGCGCCGAGAGCCCCTCCAGCGTGAAGATGAAGTCGCCGCTCGGCCGCTCCACCGACTTGTCGTAGGGATGGGCGGCAACCACCACTCCCCCCATCCCGCGGACGCGGAGCACCACCTCGTGCACGGGCCAGGGCGTGGTGCCGAACATCTGCGGCGGCGCCGGCACCGCCGCCGGATCCGGGAAATAGCACAGATAGTGACCGTGATCGGTCACCAGCTCCACACCGCATAGCGCCAGGAGCCCCTCCTCCTGGCCGGCCGCGCGGATCTCCTGCAAGCCGTCGAGGGTGTTGGTGTCGGTGAGCACGACGCCGTCGAGCCCTGCCTCCCTGGCCCGACGCACGATGTCCCGCGGGACGAGCGCGCAGCCCGGCGAGTGATGGCTGTGGATGTGGACGTCGATGATCATGGCGTGGCGGGATTAGCACGCCACGCGGCTGGTGGAAAGCCTGAGTCGCCGGGGGCGCAGGCCGCCCCCGCCCAACCCTCTCAGGCATGCACCGTCCACCGTCGGTCCTGCACTTCCTCGACGGCGCGGATGAGGTAGCCCATCAACATCAGGCTGGACGTGTTCTCGAGCACCCGCTCGGGGTCCCGCGAGATGAGCCGTGCGCTGTACGTGAGGAAGAACTGCGCGAGGTCCTCGCCTGCCTCGCGCAGGATGAGCGCGTTCAGCACCGCCGCGTCCATGGTGCGGACCCGGTTGATGAAGTCGACGGCGAAGGCCTTCTTCTGCTCCTGGCCCGCGCTGCTGCTCGTCTGGCTCGTCTGCATCGCTCCTCCGCCGGCTCCCCAATCGCAGCGCCTAAGGTAGGCAGCGCCCTGGCGCGGCGGATCCCCCTCTGCCCGTCCGTGAGCGAACGCCCATTTCTCCTGGCGATATCGGTGGTTGGCTGGAGCGAAAGCTTTGACAGCTCGAAAACGCGCGTGCCATACTCCGCCGGTTTCGCCCTCGGGGGTGACGGCGTGAGTGGGTTCGACGGGAGCAGCGCGCGTTTGACCGGCGTGAAGGTCTTCTCTGCGACGAAGGCCAAGGAGCGCGAGGAGCTCGGGGACCATGTGACCCGTTGGTTGCGCTCCAATGCCGACCTCGAGGTGGCGGAGCGCGTCGTGACCCAGTCGTCGGACAACGAGTTTCACTGCCTCACCATCGTGCTCTTCTACAGGGAGAAGGGCGCCGCCTAGGCGCGCGCTCGCTCCCAGCTCGCCTCGGGTCCAACCCATGAAGCTCAAGCAACGGCCGGAGGACTTCTCCGTAGCGGAGTCCTGGCGGTTCGACCAGGCCCCGCGCGGCGCCTGGTTCGTCTACCTGATGGACAAGCAGAAGCTCTCCACCTTCGAGGCGGTCGAGCGCATCAGCGCCAGGGCCGGGGTGCAGCCTTCCGAGGTCTCCTACTGCGGGCTCAAGGACAAGCAGGGCAGGACGACCCAGCTCGTCGCGGTTCACCGCAAGCCGGTCGAGCTCCAGGATCCGGACCTGAGGCTCAAGCCGCTCGGCCGAACATCCGCGCCCCTCTCGTCCGCCAACACCACCTCCAACCGATTCGCCGTCGCCGTCCGCGACCTCGACGAGGATGACCTGGGGCGTCTCCCCTCCGCGGTCGCCGAGGTGCAGCGCATGGGCGTGGTGAACTACTTCGACTCCCAGCGCTTCGGGTCCCTCAAGCACGGCCAGGGATTCCTCGTGAAGGACCTGATGCGAGGCGACGCCGAGGCGGCACTGCGCAACCACCTCGCTCGGCCGAGCGATCTCGACCGCACCGACGACGCGCGCGTGAAGGCGTTCTGGAAGGAGCACTGGGGAGAGTGGCACCTGAAGAACCCCTACCCGGGCGCGGAACGGTACGCGCCCGTGCTGCGGTGGCTGCGGTTGCACCCCAAGGACCATCTGGGCGCCTTCCTCCGCACCGACCCGCGCTGGCGAGGGCTCCAGGTCTTCGCATACCAGAGCTGGCTCTGGAACGAGGGCGTGAAGCAGTACCTGCGCGAGGTGATCGGGGTCGAGAAGCTCGTCTCGATCAAGTACCAGGCCGGCACGCTCCTCTTTCCGCGCGCGCTGAACTCCGCCCAGGCGCGCCTGCTCCACGGGCGCACCTTCCCGCTGCTCGGACCAGCCTCGCGCTTCGACGATCCCGTGGTGGAGAAGGCAGCGCTCTCCGTGCTCCGGCGCGAGGACATGACGCCCGAGAGCCTTCGGGTCCCGGGGGCGCCGCAGATCCACTTCGACCCCGAGGAGCGCCCCCTGGTGGTCGTTCCCGGGAAGCTCATCGTGGGCGAGCCTAACCGCGACGAGCTGAACAAGGGGCGCCTGAGAGTGAACGTCGCCTTCACGCTCCCGCCGGGAGCCTATGCCACCCTCGTCGTGAAGCGCCTCTTCTGGTGGACCCTCGAGTCGAAGACGCCCCGGAAGCCCGCCGCCAAGCCGCCGCGTCCGACCGCCCAGGAGATGCACGAGGAGCGGAAGAAGACAGGCTTCCTGGCGAGGCAGCGAGCGAAGAAGGCGAAGCGGTCAGAGCCGACCCGGTGAGCTCCACTCAAGACCTGTCGAAATATGTAACCGCTCTGCAGCGTGGCCGGGGTGGGGCCCCGATGGGCTTTGCCCGGCGGGGCGGGGGCGGCCTGCGCCCCCGGGTACTCAGCAGGGCCTCGGATCCGCCCACTCCCAGACGAGGACGCCAGCCCTGAGCTGCGTCTGCAGCCGTCCGATCACGGCGGCGACGTCGACCTCGGGAGGCACGTCCAGGGCGACGATCTTGGGCGGCATCGCCTCGTAGGTGCACCCCTCCTCGAGCAGCTCGTCGAGGAACTTCTGGATCTCGGGTCCGTCCAGGTCCCGCCGGTCGTCGAGCGCGACCCGCAGCGTACGATGTCCGCCCTTGCGCTCGATCTCCGCAAGGCGCGGCATGTCACCTTCCTCGCCAGCTCGCACCAGATCGCCGTGGGAGAGGCCATACGCGAAGAAGGGGGTGCTCTCCAGCCGGAAACGCCCTGATCCCAGCGGCTCCGCCCAGAGCCACTCCTCGTCCAGCCCCTCGGCGCCGGGATCACGCTCCAGCGAAACCAGGAGGCGGACGTAGCCACCCGGCGCCTCGTTCTCCGTCATGCCCACCTCCTGCGACCCGACTGGAACTTGGGTGCACCCCGGAGGTCCTGACAGCCCCCGACCGGGCGGGCGCACCCGCTGCGAACGAGCCAGCACCAACCTCGAAGCCTCGTTACCGGCGGGGGTCGGCCTCGTCCAGCGGCGGCGCCTCCTCAAGACCCGTCGAAGAAATGCGATCGCTCTGCGGCGTGGCCGGGGTGGGGCCCCGATGGGCTTTGCCCGGCGGGGCGGGGGCGGCCTGCGCCCCCGGCGACTCAGCCCGCGGCGCGACCTCGCTGGGCGGCTTCTGCCCTTCACTCACGGCCCGTGCCTGGTCCGGCGAGCAAGCCGCCCGGAGGGCGAAGGAGAAGGAGCTCCCCTGGCCTTCCTCGCTCTCCGCCCAGATCCGCCCCTGGTGAGCCTCCACGACGGCGCGCGCGATCGCGAGCCCGAGACCCGAACCTCGATAGCGCGTGCCGCCGCCGCGGTACCAGCGGTCGAAGACGTGCGGGAGGTCCTGCCTCGCGATGCCCGGCCCCCGGTCGCGCACCGTGAAGACGACCACCTCCTCGCGCGGCCGGACCTCCACCAGGACGTTCCCGCCCGCCTCGGTGACCTGGATGGCGTTCGAGAGCAGGTTCGAGAGCACCTGCTGCACGCGATCCCGATCGCACGTCACCGCGGCCGTCCCCTCCACCTCGAGGCGGAGCTCGACCCCGCGATCGGCTGCGAGCCCCTGCACCGCCTCGAGCGCCTCGCGGCCGATGCCCGTGCCGTCGTGCTCCGCGAGTTCCAGCGACAGCTGGCCCGCCTCGAAGCCGGCGACGTCGAGCAGGTCGTGGATGAGCCGGCCCATGCGCTCCGCTGTCCGGCGGACCGTCACCGACGCCCGGCGGAGGTCGTCGCCTTCCGCGCCGGCCGGAGCGAGGCGATCCACCATCTGTGCGCCCATGAGGAGCGCGCCGAGGGGCGTCTTGAGATCGTGCGACACCACCGCCAGTACTTCCTCCCGGACCTGCGTCGCGTCCCGCGCGGCGCGGTAGAGGCTGGCGTTCTCGATCGCCATCGCGCACCGCTGCGCCAGCGCCTGCGCGAGCGCGAGGTCCTCCGGCCCAAAACGCCGCGGCCCCTCCGCGACGCCGAAGCCGATCGCGCCCAGGATGCGCTCGCCGATCGCGAGAGGCGCCCCCATGTACGACCGCATCCCAAGGCGGCGCAGGATCTCGCGCCGCAGCTCTCGGCCCACCCTGTCCTCGCCGACGAAGGCCTCGGAGGTCACCTCGGGAATGAGCTCCGGCTCGCCGGTGCGCATGATGCGCCCCACCCCGTGCGCCGCCGACAGGTCGATGGGGTAGCGGTCGAGGAGCTCTTGCACGGCCGCCGCCCTCGCCGGGTCGGCCGATTCCGCCACCACGCTCCGCGGCCTCCCGTCCGGCCCGACCACCACCACCAGGCACCAGTCACCGAGGAAGGGAAGCGCCAGCTTCGCCACGCGCGCGAGCGTCTCCTGCCACTCGATGGAGAGCGCAAGCTGCCGGCTCGCGTCGGCGAGGAAGCGCTCCGAGGCCAGCGTCTGCCGCGCGCGCTCCTCTGCGCGGAGCCGGACCACCGCCGTCCCCACCACGTTGGCCGCCGTTTGCAGGAAGCTCGCCTCGTCGGAGCCGAAGTGCCGCTTGGCCCGGCTGTGCGCGCCCAGGACGCCGAAGGGACGGCCGCCCGGACCTCTCGCCGCGATGGGCGCGACGAGGCTCGACAGCACGCCCTTCTCCACGAGCGCCGGCGAGGCCAGCTCGCCCTCCAACCTGAGGTCGTCGACCGCGACCGGCTCCCGCGCCGCGAGAGCGCTGAACGCCAGCGGCGCCTCCGTGGGCCCGAAGACGCTGCCCACCAGCTCCCGGCCTGCCCCGGAGACCTCGCGCAGCCGCAGCGCATCTCCTCCCGGCTGCAGCTCGAGCAGGGTCACCGCGTCGCAACGGAGGGCCCCTTGCACCGAGGAGACCGTCTCGACGAGGAAGGCGTCGAGATCGGTCTCCGCCAGCGCGCGCACGCCCAGCTCGGCGGCGATGCGCTGTCCGTCTGCGCGGCGTTCGGCTCGGCGCCGCCGCACGTGCGCAAGCTGGAATCCCCGGCGCAACGCGCTGGCGGCCCACACGCCGAGAGCCGCGAATCCGGCGAAGAAGAAGAGGCGAAGGGCGAGCGAAGGCTCCCGCGGCAGCGCGGCGGCGCCGAGATAGGCCGCGGCGCAGAGCGCTAGCGCGGCAAGTCCAGGACCCGAGCCCCCTCGGAGCGCGGCCAGCCCGATGGCGAGGAGGTAGACGGGGACGCGGAAGACCTGGAGACCACCGCGCAGGGGCAAGCTCGCCAGCATGGCTGCCAGAGCCAGGGCAACGGCGATCCCGTAGCGGGAGCGAGGCGTGGCGCCCACGCTGCCCAGGAGGAGACGCCACGCGCTGCCGGCGCGTCCCGCGTCGCGTTCCGCCATGGCCAGGGCGCTGCGCAAGGGCCTCCTCCTCCCCTTTGGAGCTACACTATTTGCGCGGCAAGCGCGCCGAGGGCGGGCTCCGCGTGGCGCGACCTCCAGCGAGCGTTGGTCAGGCCAGCATACGCTCTCAGTCGAAGCAGGTCATCAGGACACAACGTCCGCGACGCAGCGCGGCGTCCTCACTGCCCCAAACGTGGCCCCAGGCGCTCCGCGATGGCGTCTGCGAGAGCGGTGCCCGACGGGCGCCGCGGCTGCACCGCGGCCTCGAAGCCGCAAGACCGCAGCGCGTCTCCGGTCGTGGGGCCGATGGCGGCGAGCGCCGTCCGGGCGAGGAGTCCAGCCTCTGGACCGAGCGCGGCGATCACGCTGCGCACCGCGGAAGGGGACGCGAAGGCCACCGCGTCGAGCGCGCCGCGCCGGAGCGCAGCCGCGAGAGGCGCGAGGGACTCCGGCGGCGCCGCAACCGTGCGGTAAGCGATGGGCGCCGCCACCTCCGCTCCCGCCCTCGCGAGGCCGTCCAGCAGCTCCGGCCGAGCCTCCGCTGCGCGAGGGACGAGCACGCGCATCCCGCGCACCTCGCCCGAGAGCGCGGCCGCCAGGGACTCGCCGCGCGCTTCCGGCGACACGAGGTCCGGCGTCCGGAGCAGGCGGGCAAGACGCGCCGCGGTGATCGCACCGATCGCGGCCAGCCGTGGCCGGGCCAGCGCTTCGGCCGGGATGCCGAGCTCGGCGGCGCGGGCGAGCGTGCGATCGACCGCGTTCGCGCTCGCGAATGCGATCCACGCGGTGCTCTCGAGGGCGCCAAGGGCCCGGTCGAGGTCCTCGAACGACGCGGGCGGTGCGATGCCGATGGCGGGAGCCTCCAGCACCTGCGCGCCGAGCGCGAGGAGCCGCGTCGAGAGCGCGTCCTCATCGCTCCTGGGGCGGGTGACGGCGACGAGGCGGCCGCGTAGAGAAAGGGTCCTCACGTCTCCCGGACGTCCGGCGCCTCGGCCTCGAGCTCCTTCAGGATCTCGGCGGCCCCCGCCGCGAGGAGCTCCTCTCCCAGCGCTTCACCGATGGCGCGGGCGTCCTTCAGGGCCTCGCCCGCGGAGGCGGGCCAGGCCAGCCCGCTGCGCTCCCCGCGGACGATGCGGGCGCCGTCGAGCGACGCGACCAAGGCTCGCAAGGTGAGGCGGCCTTCGGCGAGCGTGGCGTGGGCGGCGATGGGGACCTGGCAGCCCCCCTCGAGGCGGCGTAGCAAGCCGCGCTCCGCCTCGACGCGCTGACGCGTCTCGGGATCGTCGAGCGGCGCCAGCCGCGCCAGGGTCGCCGCGTCCGAAGCGCGCGCCTCGAGCGCGAGCGCCCCCTGCGCCACGGCCGGCAGCATCTCCGAGGGATCGAAGACCTGCGTCGCGTGCTGGGCGAGCCCGAGCCGGCGCAGGCCCGCATAGGCGAGGACCACGGCATCGAGCCCCTCCGATGCCTTGCGCAGGCGGGTCTCCACGTTGCCGCGGACCATCTCGATCTCGAGGTCGGGGCGGAGCGCCTTGAGCTGAGCGGCGCGCCGCAGGCTGGAAGTGCCGACCCTGGCGGCCCTGGGAAGCTTGCCGAGACTCCCGTACCTGGGCGAGCAGAGCGCGTCGCGGGGATCCTCGCGCACGGGCACCGCGCCCACCACCAGCCCTTCCGCCAGCACCGCCGGGAGGTCCTTCATGGAATGGACGGCGATCTCGGCCTCGCCGGCCAGGAGCGCGTCCTCGATCTCCTTCACGAAGAGACCCTTTCCGCCCACCCGCGCCAGCGCGACGTCCAGGATCTTGTCGCCGCGGGTCACCAGCTCGTGGAGCCGGACGTCCGCGCCCGGTTCACGCGCGCGGAGCAGGTCCGCGACGTGGTTGGCCTGCCACCTGGCGAGGGGGCTGCGGCGGGTCGCGATCCGGATCATCTCTTCTCCGAAAGGACCGCCACGGCAGGGGCCTCCGCTTCAGCAGGCTCCTCCCCCTGCCCGGCCGACTCCTTCTCGATCCCGAAGAGCTCGGCGGCGGCGCCCGGGAGCATGCTGTCCCCGGAGGAGGCGGCGTCCTTGAGACGGGCGGTCGGCCCGTGAAGGAGCTTGTTCACGATGGCGCGGGCCATGGCCTCCACGCTCTTCCTCCCCTTCTCGTCGAGCTTCGAACCGAGCTGCGCGAGCGTCCGCTGAGCCTCCGCCAGCGCGATGTCCTCGGCGCGCCGCCGCAGCGCAGCCAGCACCGGGAGCGCGGCACGCGTCTCGCGCTCGGCGAAGAAGGCCATCACCTCGGCCTCCACGATCGCCTCCGCCCTGAGGGCCTCCTCGGCGCGCGCGTTCTTCGTCGCGTGCACCACCTTCTGCAGGTCGTCCATGTCGTACGCGTACACGTTGTCGAGGTTCGCGCAGCGTGGATCGACGTTCCGCGGCACGGCCAGGTCGATGTAGCAGGCCGAACGATGGCGCCGCGACTTCATGGTGGCGCGGGCCATCTCGGGCGTGATGACGAACTGGGGAGCGCCGGTCGACACGATCACCACGTCCGCCTCGACGAGCAGCTGCGGCAGCTCCGACCAGTCGCGCGCATGGCCGCCGGTCTGCGCCGCGAGAGCTTCCGCGCGCTCGCGCGAGCGGTTGGTCACGAGCACCCGGTCCGCGCCGAGCGAGGCGAGCGCCTTGGCGCTGAGCGCTCCCATCTTGCCCGCGCCGACGAGGAGGATGGCGCGCCCCTTCAGGTCACCGAAGATCTTCTCCACCAGCTCGACCGCCACCTGCGAGACGGAGCTGGCTCCCCTGCCGATGTCCGTCTCGCTGCGGACGCGCTTGGCCGTCGCGAAGGCGCGGTTGCACAGGCGCGAGATGAGCGAGCCGGCCGTGCCGGCCGAGCTGGCGAGGCCGTACGCCTCCTTCACCTGCCCCAGGATCTGCTGCTCGCCAACCACCATGGAGTCCAGGCTGGCGGCGACCCGGAAGAGGTGCCGCACCGCCTGGGAGGCGTGGCGCTCGTAGAGATGACCGTCGGCGTCGGGCGCGCGATCGAGGAAGAAGCGGCGCGCCGGCTCCGCCGAGTCGGCGAGCACGATCACCTCGACCCGGTTGCAGGTCGAGATGACCATCGCCTCCTGGACGTTCTGCCGGGAGTGCAGGTCAGAGAGGGCGGCCTTGAGCTCCTCGCCCTCGAGCGCCACCTGCTCGCGCACCGCGATGGAGGCGGAGTGGTGCGAGAGGCCGACCAGGAACACCTCCCTCACTGGAAGTTACCCCCGTGGCGGGTCACCTGCGGCACCGCACCCATGGCGAGCATCGAGGTGAGCACGAGCGCGAACCCGGCCAGCGTGAGCAGGGCATACCTGCGCCCATGCACGCCGACGTGTCGGAGCTGGACCATCCCGCCGTAGAGGAGCCACACCACGAGCGAAGCGATCTGCTGCGGATCCCAGGTCCAGAAGCTTCCCCAGGCGTTCTTGGCCACCACCGCGCCGGTCACGAGCGCGACCGAGTAGATGGCGAACCCCGAGCGCACCAGGCGCTGGTTGAGCCTGTCGAGCGAAGCGAGCGACGGCAGCCGCGAGAAGAGCGCCCCGAAGTGTTTTCCCTTCACCTCGCGTTCTTGCAGGAGGTACATGAGCGCGACGGCAAAGGCCAAGCCGAAAAGCACGACTCCGCCGGCGGCAGTCGCGATGTGGACCTTGAGCGCCGGCAGGCGGACCACGTTCGGCAGCGCTCCGCGCGTGGTCGGGCCGAGGCCGAAGAAGCCCGGCAGGACCGCGATGAGCACGAGCGGCAGGACGAAGGCGCCGGCGGAAGGGAGCGGGTAGAAGCGCTGCAAGAGGAGGAAAGCGCCCGCGCCGATCCAGCCCAGCATGCCGAAACCGCCGCGCAGGTTGAAGAACTCGGTCCCGCCGAATTCCTTGCAGGCGAATCCGATGGAGACCGCGTGGACGACGAACGCGACGGCGACGAACCACAACCCGGCACGGGCGGCGCCCACGTGTCGCGGGCGGGCGAAGAACAGGACATAGGAAGTGGCGCCTGCCGCGTAGAGCAGAGCGGCGAGCCTCAGGATCGTGATGCTCATGAGCGCTTGCTTCTCCCCTGCGTAACCCTCACACGCATCAAGACAGATTCTCCAGCAGGAATCGCGCAAGCGCCTCTGCTTCCTTGCGCTTCTCCTCCAGGTAGCCGGGCAAAGGTTCGGCCCTTGCCGTTTCGCCATCCTGGCGCCCTTGAGGGACGCCCGACGCTTCTAACCCCGGGGCACCCGCCTTCGCCACCACCTGTGGCTTCGGGGTGTCTGCCGTCGGGAGCGCCCTGCCCTCCGCCAGGAAGCCGGGGTGCACCTCGTAAGCTATCTCGCCCAGCACGACCGAGTTCTCGAGATGCTCGGCGCCGAGCTCTCTGAGCTGCGCCTCGGTCTTCACCTTGGCGAGCAGCTGATTGGGATCCTGATCGGTGTTGAGGACCTTGACGAAGTGCACGGCTGGAACGAGGACGAAAGAGCGCCCTCTCTGCGGCCCTGCCGCCAGGGTCATCAGGTTTCCCTGGAACTCGATCTTCTTCTGCTCGGCCCAGGCCTCGAGCGCGATCTGGGAGAGGAACAGGAGCCCCGGCATCGCGACCTCGCCTCGACGGCGCGGAAGAAGCTCGCGCGAGGTCGGGACGTTAGCATGCTTGCTGCGCCGCTTGCCAGGGCTGCGCCCGTGAATTAAACAACGCTCATGGCATCCAATGACGTCGTCACTCTCGAGGACGGCACCTTCGATCAGGAAGTGCTGAAGAGCGACACACCCGTGCTGGTGGATTTCTGGGCGACCTGGTGCGGCCCCTGCAAAGCCATCGCACCCGCCGTCGACGAAATCGCCCGCGAGTACAAGGGCAAGATCAAGGTCGGAAAGCTCGACATCGACAGCCATCAAGCCGTGCCGCAGAAGTACGGCATCCGCTCCATCCCGACGCTGCTCGTGTTCAAGGGTGGACAGGTCGTGGACACCATCATCGGGGCGGTCCCGAAGTCGAAGCTCGTGGACGCCGTGAAGAAGGTCGTCTAGTACCCGCACATTTTGACAATCAGGCTTTGGGCCTCGCGAAGGTCGCGATGCGCGGAGCGCGGAGCGATGCCTTCACGGTCCCTCGAGGCCTGCCTCAGTTCACGAATCGACGCATGCCCACGTTCGTCAGGAGACCGATCCCCATCAGCACGGCGATGACGGACGAGCCGCCATAGCTCATGAGCGGCAGGGTCACACCCACCACCGGCACGATTCCGGTCACCATTCCCATGTTGATGAAGGCGTGCCAGAACAGCATCCCGGTCACGCCCACCGCCAAGAAATGTCCGAAGCGGTCGCGCGCGTTCCCGGCGATGCCCAGGGCCGAGGCCACGAGCGCGTAGTAAAGGGCAAGGAGCAGGACGCATCCCAGGAACCCGTGCTCCTCCGCCCACACCGAGAAGATGAAGTCTGTGTGCTGCTCGGGCAGGAAGGAGAGCAAGGTCTGGGTGCCTTGCCCCCAACCCTTCCCGCGCCCCTGGCCTGAACCCACCGCGATCATCGATTGCGTCGCGTGATACCCGGCGCCGAGCACGTCGCCTTCGGGGTCGAGGAAGGTCTCGACGCGCTTCTTCTGGTACGGCTTGAGGTGTGGGTACGCGAAGAACGCCCCCACCGCCACGACCGTCCCCACCACCACCAGCGCTTTCCAGCGCACCCTGGCGAAGAGGATCATCGTGGCGCCGACGGCAAGCACGATGAGGGCTGTTCCGAGATCGGGCTGCTTCAGGATGAGCAGAGCGGGCGCAAGCGTGATGCAAACCGGCACGATGAGCGAGGCGATCCCGTAGCCGTCCTTCCGCTTCCCCGCGTCCATGTGAAACCAGCGCGCCAGCGCGAGCGTCACCGCGATCTTTGCGAGCTCGGAAGGCTGCAGGTTCACTGGCCCGATCGTGAGCCAGCGCCGCGCGCCCATCACGACGCGTCCCTTCAGCATCACCGCCACGAGCAGCAGCAGCACCAGCGCGTAGAACACGTACGCACCGCGCATGAAGCGCCGGTAGTCGACGAAACCAATCGCGAGCGCCAAGGTCGCGCCGGCGCCCATCCAGGAGACCTGGGAGATCCAGATCTGGGCGTGGGCGCTCCGCGAGGCGGAAGCGAGGTTCCACACGCCCAGCGCGGCGACCGCGACCACGAGGAATGCCACGTGCCACGGGTAGTGGTTGAAGGCGCGGCGGCGTGAGGACGGGAGGCCGGCATGCGGCAGCAGGAGATCAAGCGCCACGTTTCTCTCCGTCGGCGGCGCGCTGCACCGGTGTCTTGTCGAGAGGCGGCGGGGTGGGGGTGGGGGGCGCCGCCTTGGGCGCGTCCGCCGGAGGCAGCGGCGGCCCGGCTTCCGGCAGGCCAGCGCGCTCCAGCGCGTCCTGGCGCTTCAGCTCGAAGTAGCGCTTCACCACGGCGCTCGCCGTGGGCGCCGCGTTGGAGGAGCCGAAGCCCGAGTGCTCGTTCAGGACGAGGACGACGATCTCGGGATCCTCCGCGGGGGCGAAGGCGGCGAACCACGCGTGGTCGCGCTCGAAGTAGGACACCTGCGCCGCCTTGAGGCGCTTGGCGCCGAGCTTCACGACCTGGGCCGTCCCGGTCTTGCCGGCCATGGTGATGGGCACGCCGTCGATGAAGATGTCCTTGAGCCGCTGCCAGTAGGCGGTACCGAAGGGTTGGTTTACCGCGGCGCGCAGGCCCGCCAGGACCTGATCGCGCGTCTCTTTCTTGATGGGGAGCCGTTCGCGCTCGATGGGAGGGAACTCCTGCACCGCCCCTCCGGTCGGATCCTCGATGCGCTGCACCACCTGCGGCCTCCAGACGATCCCGGAGGCGAGCGCGCCGTAGAGGACGAGCTGCTGCATGGGCGTCACGTTCACGTCGCCCTGGCCGATGGCGACGTTGAGCGACATGCCGTGCTGGTAGCCGCCGGGGATGCGCTTGTCGTGCCACGCCTCGTCCGGCATGACGCCCGAGATCTCACCTCCTACGTCGAAGCCGGTGGGCTTGCCGAGCCCAAGGAGCGCGCCCCACTTCGCGATCCGGTCCGTGCCCAGCCTGTCGCCGAGGGAGTAATAGAAGACGTCGCAGGAGGCACCGAGCGCATGCTCGAGGTCCACGGTCCCGTGGCCGCTGTCCTTGTCGCAGCGCCACCGGTGGCGACCCACCGTGTAGTGGCCGGGGCAGAAGACCGTGCCGCCCGGCTTGAGAACGCCCTCCTCCAGGGCCGCGATGCTGGTCACCACCTTGAAGGTCGAGCCCGGGTGGTAGTGCTCCTGGATGGCCCGGAAGAGCTCGGGGCGGAGTGGGTCGTTGCGGATGGCCTGCAGCTCGGCGCGCGTGATGCGGCCGGAGAGCTTGTTCGGGTCGGGCGAGGGCCGGTCCACCAGCGCGAGCAAGAAACCCGTCTTGGCGTCCATGGCGAGGACGCTCCCGGCGGTGCCCGGAAAGAACTTCTCGGCGAACTCCTGCAAGCGCCAGTCGAGCGACAGGACGAGGTTCTGTCCCGGCCGCGACGGCTCGTAGCGCTGGTCCTCCGGGATGAGGTCCTCGAGCTCGCCACCCTTGGCGTTGCCCTTCGCGTCCACGACCACCCGGCGCCGGCCGTCGATGCCACGCAGCCTCGATTCCCAGCGGCGCTCGAGCCCGCGCCGTCCGATGTAGTCTCCGAGCTGGTACGGCAGCTGGCCATCGTCCCGCTTCTCGATCTCCTCGTTCGTCTTCTTGAGCTCGTCGGCGCCGACCTCGTTCATGTAGCCGAACAGGTGGCTGCCCCATGTGCCGTACCGGTAGTTGCGATGCGGCGCCGGGATGACGTCCGCGCCGGAGAGCGCGCCCGGAACGCGGTTCGCCTCGATGATGTCGAGCTCCTCGCGAGCGATGTCCACCTTGACCGTGAAGGGACGGAAGCGTTCCAGCCCGCGCGCGGCATGGAGTCGGTCCCGGGCCCTGTCCATCTCCTCCTGCGAGAGCGAGAGCAGCGTCGAGAGCTGGAGGAGGATGTCGTCGCACTGCTTCCCGCAGAAATAGGGCGTGAGCGTCACGTCGTAGGACGGGCGCGAGTCGACGAGCAGTCGGCGGTTGCGGTCGAGCATGAACCCGCGATCGGCCGGTACGCGCAGCTCCTTCACGAAGTTCTCGTCCGCGCGCTCCTTGTACTCTTCCCCGCGCAGGATCTGCAGCTGGTAGAGCCGACCGACCAAGACCAGGAACGCGAGCGCCGCCGCCGCCGTCACCCACGAGGTGCGGGGACGGAACTCCTTCTGGCCGGTGCCGGGCGCCGCCGGCGGGGAGACCCCGACCATCACGCGAACCCTTCCTCGCTCATCGCAAGAGCCCCTGCTCCTCGCGAGCGTAGAGCCCTTCCACCCGGCGCAACGCGAGCAAGACGAGCGGCGCGAAAAGACCGGTTAGCAGCGCCTCGACGAGCATGCGCCCGAGCAGCGAGAAGGCAGGCGCGCTCTCGTCCGGCGAGACGACGCGGGTCAAGAGCAGCGCCGCCGTGCCGTAGAGGAGCGTGCCCACGCCCGAGAGAACCGCAAAGCTGGCCTTCCCCTGTACCGAGAGCGCTCCGCCGGCGAGACGGCTGCCCAAGAAGAGCGCGACTGCGAGAAACGTCATGAGCCCTTTCGGCCCGCCGGCCATGAGGTCCACAACGTAGCCCACGGCCGCAGCGCCGACGGCCCCATCGACGTTTCCGCCGTTGAGGCCCAGGTAGACGACGATGGGCAGGGCCAGGGCCAAGGACACCGCGCCGCCCCCCACGTACCGGAGCAGCGCCGCCTGCATGGAGACGAGAACGAGCGCGAACATGAAAGCGATGATCGGTCTCATCTCGCCATCACCGCTTGGCTCCGACCGGCGCGCTCTGCGGGCCCACGGCGGCCTGAGGGGCCTCCTCCGCGGGGCGCTCGACCGAGGTCAGCACGAGGACCTCCTCGAGCTTGGTCATATCCACCACCGGTGTCACGTCCGCGCGCTGGTAGAGGCCCTGGCCGCTGCGCTTCAGGCCGGTGACCTTCCCCGCCGCCAGACCTCGCGGGAAGACGCCGTCCGTGCCCGAGGTGACGAGGAGATCGCCCTCGACCATGTCGTCCGAGCGCAGGGCGTATTCCAGCCGGCAGGTGTCGGGAGACCCCGTACCGCGCACGTTCGCGCGCGCTCGGGAGCGGTCCACCCGCACGGCGATCGAGCTGTTGCGGTCCGAGAGGAGGAGCACATCCGCCGTCGAGCCGGACGTCGCGTGCACGCGGCCGACCACGCCCTGGGCCACCACCACCGGCATCATGCGGGCGATCCCGTCGTTCGCGCCCCGGTCGATGGTGACGAGCTGCAGCCCCTTCGGATCGAGGCGCACGCCGATGACGCGTGCCCCGAGCGCGCGCCGGTCGGGCGTCTCGCGTGCAAACGCCATCAACTGCCGAAGGCGCTCGTTCTCCCGTCTCACGTTCTGCAATTCCATCTGGTCGAGCCGGAGGAGGTTCAGCTCTCGCTGGAGCGCCAAGGCCCGTTGATGGGCATGGCGCAGCGCGACATACCCGTTCCATGCGTCGATGGTGCCTCCGACGGCCCAGCCGACGCCCTTCTCTATGGGTCCGGTTACCGACAGGATCACCCGATCGAGCCGCGACCGCTCGCTCGGGTGCTTCGCGTGCGCGAAGTAGACTCCCAGCGGGAGCACCAGCAGCAGGGCGACGAGGATGAGCTCACGGTAGCGCTTCAGCAATCCAAACACACTCGGCTCCCGCCCGAGGCCGTCCGCGCCCCGCAAGTTCTAAGGGTTGTCCAGAACGTCGGTCCCGGCGGCGGCGCCTTCGGCGCTCTCGCTCGCTGTCGCGAGCGGCCGCCGGCTTTGCCGTCATGGGACGGGGGCTGCGCCCGCGGTCCCCGCACGGCGAACGATCCACGTCGCATCGCTTCGTTGCATCCTCCCTCACATAGCCTCTGGCCATGCTCGGCCGTCGCGCCTCGCCGGGTACCCGGGCCGCGCTTCGAAATCTGCGCGGCATGGGTGTCGCGTCTCGCTCGCCTGACTCGGTCCCCGGCATTCCGAACAACCCTGTGAAAACCCTTGCATTTTAGCGCATCCCGGCTAGTTTCTTCAACCTTTCAGCGCGGCACACCCCTCGGTGTTCGCCGCTTCAACAATCCGGAGCACGGTTCCATGCTCGATACCTTGAGGGCAAACTCGCGCAGCGTCCTCACCTACGTCCTCTTCGGCATCATCATCGTCGTCTTCGTGGTCTCGTTCGGTCCCGGCTCGAAGGGCTGCGGCGCCGGCGGCCGCACCGAAACGTGGGCTGCCAGGGTTAACGGGGAGACCGTGACGCCCGCCGAGTTTGCCCAGCAGTATGGACAGCTCTTGCGCCTCTACCAGCAGCAGGGCGCCGGCGACATGGGGGGGCTGCTCCAGGCCCGGCTCCGCCAGATGGCGCTGGACCAGCTGGTCCAGCGCGAGCTCGTGGAGCAGGAGGCGCGGAAGCAGGGCATCGTGGTGTCCGACGAGGACGTGGCAGGCGTGATCAAGGCGGCTTCGAGGTTCCAGAGCGGCGGCCAGTTCGACATGGACCTCTACAAGCGCGACGTCTCGAGCACGCACGGCTCCCCGGGGAAGTTCGAGGAGAGGGTACGGCGCGACCTCGGATACCAGAAGATGATGACGCTCCTGCGCGGGACCGCCAAGGTGACCGACGACGAGGTGAAGGACGCCTGGCTCACGGAGAACGATCGCGCCAACCTCGAGTTCGCCCGTTTCTCCGTCTCGCTCGCGCGCATGGACGTGAAGTCGACCGACACCCAGGTGAAGGACTTCCTGTCCCAGAACAGCGCGCGGGTAGAGCAGTACTACAAGAGCAACCCTGCCCGCTTCGACAAGAAGAAGCGCGTCCGCGCCCGCCACATCCTCGTCAAGCTGGGCGAGAAGGCCGGGGCGCCCGAGCAGGAAGCGGCCAAGAAGAAGATAGAGGCCATCGCGGAGCGCCTCCGGAAAGGCGAGGACTTCGCGCGCGTGGCGACCGAGACGTCGGACGACCCCGGCTCCAAGGACCGTGGCGGGGACCTCGGCTACTTCGGCCCCGGCGTCATGGCGAAGCCCTTCGAGTAAGCGGCCTTCAAGCTCAAGCCAGGCGAGCTGTCCGGCCCCGTGAAGACGCAGTTCGGCTGGCACCTCATCAGGGTTGAAGAGGTCCAGGAGCCGGAGGTCGTCTCGCTCGACAAGGCGCGGCCGGAGATCGCTCGCGAGCTGCTCGAGGGCGATCTCGCTGCGAAGGTGGCCGGCCAGAAGGCCCAGGAGGCGTTGAAGAAGCTCCAGTCCGGCAAGACCTTTGCCGAGGTGCTGCCCGGCGTGGACCCCAAGGGCAAGGACAAGGGCGCCGAGCCGGTCAAGCTGGGCGGGCAGATCGTGAAGGCGGACGAGACGGGACCTTTCACGGTCGCGAGCTCGCCGAACGTCCCGCGCGTCGGTCCCGCCCCCGAGCTCTTCGCGGATGCGATGAAGGCGAACACGGGCCAGGTGTTGCCCAAGGTGTACGAAACCACCGGCGGCCCGGTCATCGCGCTCGTGAAGGACCGTACGCGCCCCGATCCGGCCAAGTTCGCGGAGAAGAAGTCGGAAGTCGAGATGCGGCTGCGGCTCCGCCGCGAAGCCGAGCTCGAGCGCGGCTGGGTCGAGGACCTGCGCAAGAGGTCAAAGGTGGAAACCAACAGCGCATTCGTCCAGGGCGAGGTGCGCGCAGCGCCCGTGGACCTGGACTGAGTACCCGGGGGCGAAGGCCGCCCCCGCCCCGCCGGCAGAGCCGTCGGGGCCCCACCCCGGCCCCTGCGACCGCAACTGATTTTTCCTGGAACCCTCCGCCTCGACCCATGTCCTCCATCCTCACCCTCGCCTCAAGGAGTCCGCGCCGCCGCGAGCTGCTCGAGCAGCTCGGGCTCGAGCTCCAGCTGAAGCCGGCCGACACGGACGAGACGCCCCTCCTGGCGGAGCAGCCCGGCGACTACGTGCGGCGCGTGGCGCGTGAGAAGGCGCGCGCGGTCACGGGCGAGACGGTGCTCGCCGCCGATACGGCGGTGGTGCTCGGCGCAGCCATCCTGGGCAAGCCTCGCGACCCCGAGGACGCGCGCCGCATGCTGCGAGCCCTGTCGGGACAGAGGCACGAGGTGATGACTGGCGTGTGCGCCGCGCGGGCCGGCCGCGAGGAGATCCTGGCCGTGACCACCGCGGTGCGCCTCGCGGCGCTCACCGAGGAGCAGATCGCTTGGTACGTGGACACCGGGGAGCCGCTCGACAAGGCCGGCGCCTACGCCGTCCAGGGGCTGGGCGGAGCCTTCGTCGAGGAGGTGCGCGGGAGCGTCTCGAACGTGGTCGGGCTCCCGCTCGCCGAGACCCTCTCGCTCCTTGCGCGGCTCGGATTCGCACCGCCGTGGAGCCCGCGCAAGTGAATTCCATCGCGGAGAGGCTGGCGCGCGTGCGCAGCGCCATCCCGGAAAACGTGACGCTGGTCGCGGTGTCGAAGACGCATCCGGCGGAGTCGATCCGGGAGGCCTATGCCGCCGGCCAGCGCCACTTCGGCGAGAATTACGCGCAGGAATGGCGCGACAAGGCGGCGGCCCTTTCCGACCTGCCCGACGTCGTCTGGCACTTCATCGGCGCCCTCCAGACCAACAAGGTGAAGTACGTCGTGGGAAGAGCGGAGGAAGGACCGGACTCCCCACGTGTGACCTGGATACACACGGTCGACCGTCTGGCCCTGGCCGAGGAGGTATCGAAGCGCTCGCAGCGGCGCGCCACGGCGACGCGGGTGCTGCTCGAGGTGAACGTGGCCGGCGAGGTGTCGAAGTCGGGCTGCGCGCCTGCCGACCTGCCGCGGCTGGCCGAAGCCGCCGCGCGGTTGCCCGGGCTCGCGCTGCGCGGGCTCATGTGCATCCCACCAGCAGAGGGCGATCCTCGGCCGCACTTCGCAGCGCTACGCGCGCTGCGCGACCGGCTCGGCCTGCCGCTCCCGGATCTGTCGATGGGAATGAGCGGCGACTACGAGGCCGCCATCGCCGAGGGCTCGACGCTCGTCCGCGTCGGCACCGCCATCTTCGGCGCGCGGGCGCCGAAGGCTTGAACCTCATCATGGCGCCGTCAGATCTCGCGGAGCCTGAGACGGCCGGCGGTCGTCAGGCCCGCCTTGAACTCCTGGCCGCAGTAGAAGCAGCGGACCTCGTCTCCATCCCCGAAATCGTCGTCACAGGGGTTGTTGGCGTTGCAGACGGGGCACTCGAACTCGCGAAACCTTCGGCTGCTCGAGCCGGAATCCGAGTGATCGAGATCGCCGTCGTCGAATGCGTGCGGGTCGATGGGCACCGCTCCCTCCGCTGAACTCATTTCCGTCGCCAAGAGCTTACGACAACTCGCGCACGGGTGCTCGGCGCTGGCCAAGAGATCGAGCACGAGTCCGGCGGCAGATGTCGGACGGGACGACCCCGCGCAACGGTTGGCGTGTCTCCGCCGGGGGATCCTCCCGTGAGAACAAGTTCAAGACGAAGCGCGACTCATACGTTTGGTTATCCAACGATGCGCGGCACATTCCCGTGCGGATGAGCGCCGACTTCGCGGTCGGGAGCATGACCGCGACGCTGAGCGCCTACCGGCCCGGCGGCCAGTTCGCGGCAACGCGCTAGATTCCGATCCGGCGGGTCGCGGCACCCTGAAGGACCCGATCGGCATGGCCCGTCACGAAGGAGGATTGTCCGCGTGCGGCGAGGGGCTCAGCTTGGGTTCGTGCTCTCGTCGCACGGTCTCCAGGGGCTCCGCGCCGCACCGGCCACCGCGGCCCTCGCCGTGGCGGTCCTCGCCGCCGCTCCGGCGCGCGAGCCGGTGAGCTTCGGGGTCGCCAGCGCGCTCGAGAAGCTCAAGCCCACCGACGCCCTCCCACCCGGGCGCTCCATCGAACTCAGCGCGGCGCGAGGCGAGTGCGAATCTGCGCAGATCGCCGTCCGGTCAGACCGACCGCTGGCTGCGCTGGCGGCTCGGGCAGATCCGCTGCAGGGTCCTTCGCCCGTCGCGCCCGCGCTCTACCGCGTCGGAATGCTCGAGCTCGCCTTGCCGTCGGGGCCCGACGGAGCGGCCGGCGCCTGGCCCGATCCGCTCATCCCGGAGCGCGACCCCTTCTTCGGCGAACCGAGGCTCGCCTTCCCCGTGGCCGTTCCCCCCGGCCGCCTTCAGTCGATCTGGGTGGAGCTGTGCGTCCCGCAAGGCGCGAGGCCCGGCCACCACCGCGGGAGGGTCCTGCTCAGCGACGGCGGGCGCGAGCTCGCGTCGGTTCCGATCGCGCTCGAGGTCTGGCCCTTTGCGCTGCCCGCCACGGCCACGCACCCGGTCACCTTCGGGTTGCCCACGCGCGTGGGGACGCGGGCGCTCGGCAAGCCCGACGACGCGGAGCTGGCTAGCGCGCTCGCCGCGGCGGCCCTCCGTCATCGCATCTCGCCCCACGGTCTGTCCTATGACCCCCCGTCGGGCAGCTGCACCGCGACGCGCTGCGAGCTCGACTTCGGGCGGTACGACGCCGAGATGGCCCCCATACTCGACGGTACGCTCGTCCCTGGAGTGCGCGGCACCTTCGCCGACGTGCGCGTCACGTCTCGGAACTGGGGGGCCCCGGAGGCCGACCTGGTCGCGCTGTTCCGCGCCTGGCACCAGCATTTCGACAGGCGTGGCTGGTCCGACCGCCTGTGGCTCTACACGCTGGACGAGCCCAAGCCCAAGGACGTCCCCGAGCTTGCGCGGCGTGCGCGCGCAGCGCGCGCGGGCGGCCTACGGGTCTTCGTCACGAGCGTACCGCTCCCCGCGCTGGAAGGCCTGGTGGACGCATTCGCGCCCAACGTCTTCTTCTTCGACGGGCGCGATGCAGGGGCATTTCAGGCGCTGCGCGCCACGAGCCTGGCGCCGTCTTCGGGCCGGCTGTTCTGGTACGCGTCCTGTATGAGCCACGGCTGCGACGAGCTGCCCGCCGTCGGGCCCGTCCGCCGCGAGATGTCCCGTGCGTTCAGCGGTCTTCCCGGGTACGAGATCGACAGGCCCGGCGCTGCCGCTCGAGCGATGGGCTGGCTTGCGTTCCGCGAGCGGATCGCGGGGGAGCTCTACTACGAGATGCTCCAAGCCTGGCGAGGCGACCCCTGGAAGGACATCCGCGCGTTCGCCGGGAACGGCGACGGCACCTTGCTCTACCCCGGGCTTCCCGAGCGGCTGGGGGGCACTCATCCGTTCCCCGTCGAATCGATACGGCTGAAGCTGGTGCGCGACGGGATCGAGGACTGGGAGCTGCTCGAGCTGGCCGAGCGGAGCGGCCTCTCCGCGCTCGCTGAAAGTCTGGCGGCCCGCGTGGCGCCGTCCGTGCGCGGGTTCGAGCGCGATCCGGCGCCCTACCTCGCCGCGCACCGCCAGCTGGGAGCAGCCATCGCCTCGGCGCTCGGGCGTTGACGACCGCCGCGCCGGCGGCGCACGCAAGTCACGCCGGCTGAGAGGGTTGCCCAGAACACCGGTCCCGTCGCCGCGGCGAACGATCCGCGTCGCATCCCTTCGTTG
>JBGQLS010000017.1:0-32315 GCA_041500205.1 Anaeromyxobacteraceae bacterium | reverse complement strand
CTACGGGTACGATGTGCCGAGGAAGGTTCGCAAGGCAGCGCTGCGTTCCGCCCTCTCGCTCCGGAACCGCGATCAGAAGCTGCTCATCGTGGACAAGTGGCAGCCGGAGGCGCCCAAGAGCGCCATCGCTGCCAAGGTGCTCCAGAAGCTGGGCGTGAAAAAGGTGCTCGTGGTCGACGGCGCCGAGAACGCAAATCTGGCGAAGAGCGTGCGCAACCTCGCCGGCTCGGACTTCCTTGCCACCGAGGGACTCAACCTCTACGACATCCTGAGGCACGACGTGCTCGTCCTGACCGCTGCGAGCGCCAAGAAGCTGGAGGCAAGCCTGTCATGATGCTCGCCGACCAGGACGTCGTGAAGCGGCCGCTCATCACGGAGAAGTCGGAGCGTGGCCGGGAGGCAGCACGGCAGTACGCCTTCGAGGTGCACCGGGAGGCGACCAAGATCCAGGTGAAGGGGGCCGTCGAGAAGCTCTTCGGCGTGCACGTGACGGCCATCCGCACCGCGATCGCGCGCGGCAAGAACAAGCGCGTCGGCCGGAACATCGGCCGCCGCCCCAACTGGAAGAAGGCGACCGTGACCTTGAAGGAAGGCGAGACGATCTCGCTCTTCGAGGGCGCGTAAGCGCGGGGACGAGACCATGGGCCTCAAGACCTACAAGCCGACGAGTCCCGGGCGACGCCTCATGTCGGTCTCGGATTTCGCCGAGATCACGAAGACGAAGCCCGAGAAGAAGCTCACCAAGGCGATCCGGAAGACCGGCGGACGCAACGCTCACGGCCACATCACCACCCGCCACATGGGCGGCGGCCACAAGCGGCGCTATCGCGTCATCGACTGGCGGCGGGATAAGGACGGGGTGCCGGCCAAGGTGGCCTCCATCGAGTACGATCCGAACCGCACTGCCCGCATCGCGCTGCTCCACTACAAGGACGGCGAGAAGCGCTACATCCTGGCGCCGGTGGGCGTGAACGTCGGGGACACGCTCCTCTCGGGCGAGGGCGTCGACATCCGGCCCGGCAACACGCTGCCTATCAAGTCGATCCCGGTCGGCACCGTCATCCACGGCGTGGAGATGCAGCCCGGGTCGGGCGCCCAGATGATCCGGTCCGCCGGCACCTTCGGCCAGCTCATGGCGAAGGAAGGGGCCATCGCCCAGATCCGCATGCCGTCTGGCGAGGTCCGGAAGGTCATGCAGGAGTGCAAGGCGACCATCGGCCAGCTCTCGAACATCGAGAGCGCCTCGGTCCGGGTGGGGAAGGCCGGCAAGAGCCGCTGGCTCGGCATCCGACCGACCGTCCGCGGCCTGGCCATGAACCCGGTCGACCACCCCCACGGCGGTGGCGAGGGCAAGTCGGGGCAGGGCAACCCGCACCCGGTGAGCCCGTGGGGCCAGAAGACAAAGGGCCTTAAGACGCGCAACAACCGCCGTACCGACAAGCTCATCGTCAGCCGCCGCCGCCCGGGCGTGCGCAACACGCCGCACTAGCGGGACGAGGAAGACACCATCATGGCGCGTTCCATCAAGAAGGGCCCATTCGCGGACAAGCACCTCACCAAGAAGGTCGAGGACGCGAACAAGGGCGCCAAGAAGTCGGTCATCAAGACCTGGTCGCGGCGCAGCACCATCCTGCCCGACTTCGTCGGCCACACGTTTGCGGTCCATAACGGCCGCAAGTTCGTGCCGGTCTTCGTGACCGAGAACATGGTCGGGCACAAGCTCGGTGAGTTCTCGCCTACGCGTACCTTCCACGGCCATTCGGCCGAGAAGAAGGTCGCCGCCGCGCCTGCCGCGCCGCCCCCGAAGCGGTAAAGGAGCCTCGAGATGGCCGAGATAGAGAAGAAGAAGAAGGCCGAGGCGGCTCCCGCGAAGGCGGAGGCCGCTGCCGCTGGGCCGTCGAAGCGAGCGCGCGCCAAGGCCGAGGCCGGCCCACACGCGAGGCTCAGCTTCCTCCGCATCGCGCCGCGCAAGGTACGCCTCGTCGCGGACAACGTGCGCGGCATGCCCGTGGGCCAGGCCCTGGCCATGCTGAAGTACACGCCGCAGTCGGCCGCCAAGCCGCTCGCGAAGCTCCTCCGCTCGGCGGTGGCGAACGCCGAGAACAAGGGCGGGCACGTCGACGTCGATGCGCTATTCGTGAAGACGCTCACGGTGGACGGCGGTCCCAAGATGCGGCGCTTCATGGCGCGCGCCATGGGCCGTGCCTTCCGCATCGAGAAGCGCAGCAGCCACGTCTATATCGAGCTCGGGACCGGTAGCGGCCACGCCCGCGCGTGACAGGAAAGGCAAGGGCACATGGGTCAGAAAGTCCATCCGATCGGGTTCCGCCTGGGAGTCATCCGCACCTGGGAGTCGAAGTGGTACGAGGAGAAGAACTACGCCAAGTGGCTCCACGAGGACATCAAGCTCCGTGAGTTCGTGAAGCAGAAGCTGGGCCAGGCGGGCATCTCCCGGATCGAGATCGAGCGCGCGGCCAACAAGGTCAAGATCAACGTCCACACCGCGCGGCCCGGCATCGTCATCGGCAAGCGCGGCGCCGGTATCGAGACCATCAAGAAGGATCTCCAGGGCCTCACCGAGAACGAGGTCTACCTGAACGTGGTCGAGGTCCGGAAGGCCGAGACCGACGCGCAGCTCGTGGCCGAGAACATCGCCACCCAGCTCGAGCGCCGCATCGCCTTCCGCCGCGCCATGAAGAAGTCGGTACAGACTGCCCAGAAGTTCGGAGCCAAGGGCATCCGCGTCGCGTGCTCCGGGCGGCTGGGCGGCGCCGAGATGGCGCGCTACGAGTGGTATCGTGAGGGCCGCGTTCCGCTCCACACACTGCGCGCCGACATCGACTACGGCTTCGCCGAGGCGAAGACCACCTACGGCAAGATCGGCTGCAAGGTCTGGATCATGCGCGGCGAGGTGTTGCCCGCCTCGTCGCCCGCGCGCCCCCCGCGCATCACCGGAGCCCGCGCCTAGCGCGGCTCGAACCACCGGGAGAATCGTATGCTCCAGCCGGCGCGAACGAAGTACCGCAAGATGATGAAGGGCCGCATGCGCGGCAAGTCGTACCGGGCCTCGACGCTCTCGTTCGGCCAGTACGGGCTGCAGGCGACGGAGTGCGGTTGGCTCACCAGCCGCCAGATCGAGGCCGGGCGCGTCGCCATCGCACGTTACGTGAAGCGCGGCGGCAAGCTCTGGATCCGGGTTTTCCCCGACAAGCCCATCACCAAGAAGCCCGCCGAGACACGCATGGGCACCGGCAAGGGGGCCGTCGAGTACTACGTCGCGGTGGTGAAGCCGGGGCGTGTTCTCTACGAGATGGAAGGCGTGGACGACGCGATGGCGAAGAAGGCGTTCCACCTCGCTGCCCACAAGCTGCCGGTCGCGACCAAGGTCGTGAAGCGCGGCGCCACGCTGTGAGGAGATAGGCATGGCCACCGCAAAGGAGCTCAGAGAGCTGAAGCCCGAGGAACTCGAGGGTCGCGCGAAGGAGATCAAGCGCTCGCTCTTCGACATGAAGTCCAAGCACAACACGGGGGTCCTCGACTCGACCGCCGACCTGGGCAAGGCGCGCAAGGACGTGGCGCGCTGCTTCACGGTCAAGCGGCAGAAGGAGCTCGCGGCCGAGAGCGCGGGGACGGGACGGGGCGCTGGCGCCGCCGAGGCTGCGGCGAAGGGTAAGGAGTGACCGACCATGGAGCGCGGTAACCGCAAGAGCCGGATCGGCGTGGTCCTCTCGAACAAGATGACGAAGACGGTCGTCGTCCGGGTCGAGCGGCGCGTCGCTGACAGCAAGTACGGCAAGATCGTCACCAGGGCCAGCAAGTTCAAGGCTCACGACGAGGACCAACAGTGCAAACCGGGTGACAAGGTCCGCATCGTGGAGACCCGGCCGACTTCGAAGGACAAGCGCTGGCGGGTGACCGAGACGCTGCGGAAGGCACCGGAGGTCTAGCCATGATCCAAATGCAGACCATGCTCGACGTCGCCGACAACTCCGGCGCGAAGCGCGTGCAGTGCATCAAGGTGCTGGGCGGGTCGAGGCGCAGGTATGCCTCCATCGGCGACGTCATCGTCGTCTCGGTGAAGGAGGCCATCCCGCAAGCCAAGGTGAAGAAGGGCGAGGTGGCCCGCGCCGTCATCGTCCGCACCGCGCGCGAGGTGAGGCGTCCGGACGGCAGCTACATCCGGTTCGACGGCAACTCGGCGGTGCTCATCAACAAGGACCACGAGCCCATCGGCACGCGCATCTTCGGTCCGGTCGCGCGCGAACTCCGCGCGCGCAAGTTCATGAAGATCATATCGCTCGCGCCCGAGGTCCTGTAGCCATGCGACTGCGCAAGAACGACACGGTGAAGGTCATCGTCGGCAAGGACAAGGGCAAGACGGGGAAGGTCCTCGAGGTGCTCCACGCGGCTGGGCGGGTGCGGGTGGAGAAGGTCCAGATGGTGAAGCGGCACCTGAAGAAGGGCCGCAGTCAGGCGAATGCCGAGGGCGGCATCATCGACAAGACCGGCACCATCGCCATCTCGAACGTCATGTTCGTCGGGGAGGGCGGCAAGCCCGTGCGCAGGGAGAAGCTCGCGCGCGATCTGGGGGCGAAGGAGAAGTCCAAGCTGGAGAAGAGGAGCACGTAGCGGCGCGCGAGGGTTCGTTCTCGCCGCAGGGAATCGAATGCATCGCCCGGCGCAGGCAGGAGCCGGCCGAAGGCAAGGAGACGCAAACCATGGCTGCACGCCTGAAGCTGAGATACGACAAGGAGATCCGCCTCGCGCTCATGAAGGAGTTCGGCTTCAAGAACCCCATGCAAGTGCCTCGGCTGGAGAAGATTGTCGTGAACATGGGCCTCGGTGAGGCCATCAACAACGGCAAGATCATCGACGCCTCGGTGGAACAGCTCGGCCAGATCACCGGCCAGAGGCCCGTGATCACCAAGGCGCGCAAGTCGATCGCGAACTTCAAGCTGCGGCAGGGCCAGTCCATCGGGGCGATGGTCACGCTCCGCGGCGATCGCGCCTACGAGTTCCTCGACCGGTTGCTCAACGTCGCGCTGCCCCGCGTCCGCGACTTCAAGGGCGTCTCGCCCAAGGCCTTCGACGGCAAGGGCAACTACACGCTCGGCGTACGCGAACAGATCATCTTCCCCGAGATCAATTACGACAAGGTCGAGAAGATCAAGGGCATGAACATCACGGTGGTGACGACCGCCCGCAACGACGAGGAGGGCCGCGGGCTCCTCAGGGCGCTCGGCATGCCGTTCCGCCAGTAGCGGCGCGAAAGGGCTGGCTAGGAGATCCGAATGGCGAAGCTTTCGAAGATGGCGCAGGCAAAGCGCAAGCTGAAGTTCCCAGTGCGGCAGTACAACCGCTGCCCCCTGTGCGGCCGCCCACGCGCGTTCCTGCGCAAGTTCCAGATGTGCCGCATCTGCTTCCGCAACCGGGCGCTGGCGGGCGAGATCACCGGCGTCATCAAGTCGAGCTGGTAGGAGACCTCACCTCATGTCCATGACCGATCCCATTGGCGACATGCTGACGCGCATCCGCAACGCGTCGTCGGCTCGACACGAGAAGGTGGTCGTCCCTGCCTCCGGCCTCAAGGCGCGCATCGCCGAGGTCCTGAAGGACGAAGGCTACATCAAGGACTACCTGCGGCACGAGGACGGCGTCCAGGGCGCCATCACCATCATGCTGAAGTACAGCGCGGACCGCGAGCCGGCCATCAGCGACATCAAGCGCGTGTCGAAGCCCGGCCTGCGCCGCTACGTGCCGACCGATTCCATCCCACGAGTCTTGAATGGCATGGGCATCGCCATCCTCTCCACGTCCAAGGGCGTGTTGGTGGACCGCGAGGCCCGCAAGCAGAAGGTGGGCGGCGAGCTCATCTGCACCGTCTGGTAGGAGGAGACCCATGTCTCGCGTTGGAAGAATGCCGGTCAAGATCCCGGACAAGGTCAAGGTCTCCGTCGTGAACGGCGACATCAAGGTGGAAGGGCCGAAGGGAAAGATGCACTTTCCGTACAACCCCAAGGTGACGGTCGAGGTGGCGGGCGCGGAGGTCCGCGTGAGCCGCCCCGACGAGTCGCGCCTGGCGAAGGGGCTGCACGGCCTCACCCGCACCCTGGTCAAGAATGCCGTGATCGGTGTGACGAAGGGCTACGATCGCACGCTCGAGATCAGCGGCGTCGGGTTCAAGGCCGAGGTGAAGGGCAAGGACATCCACTTCGTGCTCGGCTTCTCGCATCCGATCGTCTTCAAGCTCCCCGAGGGCGTGGCGGCCGAGGTGGACGCGAAACAGACCCGGCTCGTCGTGCGCGGCGTGGACAAGCACTTGCTTGGTCTGACGGCCGCCAAGATCCGCGGGCTGCGCCCGCCCGAGCCCTACAAGGGGAAAGGGATCAAGTACGCGGAAGAACACGTCCGCCGCAAGGAAGGCAAGACCGGCGCGGCGTAAGCCCGTCCGCTCATGCGGCGGCTGAGGTTGCGCCGGCGCACGGAGGAACACCATGGTGAAGCAGCTTACGGCACACGAAAAGCGCAAAGTGCGCATCCGAAAGAAGCTCAGCGGAAGCACCGAGCGCCCACGGCTGACCGTGTACAAGAGCCTCAAGCACATGTACGCGCAGATCATCGACGACACAACCGGCAGGACCATCGTCAGCGTGTCGACCGGGTCGAAGGCGCTCAAGGACGAGGTGAAGGAAGACGACAAGACCGCGGCGGCGAAGAAGGTGGGCACCGCCGTCGCGAAGGCCGCCCTGGAGAAGGGCGTCACGCAGGTCGTCTTCGATCGTAACGGCTTCGACTACCACGGCCGCGTCGCGGCGGTCGCACAGGCGGCCCGCGAGGGCGGCCTCAAGTTCTAGAGGACTGAATGGCTTCTCCCATCAACGCGAACGATCTCGACTTGCAGGACCGCGTCGTTCACATCAACCGCGTGGCCAAGGTCGTGAAGGGCGGTCGCCGGTTCAGCTTCTCGGCCCTCGTCGTGGTCGGCGACGGCGCCGGCCACGTCGGCGTCGGTCTGGGTAAGGCGAACGAGGTGCCCGAGGCCATCCGTAAGGGTGGCGAGCAGGCGAAGAAGAACCTGTTCCGCGTGCCGCTCGTCGGGACCACCATTCCGCATGAGGTCCTGGGCCATTTCGGCGCCGGGCGGGTGCTGCTCAAGCCCGCAGGCGATGGCACCGGCGTCATCGCGGGCGGGACGGTCCGCGCGGTGCTCGAGTCGGCCGGGATCCGGAACGTGCTCACGAAGTGCCAGGGCACCCGCAACCCCCACAACGTCCTCAAGGCCACCGTCGAGGGCTTGAAGCGACTGCGCTCGGCGGAAGACTCGGCGCGCCTCCGTGGCAAGCAGACGGCCGACATCCAAAGCTAGCCAGGAGACCACATGTCCGCCATCCGCGTGAAGCTCGTCCGCGGCCTCGCCGCGTGTCCCGCCAAGCAGCGCCTCGTCGTGCGAGGCCTCGGCCTGAAGAAGGTCGATTCCACCAAGCTGCTCCCGGACACTCCGCAGACGCTCGGTATGATCGGGAAGGTCAGCCATCTCGTCACCTGGGAGCGGGTGGACGAGGCTCCGCCCATCGGCCGGCTCGCCAGGAAGAAGGCCGCCGCCGAGGCCAAGGCCGGCCGCCAGCCACCCACTGTTTGAAGCTCCTGGGACACGGTCGCCCCATTGGGTTAAAAGGGAGATGTCAACGATGTTACTCAGCCAGCTCAAGGCGCCCAAGGGCGCGAAGCACGTGCGCCGGCGCGTCGGCCGGGGCCAGGGCTCCGGCCTCGGCAAGACGGCCGGCCGCGGCGCCAAGGGCCAGAAGGCTCGTACCGGCAACATGCACTTCGAAGGCTTCGAGGGCGGCCAGATGCCGCTCCAGCGTCGCCTCCCGAAGTTCGGCTTCATCAACGTCTTTCGCCGCGAACTGGAGGAGGTCCAGGTCTCCAAGATCGATGGGCTTCCGGCCGGTTCCGTGGTGGACCTGGCGGCCTTGAAGGGCTCGGGGCTCGCAAAGGGCCGCGGCGACGGGCTAGTCGTGCTCGGCACGGGCGAGCTCAAGAATGGCTACACGGTCAAGGCCAACCGCGTCACTGCGGGCGCGCGCGCCGCGATCGAGAAGGCCGGCGGGACGGTGGAGATCATCCCTAAGCCGCAGACGATGTACGAGAAGGCCAAGGCAGCTAAGAAGGTGCTGACGCCGGAACAGGCCGCGAAGAAGGCGGCCAAGGCGGCAAAGAAGGCTGCCCAGGCGGCAGAAAAGGCTGTCAAGGCGGCCGCCAAGGCCGAGAAGCCTGAGAAGCCTGAGAAGCCTGAGAAGGCTGAGAAGGCTGAGAAGGCTGAGGCCAAGGCCGAGAAGCAGCCCAAAGGGGAGAAGCAGCCCAAGGGGGAGAAGTCACCCAAGGGGGAGAAGCAGCCCAAGGTTGAGAAGAAGGAAGAGAAGAAAGACAAGGACCAGTAGGGCGAGGCCGGCGCGATCCGCGAGGGGTCGAAAGGCGAAGAGGCAAGCGCATGGTGACGAGCGGCATCGCGAACATGTTCCGCATTCCGGAGCTGCGAAAGCGGCTCCTCTTCACGCTCGCCATCTTGGGTGTCTATCGACTCGGCATCTTCGTCACGACGCCCGGCGTCGACCGCATCGCGATGCGGCGGTTCATGCAGAACGCGGGCGGCCTGCTCGGCCTCTTCAACCTCTTTTCCGGTGGCGCCCTCGAGCAGCTGTCGATCTTCGCGCTCGGGATCATGCCGTACATCTCGGCGTCGATCATCCTGCAGCTCCTGACCGTGGTCATTCCGGCGCTGGAGAAGATGCAGAAGGAGGGCGAGGTCGGCCGGCGCAAGATCACCCAGTACACCCGCTACGGCACCATCGTCCTCTCGACAGTCCAGGGCTTCGGCATCGCCACCTACCTCGAGTCGCTGCGCGACCCGACCGGTCTCATGGTGGTCGCGAACCCGGGCTGGGGATTCCGCCTCCTCACCGTCATCTCGCTCGCCGCCGGCACCGCCTTCATCATGTGGATGGGCGAGCAGATCACCGAGCGCGGGGTGGGAAACGGCATCTCGCTCATCATCTTCGCGGGCATCGTGGCGCGCATCCCCGACGCCATCTCGCAGACGTGGGTGGCCTACAAGACGCCGGGCGCGGGCCTGGACGAGTTCACCATCCTCATGCTGATCGTCATGATGGTCGTGGTGATCGGCGTGATCGTCTTCTGCGAGCGCGGCCAGCGCCGGATTCCCATCCAGTACGCGAAACGGGTGGTGGGCAGGAAGCTCTACGGCGGACAGTCGACCCACCTGCCGCTCAAGGTGAATACGGCCGGGGTCATCCCGCCCATCTTTGCGAGCTCGATCCTCCTCTTCCCCGCCACGCTCGCGTCCTGGTTCCCCTTCCTGTCGCGGCTCTCCGATGCCATCAGGCCCGGTGAGTGGATCTACAACGTACTCTACGTCGTACTCATCATCTTCTTCGCGTACTTCTACACGGCGGTGACCTTCAACCCCGTCGACGTGGCGGATAACCTCAAGAAGTACGGCGGATACATCCCCGGGATCCGGCCCGGCAAGACCACGGCCGACTACATCGACCACGTGCTCTCGCGTATCACCTTCGGAGGGGCCGTCTACATCGCCGCCGTGTGCGTGCTGCCGACCGTCCTCGTCAGCAGGTTTCACGCGACGTTCTATTTCGGCGGGACGGCACTCCTCATCGTGGTCGGCGTAGCGCTCGATACCGTGCAGCAGATCGAGGGCCACCTCATCACGCGGCACTACGAGGGCTTCACCGGTCCGCGGGGCCCGCGCATCCGCGGCCGCCGCGTGGGGACGGGGACTGCCGTCAACGCCTGACGAGGAGAGGCTCGTGCCGAGCAGAAGAGAGCCCGAAGAATGATCCTCGTCCTCTTGGGCCCCCCGGGAGCCGGGAAGGGCACGCAGGCGAAGCTGCTGGCGCGACACCACGGCGTCGCTCACATCTCGACCGGGGACATGTTCCGCGATCACAAGGCGCGCGGTACGCAGCTCGGAAAGCAGATCCAGGCCATCATGGACGCGGGCGGTCTCGTCACGGACGAGATCACGAACGCCATGGTGAAGGATCGGCTCTCGCGTCCAGACGTCGAGAGCGGCTTCATCCTCGACGGCTATCCGCGCACGACGGCGCAGGCGGAGTACCTCGAGCACCTGTTGCGCTCGATGGGGCGCAAGATCGACCGCGTGGTCAGCTACGAAGTGGCGGAGGAGCTCATCGTCGAGCGGATCAGCGGCCGGCGCACCTGTCCGAAGTGCGGAGCGGTGTATCACTTCTCCGCGAATCCGCCGCAGCGCGTGGGTGTCTGCGACAGGGAGGGCGGCCCGCTCGTCCAGCGCGACGACGACAAGCCCGAGAACGTGAAGAAGCGGATGCAGGAATACGCCGACAAGACCTGGCCCTTGAAGCGCTTCTACCAGGAGCGGAAGCTCGTGGCGGAGGTCGAGGGCGTGGGGACGCCAGAGGGCATCCTGGCTGCGACCAGGGTATTGCTCGAAGGTCGAGCCCCCTAGATAGCGTCCGTGTGCGCGAGCGGGTGGAGCTGAAGAGCGCGGACGAGATCGCGCGAATCCGCGAGGCGAGCCTCGTCGTCCACGACGTACTCCAGGAGGTCATCGCCGCCGTCGCCCCCGGCATGAGCACGCTCGACATCGACCGGATCGCCGAGCGCGCGACCGCCGCGCGCGGCGCCCACCCAGCCTTCAAGGGCTACCACGGATATCCCGCCGTCATCTGCGTCTCGGTGAACGACGAGGTCGTCCACGGGATTCCTTCGGCGAAGAGGGTCCTGAAGAACGGTGACATCGTCGGGCTCGATTTCGGCGTCTCGTGCAACGGGTTCTACGGAGACTCGGCCTACACCGTGCCAGTGGGCGAGGCCTCGCCAGAGGCTGTCGCGCTCCTGGAGACGACGCGGGAAGCTCTCGCGCGGGCCATCGCAGCCGCCAGGCCCGAAGCCCGGCTCGGCGACCTCGGCTTCGCGGTGCAGGCGTTCGTGGAGTCGCGCGGCTACTCGGTCGTCCGCGACTTCGTCGGTCATGGCATCGGCCGGCGCCTCCACGAGGCGCCGCAGATTCCGAACTACGGTGCGCCGGGTACGGGTATGCGGCTCAAGCCTGGCATGGTCCTGGCCATCGAGCCGATGGTGAACGCGGGCAAGCCGGACGTTCGCACGCTCGAGGATGGCTGGACAGCGGTGACGGTGGACGGGAGCCTCTCGGCTCACTTTGAGCATACGATCGCGGTAACCGAGCAGGGGCCCGAGATCCTGTCCCTCCCGCTAAGGGGGGGGTAGTCGATGTGCGTTGGGGGTGCCCGCGACGCTGTGCGAGGGCCTTGCCGCGAGAGAGACGTTGCGCGCAAAAAATTCTTGTGTTATAGGGCGCCCTTCGCTAACCGGCCAGGCAGGGGGAGGCGGGGAGCGTAAGCTCAAACGAGGCGGTCCCGGGAGCGTATCCCGCCGCCAGTCCCGCCGGAAGCCGCGGCGGGGCTTTTCGTCTGAAAGTACGAGACTTTCTCGGGAGGCATTCGCGTCATGAAGGTCCGCGCTTCGGTCAAGAAGATCTGCGACAAGTGCAAGGTCATCAAGCGCAAGGGCGTCGTGCGGATCATCTGCCCCGCGAACCCTCGCCACAAGCAGCGCCAGGGCTAACGCCCGCGCAGGAGAACAATCGAGATGGCCCGTATCGCCGGCGTCGACCTTCCTCGCGAGAAGCGCATCGAGATCTCGCTCCAGTACATCTACGGAATCGGCAAGACCACCGCGAAGAAGATCTGCGCCAAGGCCGAGGTCACGGCTGTGACGCGGACGAAGGACCTCACTGATGACGAGGTCCGCCGCATCCGCGAGGTGATCGAGCAGACCTTCAAGGTGGAGGGCGATCTCCGGCGCGAGACCTCGCTCAACATCAAGCGCCTCATGGACCTCGGCTGCTACCGCGGGCTCCGCCATCGCAAGGGACTGCCGGCCCGAGGCCAGCGCACCCATACAAATGCTCGCACCCGCAAGGGTCCGAAGCGCGGCCTCGTCCGCAAGCCCGCGGCGGCTGCGCCGGCGCCCAAGGCGTAGCGGTCAGCCCGTGCAAGCGGGATATAACGTACTGTGAATCGTAGGGCGGGGGCGCGTCCCCCGCCGCAGAGAACGGAGATCTGAAGTGGCCGACGAGAAGCAGCAGGGCGAGAAGCCCGCCAAGAAGCCCGAGGCTCCCAAGGCGGAGGAGACTCAGGCGCCCGCCGCCCCTAACCTGAGCGGCATAGAGCCCATCACCGCCTCCCCCGTCATCCCGAAGAAGGGGAAGAAGCGCGTCAAGAAGAACATCGCGGCCGGTATTGTGCATATCGCCGCGACGTTCAACAACACGATGATCACCATCACCGACGTCTCCGGGAACGTGATCAGCTGGTCCTCCGCAGGCGCGCGCGGGTTCAAGGGCTCGCGCAAGTCGACGCCCTTCGCGGCCCAGGTGGCCGCTGGCGACGCCGCAGCCAAGGCCATGGAGCACGGGCTCAAGAATGTCACCGTGCAGGTGTCCGGCCCCGGCGCCGGACGCGAGTCGGCGCTGCGCGCCCTCTCGGCCGCCGGCCTCAAGATCTCGCTTATCCGCGACGTCACCCCGATTCCCCACAACGGCTGCCGGCCGCCCAAGCGCCGTCGCGTCTGAAAGAGGGAGAAGACCAACCGTGGCCCGTTACACCGAAAGTGTCTGTCGGCTTTGCCGCCGCGAGAACTTGAAGATGTACCTGAAGGGCGATCGCTGCTACACGGACAAGTGTGCCATCGAGCGCCGCCCTTACCCCCCGGGGCAGCACGGGCAGGGGCGCGTCAAGTTCTCGGAGTACGGCGTCCAGCTGCGTGAGAAGCAGAAGGTGAAGCGGATGTACGGCCTCCTCGAGGCTGACTTCCGGCACGCCTACGCGAACGCCGCTGCCGCCAAGGGCAAGACCGGCGAGAACTTGCTGCAAACCCTCGAGCTCCGACTCGACAACGTCGTCTTCCGGCTCGGCTTCGCGGACACGCGCAACGAGGCGCGCCAGCTCGTCCGGCACGGACACTTCCGGGTGAACGGCCGGAAGGTGAACATCCCGTCCTACCGGCTGAAGCTCGGCGACAAGGTCGAGCTGAAGGAACGCTCGAAGAAGGTGGTGCGCATCAACGAAGCCCTCGAGACGGTGGACCGCCGCGGCGTGCCGCAGTGGCTCGAGCTCGACAAGGGCGGGTTCAAGGGCACCGTCAAGACGGGCCCTGCGCGCGAAGACATCACCATGCCGATCCAGGAACAGCTCATCGTCGAGCTCTACTCCAAGTAACTGTCGGCCCGAGAAGAAAACCCACTGCTGCGCGCCTCACGGCGCTCCGTTCCGCTCGGCTGGCGGCTTCGGAGAGGGGGCGGCGGCGCAGGAGACAGCCCATGGCAGACGCCATCGTGACCAAGAACTGGCGCGACCTCATCAAGCCCCGCGGGCTCCAGGTCGACCAGGAGTCCCTCACCAACACCTACGGCAAGTTCGTGGCCGAGCCGCTCGAGCGCGGCTTCGGGATCACCCTCGGTAACTCGCTGCGGCGCGTGCTCCTCTCAAGCTTGCAGGGCGCCGCCATCACCTCGGTCAAGATCGAGGGTGTCGAGCACGAATTCATGACCATCCCCGAGGTCTCGGAGGACGTCACCGACGTCATCCTCAACCTCAAGGAGGTCCTGCTCCAGATCCACACCAACGAGGTGAAGACGCTCCGCATCGAGGCGGATGGCCCGAAGGAGATCAAGGCCGGCGACATCATCGCCGACGGCCAGGTCGAGATCCTCAACCCCGGCCACCACATCTTCACCATCAGCGAAGGCGGGCGAGTCCGGATGGAGCTCGCCGCCCGACGCGGCCGGGGCTACGTGCCCTCGGAGCGCAACAAGCTGGCCGGCCTGCCCATTGGCACGATCCCCATCGACGCGCTCTTCAGCCCCATCCGCAAGGTGAACTACCAGGTCACCAACGCCCGCGTCGGGCAGCAGACCGACTTCGACAAGCTGACGCTGGAGGTCTGGACCGACGGGTCGGTGCAGCCGGCCGACGCGGTCGCGTACGCGGCGAAGATCGTGAAGGAGCAGCTCTCGATCTTCATCAACTTCGACGAGACCGAGGAGCCGGTGCTGGAGCCGGTGGCTGTCGAGGAGACGAAGCTCAACGAGAATCTGTTCCGGTCGGTGGACGAGCTCGAGCTGTCGGTGCGCAGCGCCAACTGCCTCCAGAACGCGAACATCAAGACCAACGGGGATCTCGTCCAGAAGACCGAGGCCGAGATGTTGAAGACGAAGAACTTCGGCCGGAAGTCGCTGAAGGAGATCAAAGAGATCCTGGCCGAGATGGGGCTTTCCCTCGGGATGAAGCTCGAGAACTGGCCGCCCAAGAACGCGCCGCAGGCTCCGAAGGTCTAAAGAACCGGCCTCGGGCGTCAGGCCTCAGGCCTCTGGCAAGAACGATGCAATTCGGGGCTTCCGCTGAGGCCCGACGCCTGAAGCCTGAAGCCCAGGCGGCGTAGAGGAGAACGTCATGAAGCACCGCGTCGTAGGCCGGCGGCTCGATCGGACGACGGAGCACCGCACGGCGATGTTCCGAAACCTGGTGACCTCGCTCTTCCGCCATGAGCGCATCACGACCACGACGCCCAAGGCGAAGGAGATCAAGCGCTTCGCCGACAAGTTCATCACGCTCGCGAAGAAGGGCACTCCGCACGCGCGCCGCCAGGCGAACCGGGACGTCCGGGACGTCGAGGTGCTGAACAAGCTCTTCGAGAACCTCGGGCCGCGCTTCAAGAGCCGCCCGGGAGGATACACGCGCATCGTCCGCGTGGGCCGGCGGGCTGGCGATGCCGCCGAGATGGCGATGATCGAGCTTGTCGATCGCGCACCCCCAGCCGAAGCCGAGGGCGATGAGAAGGGGACGGCAGGGAAGGGCGAGAAGAAGGCCAAGCCCGGCAAGAAGGCGAAGGAGGCGAAGGAGGCGAAGGCCGAATAGGCCGCGCCCCGCCGCGAACCATTCGAGCGCCGCTCCGAGGATTCGGGGTGGCGCTCTCGCTTTTCTACGGGTCCGGGGGGCGCTCGGCGCGCTGGTCGGTGCGCTGGCGTGTCTTCTTGGCGTCCACGGGGTTCCAATCCCCTCGCTCAGCTGGCGATGTCCTCGTCAGGGACTTGGCACGGGGGCGTTCGGAGGAACGCGCGAGCTGCCGGAGGGAGCACCCCCACAATGCCGCGCGGTTCTTGACACTTGCGCTAAGGTCCCGTAGAAGAATCCACTTTTTCGAGGAGCGTCAACGGGCCGCGCTCGCGGCGCCGCGCGGTCCGCGCTCGGGATCCCCAGAGGGTACCAGGAGGCAGTGAAAATGGCTGTGGTTCTGCGGCTTAGCCGCGCCGGGACGCACAAGGCGCCTTTCTACCACGTCGTGGCGACCGACTCGCGCAAGCCGCGCGATGGGAAGTACCTCGAGGACGTGGGCATCTACGATCCGACGCAGCGCCCAGAGCGAATCGAGCTCAAGACCGAGCGCATCGAGCACTGGCTCAAGGTGGGCGCACGGGCGAGCCAGACGGTGGCAGCGGTGCTGAAGCGGGCGAAGAAGACTGTCAAGCCCGCGGCGGAGAAGGCCGCCAAGTAAGCAGGGTGCGTCATGCGCGATCTCGTCGTCTGGCTGGCCCAGCAGCTCGTCGAGGACAAGGGAGCGGTGAAGGTGGACGCCATCGAGCGCGACCGTTCCACGGTCTTCGAACTCACGGTCGCGGAAGGAGATCTTGGCCGCATGATCGGACGCGGTGGCCGCACCGCGAAGGCGATCCGGACGGTGATCGACATCGCTGCCCGACGGCAAGGAAGACGGGCGGTACTGGACATTCTCGACTGACGTGAAGCTGCTCCGAATCGGGAAGATCGCCAGGGCGGTCGGGCTTCGCGGGCTCGTCGGGATCGCGGGCCCGGAAGGCGCGCTCGCTGAGTTGAAGCACGTGATCCTGCGGCGCGGCGCGGCCGAGGAGAGCGAGCCGCGGCAGATCTTGGAGGCGAGGCATCAGGGTCGCCTCTGGGTGGTGCAGCTGGAAGGGGTCGGCAGCCGAGAGGCCGCCGAAGCGCTGGTGGGATGCGAGGTCCTTGCGGCGCGCGAGGACCTGGGCGAGGCGGGTGAAGGGCGTTACTTCTGGGCCGACCTGGATGGCCTGCCGGTCGTGACGGTGACGGGTGAGGCGGTCGGGCGGGTGACGGGCCTATACGACACGGGCGGGATCGACGTGCTCGTCGTGACAGGCGATCGGGGCGAGGTGCTCGTGCCGCTCGCACCCTATGTGAGGGTGGACCGCACGGCGGGGAGGGTGGTCGTGGACCCGCCGGAAGGGTTGCTGGAACTGGGAGAAAAGGGACGAAACGAGAAGGGAGGTCCCGAGCGAGGCGATTGACGTGGCGAAGCTCGAGGTCGAGATCCTGACGCTCTTTCCCCGGATGTGCACGGGGTACCTCGCCGAGAGCATCGTAGGCAAGGGAATCGAGAGCGGGCTCTTGTCGGTGAGGGTGGTCGACGTACGCGGCTACGCCGCGGGCAAGCATCGGGTCACCGACGACGCGCCCTATGGCGGCGGCGCTGGCATGGTGATGAAGCCGGAGCCGCTCACCGAGGCCATCGAGGCCGCGCGCGGCAGGCTTCCCGGCGCTAGGGTCGTCCTCACCAGTCCACGAGGTGCGCAGCTCGATCACCTCCGGGCGAAGGACCTCGCGGCTCACGGGAAGGTCATCGTCGCGTGCGGTCGTTACGAAGGTGTCGACGAGAGGGTGAGAGCGGTGGTGGACATGGAGTTGTCCCTCGGTGACTTCGTGCTCACCGGCGGGGAGTTGGTGGCGCTCGCGATGGTGGACGCCGCTGCGCGGTTCGTCCCGGGGGTGCTCGGAAACGAGAGCTCCGCCGGAGCGGAGAGCTTCTCGGGTGATGGAGGGTTGCTGGAGCATCCGCACTACACCCGGCCCCCGGCCTACCGGGGAATGCTGGTTCCGGAGGTCCTCCTGTCGGGGGATCACCGGCGGATCGAGCGGTGGCGGCGGCGCGAGTCGCTCAAGGCCACGCGCGAGCGGCGCCCCGACCTCTTCGCGAGGCTGGCGCTGAACGACGATGACCTCCGGCTCCTGACGGCCGGAGACGACGAGCTGTGAAGGAGAGAGAGCGATGCTGCGCAAGGCCATCAGCGACATCGAGGCGAAGTATCTCAAGGCGGGCGTCCCGAGTTTCCGTTCGGGCGACTCCGTCCGCGTCCACACGAAGATCAAGGAGGGTGACAAGGAGCGCATCCAGATCTTCGAGGGCGTCGTCATCCGTCACCGGAAGGGCCAGGCCCGCGCGATGTTTACCGTGCGCAAGGTGAGCTATGGCGTCGGCGTGGAGCGCATGTTCCCTGTGCACAGCCCGCGGATCGACAAGATCGAGGTGCTCGGGCACGGCCAGGTGCGGCGCTCTCGCCTCTACTACCTGCGGGCGCTGCAGGGCAAGGCAGCGCGCCTTCACCAGGAAGAGGGCGGCGAGGGTGCTCGCGCGCCAGGCGCGTCCGCGCCGCCGGCGCCCCCGGCCCCAGCTGCCCCTGCGGCTCCTGCGGAGCCCGCTTCGCAGCCTTGACGGCTGTGTTCACGCGCGTCGAGGGGCGCCGAGAGCATCGGCTCCGCCGCCGCGAGAAGGCGTGTGTGGAAATCCGCGAGCGAGCCCCGAGCTTTCATGGAGCTCCCCGCCCGGCTAACATCGCGGGGGCGTGCTGTTCCTCGAGATAGCGGCCCAGGGAGTCAAGGGCGTGTCGCTGGCGGGCGGGAGCGCCCGCCTGCGGCCCGGCTACAACGTCGTGCCCGTCGACGGCGTAGCCCTTCGCCACCTCGTGGAAGCGCTCTTCTACCCCGGCCCGCGCGATGGCGAGGCGTTTCGAGCTGCCGTCCCCGCCCACGGCATGGTGCGCGCGGGGTTGACCGTGGTCGGGAACGACGGCGTGACGTACCGGATCCTGCGGGACTTCGCCGCGGGCTGTCAGCTCCACCGCTTCGATCCCAAGAAGCGAGCGTTCGCGCTCGTCTCGCAGGAGTTCGCCGGGATCGCGGAACACCTGGAGGGGATCGTGGGCGTGCCCACCCGCGCTCGCATGGCCGTGCTCACGGTCTCCGCCGCCGACCTTCCATCTCGCCGCGCCGGAGTTCAAGGCAGCGCTCCGCTCCTCGGGTCGGCAAGGCGTTCGCTCACGCCCGACCAGACGCAGAAGCGCCTGGGCGAGCTGCGTGACGAGCTCGAGCGCTCCCGGAAAGCCGAGAAGCTCCAGTACCGGCTCGACGGCCTGCAGACTCGCCTCTTCAAGCTCGAGGAGGTGCTGAGGGAAGGGACGCGCATCCGGGAGGGCGTCGTGGCCGCGGAGGCCGCGCTCGCCTCCTTGGGCCCTGTCGGTACGGTGGCGGAACGCCTGGGCGACCTCGACGAGAGCCTCGCGGCGCATGCCAAGGCCGTGGCCAAGCGGGACGAGGCGCTCGCCAAGATCGAGGCCGAACGGGGCGCGCTCGGTGCTGCGGACGCGTGCGGCCCGCCGATGCCGTTCTGGAGGGAGCCGAGTTTCTGGATGGGCGCCAGCGCGGGCGTGCTGGCGGCACTCACGGCCGTCGCCGGCTCGGGGTCCGTGCAGGGCCTGCGCTACGTGGCTCTCCTCGACATTCCCGCCTTCGGCTGGGCCGCGTGGGTGGCCCTGGGCTGGGTAGCGGCGCTCGAGGAGCACGGCCGCATGGGCCGGCGCAGCAAGCTCATCGACGAGCACGAGCGCACGGTGCTGGGCGCGTTCGATCGCGAGACGCTCGCGATGCGGGAGGCGGCCAAGGCGCTTGGCGTGTCGGGCGTCGCGGAGCTCAAGGAGGCCGTGAGGAAGCTGGGTGACGCCCGCGGCTCCGCCGCGGCCGCGCGCGAACGCTTGCAGGCATTCGAGGCGAGGCCCGAGACGCTCTCGTCCCAGGAAGAGAAGGCCCGGGTGGAGGCGGAACTGCGCGACGTGGAGATCGAGCTCGCCGCCCAGGCGGGAGGCTTCGTTCGCGACCCGCGTTCGGTCGAGATGGAGATGAGACGGCTGGAGGAGGAGGCGGCGCTGGAGGACGAAGAGGCACCGGCGCTCTCGCAGCCGAGGCTGTCCGCCGATCCGCTTCAGGACGTGCTCGACAGCGCCGCGCGCGAGCTGGGCGGCAGCGCGGCGGCCATCGTCCGATCGATCCAGACCAAGGCCTCGCAGCTGCTGCAGGCCTTCTCCGGGGATCGCCTGACCGGCCTGGCCGTCGACGATCGCGGGAACCTGCTCGCTCAAGCCGCAGGACGGTCGTCACCGGCGGCAGGCCTGTCCGCCGCCGACCGCGACCTGGTCTTCCTGGCGCTCAAGCTAGCCGTCGTGGAGCGCGGCTTGTCGGAGTGGAAGGTGGTCGCGTTCGCCGACGACGCCTTTGCCGGACTCGCCGAGGTCGCGCGCCGGCGCGCGGGCCGCATGCTGAAGCAGGTGGCGCGGCCCGGGCAACTCGTGCACGCCACCGCCGACGTCGCCTTCCGCGAGTCGGCCGACCACGTGGCGTGAATCGTGGGAATGCGCTCCGGCAACAGGTCCGGCAGCACGCGTGAACGCGGCCGCGCTGCCGAAGCGGCGGTGGCAGCCTGGCTCGAGCGAAGGGGATACGTGGTGCTGGAGCGCAATTTCGCGACCCGGCGCGGCGAGGTCGATCTCGTCTGCCGCGACGGAGCGACGCTCTGCTTCGTCGAGGTGCGCAGCCGTTCCCGGCTCGACTTTGGGTCGCCGGCGGCCTCGGTGAACGTCCGGAAGGCGCGGCGTGTGGTCGTGGCGGCGACCGCCTGGGCGATGCACCACGGGGGCCTGCAGCAAGACATGCGCTTCGACGTGGTGGCCCTGGATCTCTCTCGCCCAGGCGAGCCACGCTTCGAGCTGTTCCGCTGCGCCTTCGACGCGGACGGCCGGCCGATGTAGAACTTGAGCGCATCCCACGAACCCCCAGCCTACTGCGGCGAGCGATGCCGGCATTCGCGTGGCAGACTTCTCCCTCCGCTCCTCGACGTGCCTTCAGGCACGCCTGCGGTGCTCGGTCGTCGTGTGCCCCGCTCGGTGCTCGGCCTCACTCGCCTCGTGACGGCTGGAGGTTGTGAGATACGCTCTGCCCGTGCCCGGCACGCTCTACGTCCTCGCGACGCCCATTGGCAACCTCGGCGATCTCTCGCCCCGCGCGGGTGAGGTGTTGCGCTCCGTCACGACCATCGTCGCGGAGGACACGAGGCGTACCCTTCGGCTCCTGGCGCATCTGGGCGCGCCCGCTCCGACCATGCTGTCCCTGCCGGCGTTCGACGAGCGCGGCCGCATCGGCGAGGTGCTGACGCGGCTCGGCGCAGGGCAGGACGTCGCGCTCTGCACGGACGCCGGCACGCCGGGCGTCTCGGACCCGGGACAGCAGCTGGTTGCGGCGGCCTGGGACGCGGGGGCGCGCGTGGTGCCCATCCCGGGCCCCTGCGCAGCGCTGGCTGCGCTGGCCGCCGCGGGCCTGCCGAGCGACCGGTTCTTCATGCAGGGCTTCCTCCCGCGCAAGGGCGGGGGGCGAGCCGATGTCCTGGCGCAGCTCGCCGGCATGCCGACGACCGTCATCGTCTACGAGGCAGGGAATCGCACGGGCGACACGCTGCGTGACCTGTGCTCGGCCCTGGGCGACCGGCCGGCGGTGGTGGCGCGCGAGTTGACGAAAGTGCACGAAGAAGTCGCGCGCGGTCCGCTCTCGGAGCTTGCCGAGCGTTTCGCGGCAGGCGCTCGCGGCGAGGTGACCATCGTGATCGCCGCTGCGCCGGAAAGGACGCGCGTCCTCCCCGAGCAGGAACCGCTCGAAGCGGAACTCGCGCGCCGGGTGGCGGCAGGCGACGCACCCAGCGCTATCGCGCGCGAGGTGGCGAGGGGGAGGCGGCTCAAGAGGGCGGATGTGTACGCGGCGCTGCAGAGGCTGAAGCAGGGGTCGTGACGGTCAGCTGACTGGCATTGGCACTAGTCCTCGTCCCCCCGCAGCCCCAGGTCCTTCATCTTCACCTGTAGCGATTTCCTGCTGATCTGCAGCCGCTTGGCGGCCCGCGTGACGTTACCTCCGGTCTCCTCCAGCGCCCGCGAGATGAGCTCCTTCTCCAGCTCCGCCTGGGCGTGCCGGACGATCTCCTTCATCGACGCGCCGCTCGGCGCCGCGATGGCGCCGAGGGGACCCACCGCTGCGATGGGGACCGTCGCGCCGGACGACCTCTCCCGGAGCGCGTCGGGCAGGGAGGAGCCGAGGATGATGGGGCCGTCCGCGAAGAGGACGGAGCGCTCCATGAGGTTCTCGAGCTCGCGGATGTTACCTGGCCAGGAGTAGGAGAGGAGCATCTGCATCGCTTCCTCGTCCACGCGCTCGACGCGCTTCCCGAGTCGCTGGTCGTACTTTCCGATGAAGTGGTGCACGAGGAGGGGGATGTCCTCCCTCCGATCGCGCAACGGGGGCAGCGAGATAGGCACCACCGCCAGGCGATAGAAGAGGTCCTCCCGAAAGCGGCCGTCCGCGATGAGCGCCTGCAAGTCCCGGTTGGTGGCGGCGATGAGGCGAACGTCGACGTGAAGTGTCTTGATGCCGCCCACGCGCTCGAACTCGGATTCCTGGAGGGCGCGCAGCAGCTTCACCTGCATCTCGACGGGGATCTCGCCGATCTCGTCCAGGAAGAGCGTGCCGCCGTCCGCGAGCTCGAAACGGCCGGGCTTCGAGCCGACCGCGCCGGTGAAGGCACCCCTCTCGTAGCCGAAGAGCTCGCTCTCGACGAGGTCCTTGGGGATGGCGGCGCAGTTCACCTTGATGAGCGGCTTGTCGCGCCGGGAGCTACCCTGATGCAGCTCTCGGGCGATGAGCTCCTTGCCGGTGCCGCTCTCGCCCGTGATGAGGATCGTCGAGGGCGACTCCGCCACCTTGGCCACGATCTCGAAGATCTGGCGCATCGCCGACGAGTGGCCGATGAGCGGCGCCTTCTCGCCGGCCTTGGTTGGGCCGTGCACGTTCTGGCGTTCGATCTCGTGCGCGCGCGTGGCCTTCGCGATGACCTTCTTCAGCTCCTCTTGTTCGAATGGCTTGGTGATGTAGTCGAACGCCCCAGCCTTGAGCGCCTGGACCGCGCTGTCCACGGTCCCGTGCGCGGTGATGACGATCACCGGGACGTCGGGGAACTCGGCGGCCACCCGGCCGAGGAGCTCCATGCCCCCCAGCCTTGGCATGATCAGGTCCGTCACCACCACGTGGACCGGGGTCTTCTGCAGGACGGCGAGCGCCTGCTCGCCGTCGGCGGCAGCGGTGACCTCGTACCCTTCCCGCGCGAGCATGGCGGCCAGGACACGGCGAATGTTCAACTCGTCATCGACGATGAGGACGTGCGGCACGGGGCCTGATTAGCACGGTGGGAGGCGGATTGCAGCTCTAGGTGCTCCCGTGAACGAGCCCGAGCCCGCGCCCGGCCTTGGGACTCATTCTGGGCGACAGCGGACCATCGTTTGGACCCCTGGCCGCGCTCGCCGCTCCGGGGCCTCGGGCCTCAGGCCTCAGGAGGGGCAACGCGAAGGCTTTCTCCGCGAACGTGCCGTATGCCCGTGGCCCTGACCCTGAAGCCCGAAGCCTGCTTCTCCTCACGCAGGCCGGTGCGAAGTCCGCCGGCGCCGACGGCGCCGGACGCGCACGTTCTCCTGAGCCGCCGGAAGAGAGGGCTCCTTCTCGCGCCCTTCCCAGATCGCCGGCAGCGCGATGACGAACTCGGCGCCCTGGCCGGGCAGGGAATGCGCGGCGATGTTGCCGCCGTGCGTCTTCACGATCCGCTGGCAGATGGCGAGGCCGAGGCCAGTGCCCTTCTCCTTGGTCGTGTAGAAGGGCACGAAGATGTGGTCGCGCGCCTCCTCGGGAATACCGGGACCGCTGTCGCGAAAACGGACCTCGACGAGGTCGCTGCGCTGTGGTGCGTCGCGCCAGAGGGCGACCTCGTCGCGGGCCAGTCGGGTGGCGATGTGCAGCTCGCCCCCCTTCGGCATCACCTGGACGGCATTGATGGCGAGGTTCAGGAATACCTGCCGTAGCTGCTCCGGGTCGCAGGAGACGCGGGGTAGGCCTTCGGTCAGATCGAAGGTGGCCGTCACGTTCTCGGGGATGTCCGCCTTGAGGAGCGTCAGGGTCTTTCGCAGGATCTCGTTCACGTCACCGGGAGCGAGGGAGGGCCGCACCGGGCGCGAATAGTCGAGGAACTGGGTGACCACGCCGTTCAGGCGCTTCACCTCGTCTGCGATGATGCCGAGGAACTCGCTCGGGCCGTCGTTGCCGTCCTTGCTGTCCTTGGCCCCTGGCGTGCGCGCCGAGCCGGGCGGGAGCAAGAGCTGGATGGCGCCCTGGATGGCGGCGAGCGGGTTCCGGATCTCGTGCGCGAGGCCCGCCGCCATCTCGCCCAGCGCCGCCAGCCGGTCGCGCTCCTTCATCTGCTGATAGAGCTTCGAGTTCTCGATGACGAGGGCCGCCCGTTCGGCGACGTCGATGAGGGCCGCGATCTCGTTCGAGGCGAACGCCTCCGGGACGCGCTCGTCCCAGCTAGCCAGGAACCCCACCACGCGATCCCCGGCCGTGAGCGGCATCGCGATCCCGGCGCGCATGGTGACCATCGCCGCGCGAGCGTCGTGCAGCCGCTTCATCTCCTCCGCCAGGGCCGCCGGCGCGCCGCCCCGCTCCTCCTCGGAAGGCCCGGTCGGCATGAGCGCCTGCAGTTCGGCGATCCGGCGGTCGATGTTCTCCAGCATGATCGCCTTCTGGCTGCTCCCGGCGGCTCCGAGGAGCGCGCGCGCGACGGCGGGCTCGAGGAAGGTTGCAGGGGGCGGGCCGCGGCAGTCCATGAGGCGGTAGCCAGGGCGGTCTTCGGCGAGGAGCCAGAGGGAGGCGTGCGTCACGCGCCGGGTCTCCGCCAGGCCATCGAGCAGCACCGACGCGAGCCGGGCTGGATCGATGACGGTCGAGATGCGCTCGCGCAGGGCCTCCAGATCCCGGACCAGCTCGTATCGCTCGCGGAAGAGGGTCACGACCACCCATTCTTCGACCTTCTCCCGCATGGGCTCGAAGAGCGAGAGGATGACGAACGAAGCCACGAGCGTGTTGAAGTAGAAGAGCTCGGTGCGGCTCCCGACCCAGGAGACGAGGCCCCCGTAGATGGCGACGAGCACGAGCCCGAGGGCGCTGACGATCACGATCTTCCCCAGGAACTCGTGCAGATCGAGCAGTCGGTGCCGCAGCAGCGTCTGCGACAGGAAGAACATGAAGAGGGTGAGGGTGATGGCGCCCAGGCCCTGGAACGGGTAGGGGATGCCGAAGCGCGGCAGGACGTCGAGCGTCGAGAGCGAGATGGCCACGCACGCGCCGATGAAGAGGTAGAGCAGGCGCGCCCGCTCGACGCGGGTGGGCGCGCTGCGCATCCGGTTCCACAGGACGGTGAGCACGGCCACCATGCCGCCCAGCACGTAGATCGTCACCACGAGCTTGGGGATGGAGAGCCGGACCAAGGGCGACGCGGCGACGACGAAGCCGGAGAGCGACCCCGCCAGCATGACGTTGCGGGCACGGCGCGCGGGGCGGCGCGCCACGCCCAGGAACTCGAGGAAGAAGGCGAGCGCCGAGGCCGGCAAGAGCGCCCCCGTCACCACGGCGAGCCGTTCCCAGAGGTCGTAGCGGAGCTCCGCACCCGGCCACCGATGGAAGAAGTTGCCGAGCGAGAAGACGCCCAGGTTGGCCGAGAAGATCGCGAACAGCGTGAAGACGCGCGGCCTGTTGTCGCGCAGGAGCGCGGCGCCCGCGAGTGCGAGCGTCACGATGGCCGCCAGGAGCGTGGCCTGAGTGCGAATGTCCACTGTCGACGATCCTAACCCCGATCCGCCCCGCGCGAGCGCGCAGGTGTGAAGAGGCCCGCGAGGGATGACCGTTCCATGTCAAGCATCCTGCCTGCCTCGGGTCCGGCCAGTGCCTTGACCGCCCGGGGCGCCTCGTCGCAATCTCGCTCCAGAATGAAGACGCTGCTCACGCTCCTGCTCGTCCCGGCGCTCGCGCTGGGTGGCGAGCCCGTCGGGCCCACCCACCAAGCGAATGAGTCTGCCGCAGGCCAGCCAAGCCGGGACCCGCGGCAAGGCGCGCCCCCGAGCAGCCCGGCGGAGGCGAAGTCGATCGCAGGCGGGAAGGAAGTCCCGGGCGCCGCCGCGCAGCCTCCCTTCACGGAGGCCGACGTTGCGCCGCTCTGCGCCTCCGTCCGGTGCAAGCGGGCCCGGGCGGAGTTCGACGAGGGGCGATACGAAGCCGCGGCGAAGGGCCTGGAGGGGATGCGCGAACCCGCGGCCCGCTACCTGCGTGGGCTGGCGCTCGTCGAGGCGAGGCGAGGCTCCGAGGGGCTGAAGGCGCTGGCCGGGCTGGAGCGCGATCTGCCGGACATCGCCGATCGGATCGCCTTCTGGCGGGCCCGCGCCGACGACCTGGCGGGCGAAAGCCGCGACGCCGCCGCGGTTTTCGGAGAGATCAAGGAAGGCTCTCTCCTGTGGGCCGAAGCTCAGCTCTCTCGCGCGCGCGCATTGCAGCGCGCGGGCGACCGCGCCGCGGCGCTCGACGCGCTCACGTCCATCCTGTCGCTGCCGCCGCCGGAGGAGCTCGCGCGGGGCGATCCTGCTTCGGACGCGCTCCTCCTCACCGGGCGTCTCCGGGCTGCCGGGCGTGGCAAGGCCGACAAGGCCTGGGCGCGGCGCGCCTTCGTCGAGTGCTGGGCCGCGCACCCGCTCTCGGGAGCAGCCGGGACTTGCATCGACGAGCTGAGGAGGCTGCCCAAGCCCGCTGACGCGCCACCTGCGCCCGAGGATTCGGTGCGGCGGGCGGAGGCACTCCTCGATGCAAATCGCAATACGCCCGCGATGGCCGAGCTGTCGAAGCTCGTGCCCAACCTGCCGTCGGCCGGTCCGGGACAGCCGCTCGCCTGTCGCGCGCTGTTCGCGCTCGGGAAGGCCTACCGCAGGGAACGGCAGCACGCCAAGGCGATCGAAGTCCTGCGGCCGGTGGTGGAGCGCTGCGAGGATCCACACCTTCGCGTTCGCGCGCTGTACGTGCTCGCGAGCGCAGCGTCCATCGTGGCGCCGGAGGACGGGGTGGCCTGGTACCGTGCCCTTGCGCGCGACTATCCGGCACACCCCTTCGCCGACGACGCGCTCTTCTACGCGGCTGACCTCCTCTCCCGCTCCGGCCACAGCGAGGAGGCGCTGGCGGCGCTGGCCGATCTTTCGGAGAAGTACCCGAGAGGCGACTTCCGCGCCGAGGCGCTGTTCAGGATCGCCTGGATCGAGAGGCAAGCCGGCCACATGGCAGGGGCGCTGGCGTCGCTCTCGCGCGTCGAGCGCGACTACGAAGCGAGCGATCCCTACGAGCACGCGCGCGCCGTCTACTGGCGGGCGAGACTCCTTGCGGAGCGGAGCGGCGACGGCGAGCTCGACCGCGCCCGGGAGGCGTGGCGTGTCCTCGCCGAGCGCTATCCGGCCGACTACTACGGCATCCTCTCGAGGGCGCGCCTCGAGGAGTCGAAGCCCGGCTCGTCGCCGCCGTGGCCGCAGGCGCAAGCGGTGGCCGGGCAGGAAGCGTTCCGGTACCAACCCGGCCCACTTCTGCAAGATCGGCACTTCCGGGCAGGAGTGCTCCTGCTGCGCATGGGCCTCGACCGCGCAGCGGCCGAGGAGCTGGGCGCGATCGATCGGAAGGCGCTCGCCGGCGGCGACCCGCTCCTCCTCGTGGCCGAGCTGCTCGATCGGGCCGGTGATCACAAGACGGCGCACAACCTCATCCGTTCGCTCGGGCGCTCTGCGCTGCGGCAGCGCCCCGAGGGACCGGCGCTGCGCGTCTGGCGCGTCGCCTATCCGGCGGCGTTCCGGAGCGAGGTCGAGCGGTGGGCGGCTCCGGCGGGCGTGCCTCCCTACCTCCTGCTCGCGCTCATGCGCGAGGAGAGCGGGCTCGATCCCGGCGTCGTCTCCCCGGCTGGTGCCGTCGGACTCACCCAGCTCATGCTCCCCACCGCCCAGGGCGTCGCCAAGAAGCTGCGCATGGGCCGCATCCGTCAGGCCGATCTCATGAAGCCTTCCATCTCCATCCGCATAGGAGCCAGCTACTTCGGAGGCCTGCTGCGCAAGTACGACGGTTCCGAGGCGCTCGCGCTCGCCGCCTACAACGTCGGTGACGGACCGGTCAAGCGCTGGCTACACGCGCGCGGATCACTTCCCCTCGACGCCTTCGTCGAGGAGATCCCGGTCGAGGAGACGCGCGGGTACGTGAAGCGGGTGCTGCGCTCGTACGCCGCGTATCGCTTCCTCTACGGAGCCGGCGCGGACAAGCCCGTGATCATCGGTCAAGCCCTTCCGGCCCCGCGCTAGCCTCGGGCCGGGAGATGTAGGCGGAGGTGTGCGCGGATTGTGGGCGGAGGTGCGAGCGACGCGTCCGCTGGATAGGATCGTCCTCGATGCTCGACACCGGCGTCCTCGTACTCAACCGGGTTTATCAACCAGTCCACATCACCTCGGTGCGGCGCGCGTTCGCGCTCCTGTACCAGGGAGCCGCCAAGGCCATCGACGAACAGTTCCAGCTCTTCGACTTCGAGAGCTGGGCTTCGCTCGCCGCCGCGGCGCATCAGGACGCCGTCGGTACGGTGGGTCGCCGGATCCGGGTTCCGAGGGTCATCGTGCTCATGGTCTACGAGCGGATGCCCAAGACACGCGTGCGCTTTTCGCGATTCAACATCTACGCGCGGGACGAGAACACTTGCCAGTACTGTGGCGTGCGCCTGCCCCGGGCCGAGCTGAACCTCGACCACGTGTTGCCGCGCTCGCGCGGGGGCGCGACGAACTGGGAGAACGTCGTGTGCTCCTGTGTGCCCTGCAACCTCAAGAAGGGCGGACGCTCACCCGCCGAGGCGCGCATGAAGCTCCTGCGCGCACCTTTCCGGCCACGGTGGACGCCGATGTTCCGGTCTGCCACACGGCGCGCCTTCTACCGTGAGTGGCGCCCATTTCTTTCACTCGTCGATGCCGCGTACTGGAACGCAGAGCTTTTGGATTGACGACGCTGTCGGGTAGGATCGCGTCCGTGACGGACGCTCCGACCCTGAAGCTTGTGACTCCGTTGCCACGCGCGCCCGCCCGGCGCGCGCGCCCTTCGAAGCGGGAGCCGCCCGCCCGGCGCGTCATCTCCATTGGAGGCGGCAAGGGCGGCATCGGCAAGAGCTTCGTCGCCGCCAACCTCGCCATCGAGCTCGCGCGGCGCGGGCAGCGCGTGGTGCTGGTGGACGCCGACCTGGGCGGCGCGAACCTGCACACCTGCCTCGGGATGGACCCGCCGCGCCGGAGCCTCTCCGACTTCGTCGAGCGGCGCGTCGAGCGCATCGAGGATGTCGTCACGCCGACGGGGATACCCAACCTCGGGCTCGTCTCCGGCGCGATGGACAACCTCGACGCGGCGAATCCGAAGCACGCCCAGAAGATGCGACTCCTGCGTCACATCCAGGCGATGGACGTCGACCACACCATCGTCGACGTGGGCGCCGGCACCAGCCTGAACGTCATCGACTTCTTCCTCATCTCCGACCACGGCATCCTGGTGCTGGTGCCCGAGCCCACCGCGGTCGAGAACGCCTATCGCTTCGTGAAGGCGGCGTTCTGGCGGCGCGTGCGCAACGTGGTCTCGGTCTGCGGCTTCGAGGACCTCTTGAGAGACGTCCTGGGGGACGGGACCTTCAGGAGCCCGGTCGAGATCGTCGCCACGCTCGCGGCACGAAGCCCGGAAGCCGGGCAGGTCTTGGCGCGACAGCTCGAGCTCTTCCGGCCGCGCCTGGTCGTGAACCAGGCCCGCACCCCGCAAGATGCCGAGGTCGGCACGGCCGTGGTGGCTGCCTGGCGGAAGTTCTTCGGGCTCGAGATGGATTACCTCGGGCACATCCAGTACGAGGACGAGCTGTGGCGCACGGTGCGGGCACGCCGGGCGCCGCTGGTGCAGAACTCGGCGGCGCCCGCCGCCCGCAGCTTCGCCCGGATAGCGGACAGGCTGGCGGCGCTCGACGCCGCGCGCATCCGCAGCGAGGGATCGCCGTGAAGACGGTTGCCGAGCAGACGCTGTACGAGATCCTCGAGGTGCCGTTCGACGCACCCGAGCCCGAGATCGTGAGGGCGTGGGAGCGCGCCGAGGCGCTGTACGGGCCGGGATCGCTCAGCACCTACACGCTCATCTCACCCGACGAGGCCGCGCTCATGGGCGCCCGGCTGGAGGAAGCGCTCGACGTCCTGCTCGACCCGGTCGAGCGCGGTCGGTACGACGCAAGGCTACACGGCGCGCCCGCGGGGCAGGTGATCTACCCTGAGGGCGGCCAGGGCGCGCGGCCTTGGCCGGAGACGCCTCCGCTGCCGCCCATCATCCCGCCTCTTTGTGTGTCGTCGTCGGAGGCGACGGCGCCTGGCCGGCTGCTCCTGCCCCCGATGGCGGAAAGCGCGCCGAGCGCGAAGCCTTTCATGACGATCGAGGTCACCCAGCCGCCCGAGCGTGGCGCCCTCTCAGAAGCTCGCGAGGACATCGCCCGGCCCTCGACCGCGAACGGTAACGGCGTCGCGACGGCCTCGCCGCTCGGAGCGCCGAGAGCCACGAACGGCGCCGCGTGCGCGATCCAGGCATTCATCGCGCCCGAAGTCGTGTGCACGCCCGAAGTCGTGTGCACGCCCGAAGTCGTGTGCACGCCCGAAGTCGTGTGCGCGCCCGAAGTCGTGTGCGCGCCCGAAGTCGTGTGCGCGCCCGACGAGCCGACATCCCATCCCGAGGAGGAGATCGCCGGCCCTTGCGGGAACGCCGTGGAAGAAGACGAGGCCGAGGAGCCCGAGTCACCGGACGCGACGGTGCCAGAGGGGGCGGACCGCCGGGACACATCCCCCATCCTCCTTTCCGAGGTGGCGGCGGAGCCGCTTCAGCCCATCCCGCTCGCCAAGCTCGCCCCGATCTCGCCGCCGTTCGCGGCGCTGATCGAGAGCCCCGCGGCGCTCGCTGTTTCGCCTCTGGCGCGACCGGCTTCGCCAGCCGAGCCGGCGGAGCCGCTGCGCTTGCAGGAGATCCCGCTCGCCGAGAGCGGGCTCCTCCTGTCCGAGGGCGCACCCTTCACCGGCGAGGTGCTCCGCCGCGCCCGCGCGGCGCGAGGCCTCACCGTCCAGCAGATCTGCGAGCGCACCAAGATCTCGCGCCATCACATCGATCACCTGGAGGCGGACCGCTACGAGAACTTGCCGGCGCCGGTTTACCTGCGAGGGATCCTCATGGCCCTCGCGAAGGAGTTGCGGCTCGACGGACAGAAGGTGGCGCGCAGCTATCTCGAGGCGGCGACCCCGCAGGCGCCGGCCAAGCGCCGCTGACCGATGGCGCCGTCGACGTGGCGTTGACCCGCATGTGGCGCTGAAATAGCATTGAAGCCATGCCGCTCATCGAGACCCCCGAGCAAGCGATCCGCCTGGCGAGGGCCATCTGCTCAGACGTCTCGCTCTACAACGAGGAGAAGGTCGTCCGGGGTATCGAACAGGACAACTTCTTCGATGCGCTCCGGGATGAGCTGGAGGAGGGCCGCGAGCTGTATCGGTCCCGCATCTCGCCCGACCTGTACGCGCGCAGCAACTACTACGACCGCGCGATCGTCGACGTCATCCTGCGCTCGAAGCGGCACGTGAGGTCCAAGATCTGGTAGCAGATCGGGCCCGCGAGCGCGCGCCGCGCGAGCCCGCCGTCCCCTGGCCAGTCGGGAAGACAGGTTCGTGGCGGAGATCCGATCGCTCGTCGCCTCTGCTGACTTGGAGGGCATCCGGCTCGACGTGGCGCTGACGCGCCTCGCCCCGGAACTCTCCCGCGCGCGGGTCCAGCGCCTCGTCGGCGACGGCCGCGTGCTCGTGAACGGCCGTGCGGCCAAGGCCGCGGCGCGGCTGCGAGGGGGCGAGCGGCTCGAACTGACGCTGCCCGATCCGGAGCCGAGCGGCCTGCTCGCCCAGGACCTGCCGCTCTCGGTCCTGTTCGAGGATCGCGACTTACTCGTCCTCGACAAGTCAGCCGGCATGGTGGTCCACCCTGCGCGAGGGACGCCTCACTCGACGGTGGTGAATGCGCTCCTCCACCACCTCGGCGGCTCGGCGGCTGCCGGTGAGCGGCTCGGCCTGGTGCACCGGCTCGACAAGGACACCTCGGGATGCCTGGTGGTCGCGAAGACCGAGACGGCGCTCGCCGCGCTGCAGTCCTCTTTCAAGGCGCGCCGCGTGGACAAGCGCTACCTGGCTCTCTGCCATGGTCGGCTCCCTCCCGAAGGGCGGCTCGACACGCCCTATGGGCGCCATCCGCGGGATCGCACGCGCTTCACCGCGCGTCTCGAGACCTCGCGGCGGGCGGTGACCAGCTGGTGCCTGCGCGAGGCGTTCGCGGGGGCGACGCTGGCCGAGGTGACCCTGCACACGGGACGGACACACCAGATCCGGGTGCACCTGGCGGAGCTCGGACACCCGCTGCTGGCGGATGCGACCTACGGCGGCGTGCGCCGTGAGGCGCGGCTCGCACCCGAGGACCCGGTACGCCGCGCGGCCGCGGCAGTCGGGCATCAGGCGCTCCACGCCTGGCAACTTGGCTTCGACCACCCGCGCACGGGGAAGCGCATCCGGTTCGAGGCGCCGCTTCCCGCTGATTTCGAAGGCGCGCTGGCAATCCTGCGGCGGGCGTGAGAGGTGCTCGCGGTGTGCGAACTGGGCTTCAGGCCTCAGGCTTCGGGCTTCAGGAGAAGCGCACCCGATGTCGGGCTTTCCCCGAGGCCTGACGCCTGATGCCCGAGGCCCGAGCCCGGCTTCCTCGGACTAGATTCGGACTCGGACTCGGACCGGAACTCGGGCTTGGGCTTGGGCGCGGGCAGCTTTCAAGACCTGTCGAAGAATGTGATCGCTCTGCGGCGTGGCCGGGGTGGGGGCCGCCTGCGCCCCCGGCGACTCAAGACCTGTCGAAAAATCAGCTGCGGTCGCGGGGGCCCGGGTGGGGCCCCGACGGCTCTGCCCTCGGCATTAGTCACAAGTAGTTCGACGGCTTCAAGAGTGCGGCAGCCGGCTAAGCACACCTCCACGAGAGGGGAGGCCAAAGGGAATCCCGTCTCCCTCTCCCTCCGCGAGGGAGAGGGTTGGGGTGAGGGAGGCTTCGGGGACG
>JBGQLS010000016.1:0-32444 GCA_041500205.1 Anaeromyxobacteraceae bacterium | reverse complement strand
TCTTCGGTTCGGCGATGCAGGCGCAGTACACCTATCGGCATGCCACCGTCGACCGCGAGGAGAGCGGGAGCCTCCTCGGCTTGACGCCCGGGGACGCCGGGCTGCTGCGGCGCACCGGCGACATCCATCAGGGCGAGATCCGCTACGCGTTCATGTTTGGCAGGGCTCACCAGCTCACACCAGCGCTCGTCTACACGCGCGAGGACCTCCAGGGCAGGGCGATGAGCGCGGAGGGCTACGAGCTCAAGCTCCGCTACGCCCTTCGCGCCGGAGCGATGGGCGCGGTGGTGGAGGGAGCCATCGGCCGCAGCCTGCATGACGAGCGAAACCCGATCTTCGGACGGACCGAGGCCGACACGCGCTACGCCGTATCGGCGACGCTGCTCTATCGGACGCCATTTGGATGGGAACCGTTCGGCTACAGGCGCTGGAGCCTGTTCGCCACGGTGGGCTACACCGCCGCGCGGTCCAACATCAGCTTCTACTCCGCGAGCATCTTCGGCACGGGACTTGGGTTGTCGACGGAGTTCTGAGGGGGAGCGCGCTCCAAGATCGTCCGATCGATGGCGTTCGCACGCGAGTTGGTGGCAGCGACCCTGCTCGTGGGGGGTGCCACGGCTCGGAGTCGCCGGGCGCGGCGGCCGGCTGTACCTCGCCACAATGGCGTTCCTTCGGGAATCGTTGACGATTTGGCCCGGGGCCGCACCCCGACCCTCCCGGGCGAAGGCGCTGTCCTTTATAGCGGACAGCGCGATCGCGTTGCCACCAAATGAGCAGGACCGCTTGAGCGCGCCATCGCTCCGGCTGTCCCCTGGCCGCGGGCCTCGCGAACTACACCCGCTTGAAGCAGAGCACCGCGTTCGTGCCACCGAACCCGAAGCTGTTCGAGAGCACTGCGTTCACGCGCTTCTCGCGCGCAACGTTGGGCACCACGTCGAGATCGCACTCGGGGTCCTGCTCCTCCACGTTGATGGTCGGAGGAAGCACGCCTGTCGTGAGCGCCAGGATGCTGAACACTGCCTCGACCCCGCCAGCGGCGCCGAGCAGGTGGCCGGTCATCGACTTTGTGGAGGAGATGGCGAGGCCCTTCTTCGCGTACTCGCCGAACACCTTCTTCACGGCCTGGCACTCCGCAGGGTCGCCCGCGGGCGTAGAGGTGCCGTGCGTGTTCACGTACCCGACCTGCTCGGGGTTCAACCCGGCGTCGGCCAGAGCCATCTTCATGGCGCGTGCGCCGCCCTCGCCTCCAGGTGAAGGCGTGGTGATGTGGTAGGCGTCCGCGGTCGCCCCGTATCCCGCCAGCTCACAGTAGATCTTCGCGCCGCGCTTCTTCGCGCGCTCGTACTCCTCCACGACGAGGATGCCCGAGCCCTCGCCTGAGACGAACCCGTCGCGGTGCTTGTCGAAGGGTCGACTCGCCTTTTCGGGGGCGTCATTCCGCTCCGAGAGGGCGCGCGCGGCACAGAACCCGCCGATGCCGAGCGGCGTGATGGTGGCCTCGGCGCCGCCGGTCAACATGACGTCGGCCATACCGCGCTCGATGAGCATCAAGGCGTCGCCGATCGAGTGGTTACTCGTCGCGCAGGCGGACACGGGCGAGTAGTTCGGGCCCTTGAGGCCATATTTGAGGGCGAGCTGTCCAGGTGCCAGGTTCACGATGAGCGCCGGGATGAAGAAGGGCGAGATCTTCCGGACACCCTTCTGGAGGAGGATGCTGTGGACCTCCTCCATGGTGCTGAGGCCGCCGAGTCCGGAGCCAATGACAGCGCCGATGCGCTCCGGATCCTCCTTGGACATGTCGAGGCCCGAGTCCGCCATCGCCATCGTGCCGGCGGCCATGGCGAAGTGGATGAACCGGTCGTTCCGGCGCATCTCCTTCTTGTCCATGTACTTCTCGACCTGGAAGTCCTTCACCTCGCCCGCGATGCGCGTCGGGAAGCTCGAGGCGTCGAACTGCGTGATGGGGCCGATCCCGCTCTTGCCGGCCACGATCCCGCGCCAGGACTCATCCACCCCGATACCGACGGGGCAGACGATTCCCAGCCCGGTCACGACGACGCGTCGTTTCGACATGATGCTCACCTCCGCCTTCTAACTAACCCAACGCAAGAGTCGCCGCCCCGCGCAACTGGTACGGGGCGGCGGCGATCCGGCGACTACGCCGCAAAGCGGGGGGGCGCGAGCTCCCTGCCTACTTCTTGTGCGTCTTGATGAAGTCCACTGCATCCTGGACGGTCTTGATGTTCTCTGCCTGCTCGTCCGGGATCTCCACCTCGAACTCCTCCTCCATCGCCATCACGAGCTCGACGATGTCGAGCGAGTCAGCGCCGAGGTCCTCGACGAAGCTGGAGGTGATCTTGATCTCCTCCAACGCGACGCCGAGTTGCTCCGCGATAATGCCCTTGACCTTCGCTTCCACGTTCGTTTCAGCGTTTGTTGCAGTCACCGTCTTCTCCTGTGATGTGTCGCCGGCGAATCCGGCTGTGTCGATGTGCCTACCAGCGAATGATGCCGGCGCCCCAGGCCATGCCGGCGCCGATGGCGGTGACGAGGATGACGTCGCCGGGCTTGAACCAGCCGGCCCGATTCGCCTCGTCGAGGGTCGTGGGGACGCTCGCCGCGGACGTGTTGCCGTACTTCTCGAGGTTCATCCAGCACTTCGAGGCCGGGATCTCGAGCCGATCGAGCGTCGCGTCCAGGATCCGCTTGTTCGCCTGGTGCGCGATGACGTAGGTGACGTCGCCCGCCGAGAGGTGGTTCGCGGCGAGAGCCTCGCGGCAGGACTCCACGAGCGCGCGAACGGCGAACTTGTAGACCTCGCGCCCGTTCATGAACAGGTACTGCTGGCGCTTCTCGAGGAGCTCCGGCGAGAGCTGCAGGCGGGACCCAGGCCCGGGCTGGTGGAGGATGTTCCACTGCGAGCCGTCGGTGTGGAGGTGGAACGACTGCAGCCCACGCTTCGGATCGTCGGTGGGCGCGACGACCAGAGCGCCCGCGCCGTCCCCGAAGAGGATGCAGGTGTTCCGGTCCTTCCAGTCGACGATGCGGGTAAGCGTGTCGGCGCCAACCACGAGCGCGTTCTTCAAGGCGCCGCTCGAGACGTAGCGGTCGGCGATGGAGAGGGAAAACAGCGAGCCGGCGCAGGCGGCGGAGACGTCGAAGGCGAACGCCTTCTTGTTGCCGAGGCGCCCCTGCAAGAGCGCGGCGGTGGCGGGCCAGGGCATGTCGCCCGTGATGGTGCCGACCACGATGAGCTCGAGATCGGCAGGATCGACGCCGGCCATCTCCAGCGCTCGCTTGGACGCCTCGAAGGCCAGGTCGCTCGTCGCCTCTTCAGGCGCCGCGACGTGGCGCTCGCGGATGCCGGTGCGCTCGACGATCCACTCGTCTTTGGTGTCGACCAGCTTCTCCAGGTCGGCGTTGGTGAGCACCTTCTTCGGCGCGTACGATCCGGTTCCGATGATATGCGAACGCATGGCTATCTCTTTCAGGCCTCTGGCTGCGCCGAATGCACTCGTTTACTCGCTACGCTCGGGAGAGGGCCTTCTATACACCATACCGCTCCACCGCGCGAACCCACGTGGCAGCTAGCAAATTGACGCCAGTCACGGTGCAGGTGAACTTTCTTGGGGGCCACCATCAGTTCCGAAGCGGGCGAGCCCCTTGACCATGACCGGGACCTATGTCCGTCCTCACGGCCTTTGGTCTGGGCTTCTGCTGTTCGCGTGCGACAATTCCCGCCAGTCGAATAGGTGAGCGCGATTTGCCGCTCTCGCGCTCATTGGTGTACGTTGGCGCGCTCGCGTGCCCCGAACCAGCACTGGCATGTCTCACTGGCAACTGAAGGTGGAGGAGAATTCATGGCGAGGAGACGTGTCGAGCAAGCGGCGAAGCGGATCAAGGAATCGCCGACGCGTGGAGCGGACGTGAAGGAGCCCTGCTCGCTCGATGAGGTGAAGGCGCTCGTGAACGCGCTCGCGGGCACTGACGTGACCAGTTTACGATGGAACCGCAACGGACAGCAGATCATCATCCGCCGCGGCCAAGCCGCCCCGCTCACGCAGGTGGTGCACCACGCGCCCGCAGCCGCCCTGCACACGCCTGCCGCTTCCTCATCGCCTTCCCGCGCTGCGGCCGCTCACGCACCGCCCGTTGTGCCGAAAGCTGAAGCGAAGCCCGGGATCGTCATCACGACTCCGTTCGTCGGCACCTTCTACCGCGCGCCGTCGCCGGACTCGCCGCCGTTCGTGGAGGTCGGGACCGTCGTCAAGAAGGGCCAGGCTCTCTGCATCATCGAGGCGATGAAGCTCATGAACGAGATCGAAGCGGAGGGGCCAGGCAAGATCGCCGAGATCCTCATCGCGAACGCGACCGTGGTGGAGCTTGGGCAACCACTGTTCCGTATCGAATCAGTCTAAGGAGCACCATGTTCAAGAAAGTCCTCGTCGCAAATCGCGGCGAGATAGCACTGCGTGTCATCAGGGCTTGCCGCGAGCTTGGCGTGCACACGGTCGCCATCCACTCGACGGCGGACGCGGAATCGCTTCACGTCAAGTTTGCCGACGAAGCGGTCTGTGTTGGGCCACCGCAATCAAAGGACAGCTATCTCAACATCCGCGCGATCATGTCAGCGGCGGATGTCATGGGCTGCGACGCCATTCACCCAGGATACGGTTTTCTCTCCGAGAACCCCGCTTTCGCGGTGATCGTCGAGAAGCTGGGCATGAAGTTCATCGGCCCGCGCTCGGAGATGCTGAAGCTCATGGGGAACAAGGTGCAGGCGCGCGCGTTCGCGGAGAGCGCGGGCCTGCCGCTCTTGCCCGGCGCGCGCGGCGTGCTCCAGAGCGGCGACGAGGCCACCGAGATCGCGAAGCAGATCGGCTACCCCATCATTCTCAAGGCGGCGGCGGGGGGCGGCGGCCGTGGCATGAAGATCGTACGCGAGGGCGGCGACGTGCGGCGTGCCTTCGACCAGGCCTCGAACGAGGCGCGATCCGCCTTCAACGACGGCTCGATGTATCTCGAGCGCTACGTGGAGGAGCCGCGGCACATCGAGTTGCAGATCGTGGCCGACGAGCACGGCAACATGATCCATCTCGGCGAGCGTGAGTGCTCGGTCCAGCGTCGACACCAGAAGATCGTCGAGGAGTCCCCCAGCCCCGCTGTTTCGTCCGAGCTCCGCCGGGAGATGGGCGAGTTGGCGCTCAAGGCCATGAGGTCGATCGGCTACAACAACGTGGGGACGATCGAGTTCCTCATGGATGAGCAGGGCCGCTACTATTTCATGGAGATGAACACTCGGATTCAGGTGGAGCACCCGGTCACCGAGCAGGTCTACGGGCTCGATCTCCTGCGGCTCCAGATCAGGCTCGCCGCCGGCGAGAAGCTCGACCGAACACAGGACAGCGTCGTGCCCGTTTGCCATGCCATCGAGTGCCGGGTCAACGCCGAGGATCCGCTCACCTTCGCGCCTTCACCAGGCGTCATAACAGGGTACCATCAGCCGGGTGGCTACGGGATCCGCGTCGACACGATGGCTCACGAGCACTGCAAGGTGCAGCCTTACTACGATTCGCTCGTCGCGAAGCTCATCTCATGGGGCCACTCGCGCGAAGTGGCGATGCAGCGCATGCGCCGGGCGCTGAACGAGTATGTGGTCGAGGGGATCAAGACGAACCTCCCGTTCTTGAGGCGTGTACTGGCGAACGAAAGCTTCCGGGCCGGCAAGTACGATACGCGTCTCGTCGAGCAGGTCTTGGCGGATAGATTGTCCCCGGGTTTCCCCATGAAAGGGACCGGTACCTGAACGACGAAGGAACGGTAGCGCCGCCGACGAAGGCCTCGACGCCCGGCGACGGAGCGCTTCACAACGTCTCGCTCCGAGGACGTTCACGCAGATGTTCGTGGTTTTCGGGCTTGGTCTCTCACAGGGTTCGGAAGACGAGCTCCGACAGCGCCTCGTCGTCGGCGTAGACCTCCTGGACGTTGCGCGAGTCTAGGGCGCCGCCCGAGGGCGGCCGTCCGCCCAGACGCTCGCTCGCCAGCATGCTGCGGCTTCGCTCGCCCTGACGGAGACGCCCCGACGTCGCCAGTGACGGACCGAGGGGCGAGCCGATACATGGATCGTCAGTCTAGGCGTCGATGCTTGGAGGTGCCCCGTGAAGCGCCTCGCGCACAGTCTCTACGCGCAAGTTCTGTTCGCCGTCCTCGCGGGCGCTATCCTCGGCCAGCTCAATCCGTCGCTCGGAACGGCGATGCGTCCCCTCGGCGAGGGCTTCATCAAGCTCGTCAAGATGCTGATCGCGCCCATCGTCTTCACGACGGTGGTGACCGGGATCGCCAAGATGGGCGACCTCAGGAAGGTCGGGCGGGTCGGCCTCAAGGCCATCGTCTACTTCGAGGCGCTCACCACGCTTGCCCTCGCGATCGGGCTGGTCGTCGGGAAGGTCTTCCGGCCGGGCGGGGGCATGAACGTGAACGTCGCCTCGCTGGATACGTCGGCGATCGCCTCGTACACCACCGCCGGCCATTCGATGAGCACGGCCGACTTCCTCCTCAACATCATCCCGAAGGACGTGGTCGACGCCTTCGCTCGCGGCGACATCCTCCAGGTCCTCTTCTTCTCGGTCCTGTGCGGCGTCGCCCTCGCCGCCCTCAGGGACGATGGCGTCCGGCTGCTGCATCTGATCGACGAGTTCTCCCACGTCCTGTTCCGGATCATCGCCATCATCATGCGCGTGGCGCCGCTCGGTGCTTTCGGGGCGATGGCCTTCACGGTGGGCAAGTACGGCATCGCCAGCCTCCTCAGCCTGGGCAAGCTCATGGCCGCTTTCTACGCGACGAGCGCGCTCTTCGTGCTCATCGTGCTCGGCGCCGTCCTGCGCTGGACCGGGCTCGGCATGTTCCGGTTCCTGCGCTACATCCGCGAGGAGATCTTCATCGTCCTCGGCACCTCCTCCTCGGAGTCCGCGCTGCCGCTGCTCATGAGCAAGATGGAGCGGCTGGGCTGCTCGAAGCCGGTGGTCGGCCTCGTCGTGCCGATGGGCTACTCGTTCAATCTCGATGGCACGTCCATCTACCTGACGCTCGCGACGCTCTTCATCGCCCAGGCGACGAACACGCCCGTCAGCTTCGGTCAGGAGCTCCAGATCCTGGGGCTCCTCCTCCTCACCTCGAAGGGCGCCGCGGCGGTGACGGGCGGCGGGTTCATCACCCTGGCGGCGACCCTTTCGGCGGTCGGGAACATCCCGGTCGCCGGCCTCACGCTCCTCATCGGCGTCGACCGCTTCATGTCAGAGGCACGCGCCATCACCAACCTCATCGGGAACGGCGTTGCCTCGGTGGTCATCTCGAAGTGGGAGCGCGAGCTCGACGTGGAGCGCGCCCGGGCCGTGCTCGCCGACGTGACCACCGTCGAGGCCGAGGAGCATGAGGCGGGGCGCGTCGAGCCTGACGCCGCCGTGCCAACGCTCCCGTCGGCAGCCATCATCGCCGGCCGGCACTCCACCGGGATCGAGCACCGGCCATGAGACGGCTCATGCGGAGCCTCTGGGCGCAGGTCCTCGCGGCTGCCGTCCTCGGGGCGGCCGTGGGCTTCTTCCGTCCGGCCCTCGGCAGCGCGCTGCAGCCGGTCGGTGACGGTTTCATCCGGCTGGTCCGGATGATCATCGCGCCCATCATCTTCACGACGGTCGTGACGGCGATCGCCAAGGTGGGCGGCCGGCGCAAGCTGGGGCGGGTCGCCTGGAAGGCCATCATCACCTTCGAGATCCTGACCACCATCGCCCTCCTGCTCGGTGTCGTGGCCGGGAAGGTCCTCGCGCCCGGCGCCGGGATGAACGTCGATCCGAAGCACGTCGACGTTCGGGCCATCGCCGGCTACACGACCGCGGGCAAGGCGCTGACGGCGAGCGAGTTCCTCCTCGGCATCATCCCCAGGGACGTCGTCGACGCCTTCGCCAAGGATGACGTGCTTCAGGTCATCTTCTTCTCCGTGCTCTTCGGCGTCGCGCTGGCCCTGCTGCGCGACGCCGCTGCCGCGGTGGTCGCCTTTGTCGAGGATCTCTCCGGCCTGCTCTTCCGCATCATGGCCATCGTGATGCGGGTGGCTCCGCTCGGCGTTTTCGGCGCCATGGCTTTCACCACGGGTAAGTTTGGCCTCGGCACGCTCCTCGCCCTCGGCAAGCTCATCGCCGCCTTCTATCTGGCGTGCGCCTTGTTCGTCCTGGTCGTGCTCGGCGTGACCCTCCGCTGGACGGGCCTCGGCTTCTTCCGGTTCCTCCACTACATCCGGCAAGAGATCCTCATCACGCTCGGCACCTCCTCGTCCGAGTCGGCCCTGCCGCTGCTCATGGAGAAGCTCGGGCGACTCGGGTGCTCCCGGCCGGTGGTCGGCTTCGCCACGCCACTGGGCTACTCCTTCAACCTCACCGGGACCGCCATCTACCTGACGATCGCGACCGTGTTCATCGCGCAGGCGACCGCGACTCCCGTCAGCGTCGGGAGCGGCATCGAGATCTTCGCCGTGCTCATGGTGACGTCGAAGACGGCAGCGGCCGTGACGGGCGGGGGCTTCATTGCGCTCGCAGCGACGCTCAGCGCCGTCGGGAACATCCCGGTCGCCGGACTGACCTTGCTCCTCGGGATCGACCGGATCATGTCCGAGGCCCGCGCCCTGACGAACCTGATCGGGAACGGGGTCGCGGCAGTGGCGGTCTCACGGTGGGAGGGTGAGCTGGACGTCGGACGTGCTCGCGCGGTGCTGTCCAACGTGGCGACTGTCGAGGCAGAGGAGTACGAGGCGGGCCGCGTCGATCCCAGGGCGGCGGTGCCGGTGGTCCTCCGCTGACGGCTCCAGAGGCCTAAAGACGGAGTCGAGGTTCACCCAGCTCGCGGCGAGGCCGCGGCTGCCGGCGTCATGACGCCATACAGGTCAGCGCTGAGGCACCTGCCGTGCTAGATCGTCTCCATGCCATTCAATGCCTCTGCCCCCGTTTCCGGGCGCGACCAAGTCCTTGTTCGAGGCACCTCCGACGTCGAGCGCCGTTTCATGACGGCCGTGTACCGATGGATGACACTCGGTCTCGCCGTCACCGCGGTGGTCGCCTATTCCGTCGCGAGCTCGGAGGATGCTTTGCGCCTCGTGATCGGGAACCGGTTCGTCTTCTTCGGCCTCATCATTGCCGAGTTCGGCCTGGTTATCGGCATCTCAGCGGCGGCCAACCGGCTCTCCGCTGCGGCTGCGGGAGGACTCTTCCTGCTCTACTCGGCGCTGAACGGCGCGACGCTCTCGGTAGTGCTCCTGCTATACACCGGGAGCTCCGTGGCGCTCGCCTTCGTCACCACCGCGGGAACGTTCGGAGCGATGAGCGTATACGGCACGGTGACACGCCGCGATCTCTCGAGCTGGGGCAGCTTCCTGATGATGGGCCTCATGGGTGTCGTCATCGCGAGCGTTGTGAACGTGTTCCTGCACTCGGGAATGATGTCCTTCGTGATCTCGTGCGTAGCGGTTGTGGTGTTCACTGGCCTCGCCGCCTACGACACCCAGAAGCTGCGGGCGTTCGCTCGGGCGGGTGGGGGTACAGCAGCTATGCCCGTAAACGGCGCGCTTTCCCTCTACCTGGACTTTGTGAACTTGTTCCTTGCCCTGCTTCGTTTGTTCGGCCGCCGCCGCTGAACCTCAACCCCGTTGGCGCCGCACCACCTGGCGCGAGCGCCGTGGGGTCCGAAGTCCGGTTCCATGAGCAGAAACACGGGCTTGGTATCGTCGAGGCGCCCGCGCGCTCTCCCGTTCGCAGGGCGCGGTTCGGCCGACGGGTGAGCCATGGCGTCGTCGCGCCGTCCTCACTGAAAGGGCGAGATGCGCAACGCGCGTTTCCGCGGACGCGGCGCCGGGATCGGCGCGCTCATGCGCCGGCGCGGGTTCGCGGCGGGTGACGCCAGCGCACGGCCGCAGTCTCCCTCTGACCGCGGGCGCCGCCGCGCCGAGGGGTGCGCCGGAGCGTAAGTGTCCCGCGTTCTCGGTACGCCGGAGCATCGGTGTACCGCGTTCTTGGGACGTCGAAGCGTCGGTGTCCTGCGTTCGCGGGACACCTCGCTGCCGTCGCTCGTCGCAGGAACAACCCACCAGGATTCGTCCCTCTGTCCGGCTCGTAGTTATTGTCGAGACGTGCGGTCGACATTGCAGTTCAGCGTGCCTTCGCGAGCGAGGCCGAGGCGCGCGGCCGGCGCGGAGCGCGGAGCCGCCGCGACGTCGCGCTGCGGCACCCGTCGCGTCCGCTTCGCGACGCGACGTCGGCTCATCGCCGCGTTCTCCACCGTCCTCGCGGCGTTCGTGTGCGCGCTCGCGGTGCAGGTGGTGACGCTGCGCCGGATCGAGGCGACCTGCGCGGCGATGGGCGACCAGGAGGAGCAGATGGTGGTCGCGCTCCAGCTCGAGGGGGCCGCGGACGAGTACCGCCACGAGGCCGAGCTCGCGATGGCCCACGGCGCTCTCCTCCCGGCGTACGAGGCCGCGCACGCGCGCATGCGCGATCTCACGAGCGCGCTACGGGCGCGCGTGCGTGAGCCGGAGGCGATCGCCTTCACGGAGGAGATCCGCGAGGCGCACGCGAAGCTCGACGCGCTCATCCGCGAGGCGGTGGCCCCTGAGGCGCGCCGGCAGGCGCCGGTAGTCAGCGCCGCCGAGCGAGCCTACCCGCTCATCGCGCTCGTCGGGCGGAACGCCGACGCGATCGTCGCGCGGCTGCACCGGGCGGTATCGTCGTCGCGCCGGGTGATCATGGACCACGAGCGCACTGAACTGGCCTGGATGGCCACGCTCCTCGCCGTGACGCCGCTCTTCGTCGCGGCGGCAGTCTTCTACCTCTCGCGCTCCGTGGCGAGGCCCCTCGCCGTGCTGAGCGAAGGAGCGGCGGCGCTCGCCGGCGGTGATCTCACGAAGCGGATCGAGATCGCCTCGGCGGACGAGTTCGGCGCGCTGGCGGCGGACTTCAACGCGATGACGGTCGCGCTCAGGCAGCACCAGGACCGGCTCGTCGCGTCCGAGAAACTCGCCGGGATCGGGCGCCTCGCCGCGGGCGTCGCGCACGAGATCAACAACCCGCTGCAGGTCATCATCGGCTACCTGTCGATGCGGAGGGACGTGGCCGATCGCAAGCTCGCGGAGCAGCTCGCCGCGATCGAGGAGGAGGCGATGCGCTGCAAGACCATCGTCGACGGCCTGCTCGAGCTGTCGCGCCCGGCCGCGCGGTTCGAGCCGGTGGACCTGCGCGGGCTGTGCGAGGACGTGGCCGGCAGCCTCCGCGTCGCGGTGAAGCCCCTGCCGCTGCGCCTGCGGGTGGAGGGGACGGCCGTCGCGCTCGGCGACGGCCCGCGGCTGCGGCAGGTCCTCTACAACCTGATGAAGAACGCCGTGGAGGCGTCCGGACCCAGCGGCGAGGTGGCGGTGGCGCTCGCGCCGTCGGGCCACGGCGTCGGCATCGCGGTGCGCGACAGCGGCCCCGGCGTCCCCGCCGCGGCGAGGGCACGCCTGTTCGAGCCCTTCTTCACGACGAAGCCGGCCGGCACCGGCCTCGGGCTGGCGGTCTCCCGGGCGATCGCGCTCGCGCACGGGGGCGACATCGACGTCGAGGCAAGCGCTTCAGGAGGCGCGGTGTTCACGCTGCGGCTCCCGCACATCGCATCCGAACGGAGAGGGTGACATGGAACGATCCCGCGTACTGGTCGTGGAGGACAGGCCCGCCATCCTGAAGCTGCTGAGCTCGATCCTGGACGATGCCTACGACGTCGTCACCGCGCCGGACGGCGCGGTGGCGCTCGATCTCCTCGAGTCGGCGCCCGTGGACGTGGTGCTCACCGACATCCGGATGCCGGGCGTCAGCGGGTTCGAGGTGCTGCGGATGACCCTTGATCGCGCGCCGCAGACCAGGGTGATCATGATGACGGCCTACGCCAACGTGCCCGACGCGGTGGCGGCGATGAAGCTCGGCGCGTACGACTACGTCGCGAAGCCGCTCGAGGCCGACGAGATCCTCCTCATCGTCGCTCGCGCCGTCGCGGACGCCCGCGAGCACGCGCCGGTCGAGTTGAGCGTCGCGCGCGACCGCGCCGGCGGCGCGGACCCGGCGGAGGTCTCGGTGGGATTCCACCGCGCCGTCGAGGATGCGCGCGAGCGCGCGTCCCGGGATTACCTCTCGAGCCTCATGCTCGCGTTCCACGGGAACGTCACCGAGGCGGCGAAGCGCGCGGGGATGACGCGGGAGAGCCTCCACCGCGTCATGAAGAAGTACGGCGTGCGGTCGGGGCACCATCACCCCGCGGTGGCGGATGCGTACGGCGCGCAAGGCGGTCGGGGCGGAGTGGCCGTGTAAGCTCGGCTGCGCGCGCGGCCCTCCGGCGGAACGCCGCGGCCGAACCGGAGGAGCAGGCCGAGCCCCACCAGCGAGGCCGACGCGTGCGTCGTACCGGCGTACAGGTCGTGCCGGAACTCCTGAACCGCTCCGAGCGGGATCACCAGGGTCGCGGACGGTGACGGCGAGCCACGTGCCCAGCTGGACCTGCGCCAGGGTGCAGGCGACGACGAGCGCCATCAGCGCCGAGAGTCAGGTCGATGGCGCGCCTCAGCGACGTGAGGGCGTCCCAGTTCCTCGAGCGCAATCGTGGCATGGCGGCCTGGGCTATGCGCCGCGCCGGACAGCGCCCACCAGGGCGAGGGGCGTGGCCGCACGGGATACGCGCCGCCCGCCGGTGATACGGCCCTGATTGATTGAATCAATCGGTGCTACACAGTCTGCCAGCAGATACAGCCCAACATTGAATTTGGTGCACGCGGGCGCGCGGCTAACGCTCCTGCGCGCTTTTGTCGTCGCCGATGAGAGCCGGAAGAGGACGCGGAGATGGACGCGGACAGCGCTCGAGGGCAGCGATTTGCGACGAGGTGTCTGGCGACCTGTCTGGCGGCGCGAACCACAGTATCAGTGATCGTAACACCCGCGACGCGTCCACGAATGCTGGGGCTTGCCCGCTCTTCACGGTGGCACCAACTCACAGTCTAATGCTCTGTATATTGGCCCGGGGACAGGAATGAGTGCCCGTCACAAACAGAATTGGAGGGATTTGCAGATGAGTCTCATGAGAATGAGCGCCGAGAGCAAATGGCGCAACACGCTATTGGTCGGCCAGCTCCTGCTGCTGGCTCTCTACCCGGTGAATTCCGCGCATGCGCAAGCCGGACCGGTCGGAAACGGATTTTCCATCGACGCCAAGGATGTGCGGTTCATCTTTCACCAGATCGAGGTTGGCCAGGCCCACGCGGCCGGCGGTACGCTCCTTGGGTCCGGACCAAACCAGGTCAACCTCAACGGGCCCACGTCTGCGGCCTGTGCCACGGGGGTGTTTTGCGGCCCCGACCCGCAGCTCCCGGTCGGTCTGCGTACGGTGGATGGGACCTACAATAACCTCGTCCCGGTCCCCGATCAGCACCTCTTCGGCTCCGCGGATCGGCTCTTTCCGCGCCTGACCACGCCGATCTTTCGTCCAGCGGAGGCGGGCACCTCGTACGCGACGAAGACGAACACCGTGGTCACCGACTCTCGGCCGCGCGTCATCAGCAACCTGATCGTCGACCAGTCGGCGACCAACCCGGCCGCCGTTGCCGCTGCGGCGAATCCGTGCGGCTCGGGCGGGTTCGTGTGCTCGGGCTCGACGGCGCCCGATCCCGTTTCCGGGGCGCTCTTCATCCCGAACATCACCCCCGACTTCGGCCTCTCCGCGCCGTTCAACCTGATGTTCGCGTTCTTCGGGCAGTTCTTCGACCACGGGCTCGACCTCGTGACGAAGGGCGGCAGCGGCACGGTCATCATGCCGCTCCAGCCGGACGACCCGCTGTTCGTCCCGGGCAGCCCGACCAACTTCATGGCCATGGCGCGAGGCCAGAATCAGCCGGGCCCGGACGGCATCCTGGGGACGGCGGACGACATCCAGGAGACCATGAACACGACCACGCCGTGGGTCGATCAGAACCAGACCTACACCTCGCATCCCTCCCATCAGGTGTTCCTGCGACAGTACGTCCTGGACGCGCTGGGGAGGCCGGTTCCCGACGGCAAGGTGCTCGACGGCGGACACTGCGCTCCGCGCGGCACGGTTACGGCCGTCCCGGCGTCACTTCCCATCCCTGGCGACACGGGAGACGAGATCTGCAATGTCGGCAACTGGGCTGAAGTCAAGGCACAGGCCGGGACCAGGCTCGGCATCCAGCTCACCGACGCGGACGTGTTCGACGTGCCGCTGATCGTGACGGACCCCTACGGCCATTTCAAGCCTGGCCCGCGCGGCTTCCCGCAGCTCGTGCGCCCGGGCAACGCGCGGGTCGAGGGCGACCCGACGGCGAACGGCGGGCTCGGCATCACCATCCCGGCCGACGTGCTCCGGACCGGTCACGCCTTCCTCAACGACATCGCGCACAACGCGGCGCCCAACCCGGGCCTCGTCGGCGTGCGGGACGGCGTGTACTGCGACTTCCGCGACCCGACCTGCAGCACTGCTGCCGGCACCTACGACGGAGACGTGCTCGACGCACACTTCGTCACGGGCGACGGCCGCGGCAACGAGAACATCGGCTTGACGATGGTCCACAACATCTTCCACGCGGAGCACAACCGGCTCGTCCATCACTTCGATCAGCTGATCAACACGCTCCTCACACCCGCCGAGATCGCGCGGTGGAAGAACTTCGACCCCGCCTCGGGCTGGGGCTACGGCGAGCGGTTGTTCCAGGCCGCGCGCTTCGTGACGGAGATGCAGTACCAGCATCTGGTCTTCGAGGAGTTCGCGCGCAAGGTCCAGCCGCTGATCAATCCATTCCTCGGAGGTATCACCTCCATCGACGGGGTGATCTCGGCCGAGTTCGCGCACACGGTCTATCGCCTCGGTCACTCGATGCTGCCCGAGAGGGTGGGACGCACCAACGTCGACGGCTCGACCAACGACGCCCGCCTGCTCGACGTGTTCCTCAACCCGGCTGCGTACAACAATGGAGGGACGGCGGGAACGCTGACCGCCCCGGCAGCGGCCGGCGCCATCATCCGCGGCCTGGTTCGCCAGGTTGGAAACGAGCTCGATGAGTTCGTGACCTCCTCGGTGCGGAACTCGCTCGTCGGCCTGCCGCTCGACCTTCCGGCGATCAACATCGCGCGCGGCCGCAGTGAGGGGATCCCGCCGCTGAACGTGGCGCGGCGGCAGTTCTTCATCGCGACCGCCGATTCGGCGCTCCGACCGTACGCCAACTGGTCGGAGTTCAATCTCGGCCTGAGGCATACCGAATCGTTCGTTAACTTCCTCGCCGCGTACGCGACGCATCCGAGCGTCACCGGCGCGACCACGGTCGCGGCCAAGCGCGCCGCGGCGGCAGCCCTGCTCGCGGCGAATGATCCCATCCTGCTCGCTCCCGCCGCCACCAGCGGTCTGGACGACGTCGATTTCTGGGTCGGCGGCCTCGCCGAGAAGCCCGCCGTGTTCGGTGGTCTGCTCGGGTCGACCTTCAACTTCGTCTTCGAGCACCAGCTGGAGCACCTGCAGGACGGCGATCGGTTCTACTACCTGCAGCGTACGGACGGTCTGAACATGCGGTTCTCGCTGGAAGGGAACTCGTTCTCCGAGCTGGCCCGGCGCAACACGACGCTCGGCGGAACCATGGACGTCGTGTTCAACTTCGCCGATTTCATCTTCGATCCGACGAGCCCCCTCGGCGCGGTCGACCCGGTGGGAGCACCCGGTATCTCGCTCTCGGCGCTCGCCGATGGGACCGTGCAGTTCTTCGATCCGCTGCACACCGGTAAGAACATCCTCTTCAACGGCGGCCCCGGCGACGACAGGTTCCAGGGCGACGTCGGTGACGACACGATGCTTGGCAACGACGGGAACGATCGCCTGGACGGCGCCGAGGGCAACGACACGCTGATCGGCGGCAACGGCGACGACATCCTCTTCGGCGGCAACGGCGACGACATCCTCAAGGGCGGGCCCGGCAACGATGCCCTGAGCGGCGGACCTGGCTTCGGCGGAGACATTCTCATCGGCGGCGAGGGGAACGACTTCCTGCTCGGCGGCGACGACGGCGTCGAGTACTTCGGCGGCCCCGGAAACGACATCATCATCGACGGAGCCACCCGCAGCGAGGGCATGTTCGGCGGCCCCGGCGACGACTGGATCTTCGACGGTGACGGCCACGACGGCGGCTTGTTCGGCGACAACGGGAACGTCTTCGACCTCCTCGCCGGGCTCGATCCGACCGGCGGCGACGACGTCCTCGGCGGCGGCCCGGGCCAGGACGGACACTTCGGCGAAGGCGGCGACGACATCATGCTGATGTCCGAAGGCGCCAACAAGTTCTTCGGCGACTACGGATTCGACTGGATCACGCAGCGAGGCTGGAACGTCCCAGCCGACATCCAGCTCGATCTGCTGGCCGTGCCGGGAGTCGTGCTGAACCTCAACGACCTCCGGAACTTCTATCGCTACGTGGATGGCGCGTCGGGCTGGGACCTCGATGACCACATCCAGGGGGACAACCGCGTGGACGATCCCACCGTGCCGGTCGAACGTCAGAACCTGCCTGGCATGGAGCTGACCGCCGGGAGCCTCCTACCCCCGCAATCGGGCGCGGCGAAGATCGCCGGGTTGACCGAGCTGGTGGGGCCCGCCGGATTCAACATCACCCTCCCATGGAAGGCCGGAAACATCCTGCTCGGCGGCGGCGGCCGCGACGTCATCCAGGGCAACGCCGGCAACGACCTCATCGACGGGGATCGGTGGCTCGACGTCCAGCTGGTCGCGACGCTCAACGACGGGACGGTGAAGGCGGTCTGGGATCCGCGCGACCTCGTCGCCGACGTGTTCTCGGATCCGCAGCGGCTCAATCCCGGGAACATCCAGATCGTCCGCACGATCCGGCTCGGGGCGGCAGCCGTGGACACGGCCGTGTTCCGTGGCAATCGCAGCGAGTACGACGTCACGCGCAACGCCAATGGATCCGTGACCGTCGCACACGCCAGGCCTGCCGCCGTCAACCCCATCCTCAACGACGGCACCGACACGCTGCTGAACATCGAGGTGTTGCAGTTCGCGGACGGCACCGAGGCTGCGCCGGGCGCTGCCGTCGTCGGCGTGCCGAACGTCGCCGGCCTGACAGCAGCACAGGCGGCTACTGCGATCACGGCAGCCGGCCTGACCGTCGGGACGACGACCACGGCCTCCAGCGCGACGATTCCGGCACTCCTGGCGATCAGCTCGAATCCGGCTGGCGGCACCTTCGCCTTCCCCGGCTCCGCGGTGAATCTGGTTACCTCGAGCGGTCTGCCCAACATCCCGGCCACGGGCACCGTGACCATCTCCAGCGCCTCGGCCGTCGAGGATCAGCCCCTGACCGTCTCCGAGTCGATTACCGATCCCATCGCTGATGCCAACGGCATCAACACGGGGACCCTCCAGTTCACCTGGCAGGCCGAGATCGCGCCCGCCGTGTGGCTCGACGTCGGCCTGGGCACGACCTTCACGCCGTCCGACAGCGTCGTGAACCAGCGCCTGCGCGTGGTCGCCACCTTCTTCGACCTCGCCCCCGTCCCCAACCTCGAGACCATCTTCGCCATCCCGACCAACCCGGTCATCCCCGTGAACGATCCGGCCACGGGCGCGCCGATCCTCTCCGACACCACGCCGCAGGTTGGCCTGCCGGTGTCGGTCGACAACGTGGGAGGCGTGCCGAGCGGCATCGCTGACGTCGACGGCCTGCCGCCCGCCTTCGGGTTCCAGTTCCAGTGGCAGGCGGATGGCGTCGCCATCGCAGGGGCGATTGGCCCGTCCTTCACGCCCAGCGCAGGCCAGCTCGGTCAGGCGCTGTCGGTGACGGTCTCCTACACCGACAACCAGGGCTTCGCCGAGAGCCTGACGTCGGCGCTGAGCGCGCCTGTCGCCCCGGCGCCGGTCGGCCTGGTTGCGGGCACGCCGCCCGGCACGGGGACCACGCCGGGGACGAGCGGGGGTCTGCCCAGCAGTAACGTGCCGACCGCGACCGCGGCCACCAGTTCGGGTGGTTGCGCGTCGACTGGAGGCGAAAGCGCCCTGGCGCTCGTGATCGCGGGGGCGGCGCTCGCGCTCCGCAGGCGCCCGAGGAGGACGTTCCAGAAGTAGCCGCTGTCGGACACGTGGGGCCGGGCTCGATCCCGGGCCCGGCCCCGCTCGCAACGCGAGAGATCTGCTCGAGAGCTTCAGGAACGGAAGAGGTGAGGACGTCATGAAGAAGATAGGACTTGGAGTGATTGTCAGGGTGCTCGTCGGCGCAGTTGTTGGCCTGGCGATGACGAGCAATGTCGACGCAGCCAGGCGGACCGAGTTCGCCGCACGGTTCGTCGCCAGGGCCATCAGCGTGTCGAGCCCCGAGGACGTCGGCCCCATCGATATCTACGTCGAGCGGTGGTCGACGGACGATGAGCTCGACGAGCTGCTCAAGACGCTCAAGGAGGGCAAACGCGGCAAGCTGCTCGGGGTCCTCGAACGGGAGCCGCTCCGCGCGGGCGTCCTCCTCATGCCGGGCGTCCAGGCCCACGGCGACCGGGCGCGCACGCGAACGCCGAAGAATCTGAAGTTCGCCCGCGAGATCATCACCCCGGCCGGGCGCCAGGTGATCCTGGCCTCCGACGAACACCTGGGACTGGGGGAGAGTCGGCTCGACGCCCGCAAGGAACGCTACGAGTTCAGCCTGATGGACATTCGATTCGGGCCTGACGGGACGGGAGTAGGCAAGGTGGCCGCCGCCGGTGACGTCGTCTACAACCCGAAGACGAAGGCTCTCGAGCTGAGGGACTACGGCAAGAAGCCGGCACGGCTCGTCAACGTGAAGTCGAAGCCCTGACGGCTCGTCATGTTCGAGACGGTGGTGCATTCCAGTTCGTGTGCGGGGGCGGCTGCCGCGACAAGTGCCGGCTTCCATGTCGAGCTGCTGCCGCTCACCCCTGACTCCATAGGTCCCTGACCTTCGCCTGAGGAGGAGCACATGTCCTTTGCGAGAAGACCCGATATGAAGAAGGTGCGGGCCCCGATCGTAGCCTTGGCGATGATCCTCACCTTCTTCACGATTGCTTGTCTGCTGATCCTCGATACGTCCGCCCCGGTCAGCGCCACGCCGCCTGCCGCAGATGAGCATGTCCCGTCGGATGTCGCGGAGGCGGAACGAACACCGGCGGAGCAGGCTCCGAGAGGGCCGGTGGCGCCGCAACCTACGGAGCCGACTCCGAGAGCGCCGCCGGTGCCGCAACAGGCGGAGCTGACTCCGAGAGAGCCAGCGGCGCCGCAACAGGTTGAGCTGCACCAGACTCCGGATGATCCGACAGCGGACCGAATATCCGCATCCGAGCAGATCGTCTTCAAATCCCGGGGGGCGCTCGAAACTGTCGACCCGCGCGAGCTCCTGCGGCAAGGCGCGTTCCCGCCGAAGTAGGCGGGGAACACATCAATAGACTCTTCCATTGGGATACACAAATGCGTTCACCTTTCAACTCTTCGGATAGCAAGGACTTCCCCGCGATGACCAGGGGCCTCACCCCCTGGATCGTGCTCGGCATCTTCGTGGCGTATGTTGTCGCGTCGCTGCTCCCTCTGCCGGTTCGCTCGGGCAGCGGGTTCGACGTGGCCGCGTTCGGACGGCTGCCGGTATGGGTGAACGGCCGCGTGCAGCCGTTCGATTCGATCGCTCGAACGAGCTTGCTGCAGATTCGCGGCCCGGTGACGGCGCCAATGGATGCCTTCAAGGCGCCGCAGGCGCGCCCGACGATGATTCATCCCACCGAGTGGCTGCTCGAAGTCCTCGCAAAGCCCGATACCGCGGATACGCGACGGATCTTCCCGATCAGCAATCGCGAGCTGCTGGACAAGCTCCACCTTCAGGCGGCGAGTCGCGGAACCAACTATTACGCGTTCAACGACCTCGGACCCAAGGCGTCGGAGATCCGAAACCAAGTTCAGCAATTCGAGAGCGTCAAGGCGTCCGATCGCGCTCCCTGGCAAAGAGAGCTCGTCGCGCTTCGAGACGGGCTCGTGCTTTACGAACGGCTGAAGAACAGCCTGGAGCCGAACAGCCGGCTGCAGCAAGATGCGAACGGCAAGGCGGTCACATTCGACTTTGCCGGAGAGCTGGCCAGATATCAGGCCGATCTCGCGGAAGCGCTCAGGGTGGACGCTGGACGCCGGCACGGCAGCACCGAACGGCTGGACGTGGCGGTGGAGAGGCGGTTGCGGGCGTTTGCTGCGCTCTTCCAGGTCGTGGCGCGCACGGGGCTGCTGGCCGTGGTCCCGGGTACAAACACGACGGGTGGTAGCAATCATTGGAGCAATATCGGTAGCGTCTTGGTTCAGAGCGCACAGGGGCACCAGCCGGCGCTTCCCGTGACCTTCTTCGCCGCCATGAGCTCGGCGTTCGCGCAGGGCAAGCCGGAAGCCTTCAACTCTCAGCTGGGCCAGTATCGTCAGTGGCTCGCGGGCAGCGGCCTCGCCCCTGAGGCGAGAAGGACGGGCTTCGAGGCTCTCTCCAACCTGCTCCTGCCGCTCGTCAGGGCGTTCGTCCTCTATGCGGTCGCGCTGGTCCTGGCGGGCGTCGCGCGGCTCACGACCTCGGCGACGGCACGCAAGGCGGCCCTGCTGGTCGTCCTCCTTGCGTCGGCGCTGCACGCCACGGGGCTTCTGTTCGCCACGGTTCTGGCTGGACGGCCTTCGTGGATCGTCTTGTCCGGCTGGGCAATCGCGCTGACGCCGCTCGCCGTGAACAGGCTCCGGCGCAGTGGCAATGGAACGTTGGCGAGCGCGGCGATTGGCCTGACAGCGCTCGTCGTTGCATACGGTGTCACTCCGGGCGGTGCGGCGAGCCTCTTGCGGAACGTCCCGGAGACGAGCCTGTTGGTCGCGATCGGGGCGACGGTCTTCGTGCTCTTCGTCGCGCGTGAATCAAGGACGGCAAGGCGTTCAGCTACGGCGGCGCAGGCGACACTCGAGAGCTCCATCGCATGAACTGCCTTGCCTGACCCCGTTGGCACCGGGCTGAAAGGAACCCGCCATGCTCATACCCCTTGGCGTGGATGAAGAGGCTCCCGGCTTCGAGCGGAAGGCGGATCCCATCATCGAAGCCATGCGGCAGCGCGCGAGCGAGATCGCGCGAGAGGAAGTCGACCGCACGATGAAGCGCATCGGCGCCGACCCGGAGGTCGAGGAGCGCCTCTCAGCCATGGCCAAGGCCCTCGTCTCCAAGCTCCTGCACGCTCCCAGCGCCAGGTTGCGGCAGGCCAGCACCGACGTTCGCGGCGTAGAACGGCTCATGGCCGCGGCGGTGGAGATGTTCGGGCTCGCGGTGGAGGGCGCGCCCACCGGCGAGAGCTCGGACGGCGAGACGACCGTAGCGCCCGGCGCACGCCCCCCTCCCATCGCACGCCGCACACGCTGCGTGCGATGGTGATGCGGCGCCGCGGCCCCGGCATTCGCCAGCGTTGCTGGCCAGGCCCACGCGCTCACGCTCGGAGGTGGCCAGTGGACTCATATGCCTGCCGTGGAACGCGTTGACGCGGTTGCCTGCTAGAAGGGCCACCGCTTGCTCGATCGCGTTCTGTACCTCCCTCACGTTGCCGGGCCACTCGTCCCAATGATGATCCCTCCTTGGCAGTGAGGGCCCGACGGCAGGCTCGCTCGATGCCTGACCGTGAAGGGCGAGCGGCAGCCACCTGTGAGGCGAACGGCGTCAATCCTGTCGAGTGCCTCGCCGACGTGCTCATCCGCGTGCTGAGCCACCCCGCGTCGCGGATCGACGAACTGCTGCCGCACAACTGGACACCACCGAGACCCAAGCGGTCGGCCTGAGCAGGTCGCCGGCGCACTCCGAAAGACGAGGAGAACGCCGAGCCAGCTGGTCGCGGGTAGCTGGAAAGGTACGTCAAGACGTCCTCGGCCGGGTGGTTACCGAAGCCCTGATAGCTTGTCATGCTTTAGGCAGCGCGTCAGCACAAGCGCGACGGCACGTGAACCACCGCACGCTCTACCGGTTCGGGGATCCCCGCGAGGACGCGCTCCTCGGCCAGCCCCTGCAGCGGCCGCCGAGCAAGGTTACAGCCGAGGTTCGAGCAGTGCCTCGTCGGCTACATCGACGGCACGCCGCCGAACTTCGAGTGGCAGCGGACGACCTGGACGCTGGAGCTGCTCGCGGTGCAGCTCTCGAAGCAACTCTGCGACCACGTCACTCGCAACCACACGCACCGTGCCGCCGCTGATGGAGGCTGTCGATGAAATGCACTGAGGGAGCCCAGGCCTTCCCGAGAACACAGGTGTCGATGCTCGCGCATGCGGCGTAAAGCTGTCTCCGGAGGAATGCAGGCTGTTAGCCAGAGGGGGATGTGACCATGTGGCGCAATCTTCAAAAACACCCGGTAGAGGTTGCCGTTCTTCTCCTGGGCAGTGCTTGTGCGGGTCAGGCCGAAGTCGCGGCGCAGGTGCCGTCCGAGCCCGCGATACAGGCGCCGTCCGCGCCGCCCGCCCCTACAGCCAGGTTTGTGGCAATCTCCGACGCCGTGCCGTTGACTTGGTTCGACGCACACACGTCGGCGCCGGACCCCCTCGACCCCAACAGCCTCGTGATCGGCTTCGATACGGGCTCCGACCCGACAACCTTCATCGCGAGGGATTTCAGGGCATCGGCACTCCCGTTCAGCCACAGGGCCGCGATGGATACGATCAGCTTCACGACTGAAGCGCCGGCCGGCTATTTCATTTCCAAAGTCACTTACACCCAGCGAGGAACAGCTGCGACGGGGCGGACCGATGTCTCAGCCGGCGGGGCAACGTGGGTTGTTGCCGGTATCCCGGGCACTCTGGGCGTGTTCTCGGATGACCCGAGCCTATCGGGAACCCTGGATCTCACGTCGTTGCGGCTGACCTCGGTTCCGGTCTCGATCACGGTCAGTCTGTTTGCCTCGACAGGGAGCATTGCTGTAGCGGGCGCCGGCTTCCATGTCGAGTTGCTGCCGCTGACTCCGTAGGCCCCTGATTCTTGCCCGAGGGCCCGAAGCGGAGTTGCGTCCCGCGCGCTCCCGCGCCAAGGAGATCGCCCGCCTTTCCCAGGAGGAGAGATGCGCAAGACGACGATGGCGGCGGCCGCCGCCTTCCTGACGCTCGCGAGCGCGGCCCACGCGGCGGTGAAGACGGAGGAGATCGAGTACTCGCAGGGCGACACGCCGCTCCAGGGGTTCCTCGCCTGGGACGACGCGGTCCAGGGGAAGCGGCCTGGGGTCCTCGTCATCCACGAGTGGTGGGGCGAGAACCAGCACGCGCGCAACCAGGCCATCCGCCTCGCCAAGGCCGGCTACGTGGGGTTCGCGCTCGACATGTACGGCAAGGGCAAGGTGGCGACGCACCCGAAGGACGCCGAGGCCCTCATGAAGGAGGCGACCAAGGACCCCGCCGTGATCCGCGCGCGCTTCGACGCCGCCATGACGGTGCTCAAGGCGCAGCCCCAGGTGGATCCCGCGCGGATCGGCGCCGTGGGCTACTGCTTCGGCGGCGGCATCGCGCTGAGCATGGCGCGCGCAGGAGAGGACCTCGGCGCGGTCGCCACCTTCCACGCGGGCATCCCGTCGCAGGGCGAGCCGCCGCAGCCCGGGAGCGTGAAGCCGCGCATCCTCATCGCGACCGGCGGCGCCGATCCCGTGGCGCCGAAGGAGCGCGTGGAGGCGTTCGCGAAGGAGCTGCGGGACGCCGGGGCGGAGGTCACCGTCACCACGTACCCCGGGGCGAAGCACAGCTTCACCAACCCGGACGCGGCCAAGGCGGGCATGCCCGCGCTCGCCTACGACCGGGAGGCGGACCGCAAGTCCTGGGCGGCGGCCCTGAAGCTGTTTCGCAGCGCCTTCAAGACCTGAGTCGCCGGGGGCGCAGGCCGCCCCCGCCCCGCCGGGCAAAGCCCATCGGGGCCCCACCCCGGCCACGCCGCAGAGCGATCGCATCTTTCGACGGGTCTTGAGTCGCCGGGGGCGCAGGCCGCCCCCGCCCGCCGGGCAAAGCCCGTCGGGGCCCCACCCCGGCCACGCCGCAGAGCGATCGCATTTTTCGACAGGTCTTGAGTTCGGTGGGGTGGAGTTGCAGGTGGGGTGAGGGGCCAGAGCACTACCCCCTCGCCCCCAGCGGGTGAAGGGCCGGGGTGAGGGGGCCGCACGCTCACGGCCCCACCAGGCGGTGGCCTCCCGTATGGCGCCGGGCCCCTGCCGCGGGCTACGTCCTCGAACGAGGCGCGATCGTCATGAGCGTGATGCGAAGTGTGTTGCTGGCCGGCTCGGAGAGTCGCTGGCTACGACGGCAGGCGCCACGCCTGAAGTTCGTGAGGAAGGCGGTGACGCGCTTCATGCCTGGCGAACGGATGGAGGACGCGCTGGCGGCCGCCGACGGTCTCCGGCGGCAGGGCATCACCTCGGTCCTCACTCAACTGGGAGAGAATGTCTCCGACGCGATCGAGGCCGCGCGGGTGAGCCAGCAGTACGTGGACGTGCTCGCGAAGGTGAAGGCGAGCGGCCTCGACTGCCAGATCTCCGTGAAGCTCACGCAGCTCGGCCTCGAGGTGGACGAGGCACGGTGCTACGCCAATCTGCGGACGCTCGCCGAGCAGGCGGCGGCGTCCGGAAGTGCCGTGTGGATCGACATGGAACAGCACGCCTATGTCGATCGCACGCTCGCGCTGTACCGGCGGGCCGTGGCGGAGTTCTCCAACGTCGGCGTGTGCCTCCAGGCGTATCTTTACCGAACGGCCGCGGATCTTGCGTCGCTCGTCCCGCTCGGCGGAGGGATCCGGCTGGTCAAGGGAGCCTACAGGGAACCGGCCGACCTGGCTTATCCAAGAAAGAGCGACGTCGACGCCAACTTTCTCGGGCTCGCCAAGGAGCTGATCGCGCCAGCGGCGCGCGCGAGCGGGCTCCGGGCGGTGTTCGGCACGCACGATCGCCGGCTCATCCACGCCATCCAGGCCCACGCCGGGGCGACGGACGTGCCACGCGACGCGTTCGAGTTCGACCTGCTGTTCGGCATCCAGCGCGACGAGCAGAAGCAGCTCGCCCGGGACGGTTACCGGATCCGCGTGCTCGTCAGCTACGGCGAATACTGGTTCCCCTGGTACATGCGCCGCCTCGCCGAGCGACCGGCCAACGTGCTGTTCGTGGCCAGGTCGATGTTCTCGAGCTGAGTACCCGGGGGCGCAGGCCGCCCCCGCCCCGCCGGGCAAAGCCCATCGGGGCCCCACCCCGGCCACGCCGCAGAGCGTTCACATTCTTCGACAGGTCTTGAGCACGTCCGACGCCCAGCCACTGTTGGTGAAAGAAGTGTCGAGGCGCCGTCGGGGCCGAGCTCGGAGGCGACGCGGATGCGTGGTGGCGAAGTTGCGCGGGGGATCACAGAGCGCTAATCTACCTTTGGTATCACCCGGCGACGCCTCAGCCGACCGGAAAACATCACTGAGGTATCAGATGGCGCCCAAGAAGAAGACCGCGACGAAGAAGACCGCTGCGAAGAAGGCGGCTCCCAAGAAGACCGCGAAGAAGACGATGCGCGGAGCGAAGTAGCTCTTCGCCTCGCAGCGCTGGAAATGCCGCGGCCGCCTCGGGCGGCCGTCGCATTCTTGGCCCACCGGTGCGCCAGATTGACAGGCGCGCCCTCGCCGGGCCGACTGTCCCCGCAACCTCTCACGGCTGTTGCGGCGGGGGCTCCCACTCCGACTTCGTCGCGCCGCGTTCGACGCTCCCCATCGTCACCGTGCCGTGGAAGAAGGCCCCCTTCTCGACCGAGAGCGAGGGCGTCCCGATGTCGCCGCGGACCTTCGCCGAGTGGTGCAACTCGACTCCGCTCTGCGCGTGGATGTTGCCGTTGACCTCGCCCTTGACGATCACCGTCCCACAGGAGATCTCGGCGTCGACCTTGGCGCGCTCCCCCACGATGAGGACGTCGTTCGTCACGATCGACCCCTTGAACTTGGCGTCGATCTTTACCGTGCCCTTGAACGTCAGCTTGCCCTCGAACTCCACTCCCGCGCCTAGCAAGAGGTCGCTGGGGCTCGTCGGCAGTTCGTCGTGCTTCGTGGTCGCGATGGCCATGGGCTCCTCCTGCTGCACCGGCGGTTGTCGTGCGGCGTCCGGGAGGGTCCCGGCTCGCCTGTCACTTTCGTGGGGTCCTGCTCGCTCTTCCACGACGGCAAGGTGATCTCCGTGCAGGACGGCGCATCCCATGCTCGACCGTGCGACGCTGTGCCACCGACCCTCTACCGCTAGCTATTCTGGCGCCGGGCCGCAAGGTGAATCCCATCGCCGGCGACGTTCCGAGCATCGGCCCCTTCACCGTGACCCTTCTCCCCCTGAGGGGGAGAGGGGATAGGTACGTGCTCGCCATGTTTCCTTGCTCACCATGTCGCGGAACGCCCGATTCTCAGGCTGATCGTGCGCAGAAGATTTGACGCGGTGATCCGGAAGCGCTATCAGGGCTTAGCTTTCACGTGCGGAGCGGCATTTGCCGCAACACAACGGAGGTCACGAAATGACGCAGGCTCAGTTCTTCCAGGCGGTCTCAGAGGGTTCCCAGGTTGCGAAGGCAGAAGTGAGGGCAGTGTTTGAGGCAATAGAGCAGATCGTGACCAAGAACCTGAAGAAGGAGGGCAAGATCCCGCTCGGCGGACTGGGCGCCGTGAAGCTCGTGGACCGCAAGGCCCGCATCGGCCGTAACCCCGCCACGGGTGAGCAGATCAAGATCCCGGCCCGCACGGCGATCAAGATCACGCCTGCCAAGGCGCTCAAGGACGTGTTCAACAAGAAGGCCAAGAAGTAGCTCTCCCGACTCCGGCCGCCTCGAGCCCGCCTCGTCACCGCCGCGTCCTCGGCCACGAGTGTCGCGTGGTTCAGGCGGCGACGAATTGCCGCTCGACAAGCCGCCGGTAAGGGCCGTCCTCGGACATGAGGGCTGCGTGGCTGCCGATCTGGACGATCCGGCCGCCCTCCAGCACCACGGCGCGGTCCGCGCCGAGCACCGTCGAGAGCCGGTGGGCGATGATGACCGTCGTCCGTCCGCGCCTGAGCCGCTCGAGTGCCTCCTGCACGAGGTGCTCGCTCTCGGCGTCGAGCGCGCTCGTCGCCTCGTCGAGGACGAGGACGCGCGGATCCTTCAGCACGGCGCGCGCGATGGCGACCCGCTGCTTCTGGCCGCCGGAGAGCTGCACGCCCCGCTCGCCGACGCGCGTCGCGTAACCGTCCGGGAATCGCGCCACGAAGTCGTGGGCGTTGGCGGCGCGCGCGGCGGCGATGACCTCGGGATCGGACGCGGCGGGCCTGCCGTAGCGGACGTTATCGGCGATGGTGCCCGAGAAGAGGATCGGCTCCTGGGAGACGACGCCGACCTGGCGGCGGAGCCAGCCCGGGTCGAGCTGGCGCAGGTCCCGGCCGTCGAGTCGGATGCGGCCGGCGTCGGGATCGTAGAACCGCGAGACGAGCTGGGCGAGGGTGGACTTGCCGGCACCGGATGGACCCACCACCGCCACGACCTCGCCCGCGTCCACGACGAGGTCGATTCCCTGCAGCACCGGGACGTCGCGGCGTGACGGGTAGGCGAACCGGACACCCTCCCAGGCGAGCCGTCCCTCCACGCGTGCCGGCTGCTCGCCGCCGCGCACCGGGATGCGCGGCTGACGGTCCTGGATCTCGAAGATGCGCTCGGCGGCGCCGAGCGCTTTCATGAAATCGGCCCAGAGGTCGGCGAGCGAGCCGAGGCTCATGGCGAGGACGAGAGTGTAGACGAGGAACGAGGTGAGGCCGCCGGCGGTGAGCGCGCCGCCCGCGACGAGCCGGCCGCCGTACCAGAGGACCACCGCCACCGCCGCGTAGGCCGCACCCGCCGCCGAGCCCATGAAGACGGAGCCGGCGCGGAGGCGGCGGCGAGCGATGGCGAAGGCCTTCCAGACCGCGGCGCCGTAGCGCTCGGTCTCGCGCGCCTCGGCGTCGAAGGAGCGGACGGTGCGCAGGCCAGAGATGGTCTCTTCCGCCACCTCGCCGGCGGCGGCGAGGGCGTCCTGCACCTCCTTCGCGAGCCGGCGCACGCGGCGGCCGTAGATCACCGCGCCCACCGCGACGGCGGGCACGATCGCCAGCATCACCAGGGCGAGCCGCGGTGAGGTGAAGAAGAGGAAAGCCACCGCCCCCAGCGCGGTCGCGAGGTGGCGCAGCCCCATCGACACGTTGGCCGAGACCGCGCTCTGGAGCACCGACGCGTCCGAGGCGAGTCGGCTCGTGAGCTCGCCGGTACGGCGCTCGTCGAAGAAGGCTACCTCCTGCTCGAGGATGGAGCCGTAGAGCTCCTTCCGGAGGCGCGTCACCACCCGCTCGCCCGCCACGCCGAAGGAGCGCGCGCGCAGCGCGATGGCGAGCCCCTGCGCGAGCGCCAGCGCGGCCATGGCCAGCGCCGCGTGGTCCACCGAATCCGGCCCGGCCGGGCCGAATATCGTCGGCGCGCCGGTGCCGAGCGCGCCGTCGATGATGACGCGGATGGCCTGCGGGTAGAGGAGCGACGCGGCGCTACCGACTGCGAGCGCGCCGGTGCCGGAGAGGAGGAGCCGCCACTCCGGGCGTGCCAGGGACACGATGCGGCGCAGCGTCGTGCCGCGGGGGCGAAGGGGCGGCGACTTCACGGATGTGGTTCTAGCGCCGGCCGGCCAGCGCCGCCGCGAGCCGACTGCATGCCCGGCCGGACGCGCCGCTGGCGACATTCGCCGCGGACGTGGTCTCGCGGTGGCTACACGACGACTACACGGCCGGAGGGCTGGAGTCGTTCATGCCCGGGATGCTCGCGATTCGCGCTCGAGCGAGTTTCCACGCTTGCTGGATGATCCAGGACAGCGATCGGTCCTGCCTCATCGCCTCCTGTTGGATCTCCACCAGCATGTCCTCTGGAAAGTACAGTGACTGCTTTCGCTTGTCGTTTCGCTCGACCATAGCTCGTTGTACGCCCTGCGGGCTCCTATAGGAAACTCGTTGTACGCCCTGCAGGCTCCCAGAGTAAACATGGTTGGCCTGTGCGCACGTCACGCGACCAGGATCTCACCACCCAGCCTATCTCTTCGGACCTCCTCCCGGAGGCCTGCCCGGGCCACCGCTCCCGGCCGCACCTCCGCCGCCTGGCCTCTTTCCTCCGCCAGGGCGCCCCCGCCCACCACCGCGCTCGTTCTTGCGGTCGTCTCGCAACGAATCCATCGAGAATCCACCAGTCGCGCTTCCCTTGGCGCCGCGCCCTCCGGCTCCGCCTCCTGCGCGCCCGGGACCGCGCCGGCCTCCGCCCCGGCCCTCCTCCTTGGGGGCGCCAGCGACCTGCTTCATGCTCGGTGGGAAGAAGTCCAGGACGTACTGGCGTTCACCGATCACGTGGGCGCCGCTCAACTGCTCGTCGAGACCGAACACACGAGCCAGACGGACATGCTCGGCGCGCTTCCCGGCGGCCTGGACCGCGGCGCGCAGCATCGCGAGGCGGTCGCCCGACAGCCCTGTGGCCTTCGCCACGGCTTCGTCGAGGGCCGCCTTCACCCCTTCGCTCTCCGCCTCCGGCTCCGAGTTTGGCGCGGTGGTGGTCGCGGTTGGGGGCGGGGTGTCCGGTGAGGTTGGAGCACTCGCCGCGGCGATCGTCTCGCTCGCTGCGTCGGCGCCCTCCGCTGCCTGCGGTGCTGCCTCGGTCACGGCAGGGCCTGCGGTTTTCGCCTCTGTCGGGAGCGATCGCCTCGCTTCGGCGATAGCCGCCGCAGCTGTTCGAATCAGGGAACCGCTGAGCTCGGTGAGAGTCTTCATCGGGCGTAGCCATACACCTTCTGGGCACGGCCGGAAAGACGTCCAGGAGCGGTCCGGCAGACGCCCGTGCCTGCTCCGCTCCGACTGCGCCGCCGTGCGCGACCGGGCGAGGATGTCACGCCCGCGCTGTCAGAAACACGAAGGCCCGGCCGCCGAGCACGGCGCCGGGCCTCGATTCAACTTTGGCGCGAAGCGGTCTAGACGGGGCGGACGTTCGCCGCCTGCAGGCCCTTCGGCCCCTTCGTCACGTCGAACTCCACCTTCTGCCCCTCGGCGAGAGTGCGGAACCCCTGTGCCTGGATGGCGGTGTGGTGGCAGAAGACATCGTCCCCGCCGCCGTCCTGCGTGATGAACCCGAAGCCCTTCGCATCGTTGAACCACTTCACGGTACCAGTAGCCATTTACTGTCGACTCATTTCTTCAGTTCGGTCGGCAGGAGTTGCCGATTCCGAGCCGCCTCGGAAGGAAGCAGCAAGGCGTGTATATCGCGTACCGAGATCGATGTCGATCTTGAACTCTGTCCCGCGTGGAGAACGCCAGCGGGTTGGCCTGCTGATGCGGGGCAACCGTGGCAGGGCCCGGCCCCCCATCGTGGCCGGCGTGGTGCCGGCATACCGCAGCCGCCGCGCATCGCTCGCGATGAAGGAGAGCTTGCGCGCTTCCCGTCCGATCAGGGCAACCGCTCGCGTCAGGCTAGCTAACCCGCCAATTTTTCGGTTCATTTTACGGCGGGAGGGCGCCCTGACGCCGCCGTCCATCGCCCGGTCGGCACCGACCTCGCAAAAATGTCCCGATTCGTTCGCGTCGGCCAAGCCGCTCAAGACCTGTCGAAAAAACCCTTTGGCTTCTTAGCCAGGGGGGGGGGGCCCCGACGGGTCTGCCGGCGGGGCGGGGCGGCGCGAGCCCCGGGTACTCAAGATCTGTCGAAAAATGTGATCGCTCTGCGGCGTGGCCGGGGTGGGGCCCCGATGGGCTTTGCCCGGCGGGGCGGGGGCGGCCTGCGCCCCCGGCGACTCGGTCCTTCACGCAAGCTTGCCTGCTAGACCCTCGGCCTGATCGAGCAGTGAGCGGAGCTCCGCGCTCGGCTCGCGCGAGCGATCGCCGTGCCGTTCAGCACGATGAACGCGGCTCAGCGCCTGCGCGAAGGCCAAGTTGCCGAGGCCCCGGTCGGCCAGGATCTCGTCGAGCTTGCGGATGCGGGCCTTGAACTCACGGAACTCCTCGTTCATCGCTTCTTCCGCGACGCAGTCACGGTGGCGTCTTCACGGCGCGCCCGCGTCTGGGTGGAGGCGATCGAGCGCGCCCCTGGCTTCGCTCGCTGGCCCGCGGCCGCCGGGCGCTTCACGACAGTCCCGTGCAGGAACCACTCGACGTCGATGAAGTCCCGCGCGGCGCTCGGCTGCAGCTTCGCGAGGAGCTGCGCCGAGAAGTCCCGCAGGGCGGCATAGGTGCCCCAGTTCGGTGCGGGCTTGAACCGCAGGTCGCAACCGAGCCGGGTGGCCGCGCCGCAGGCCCATTTCGGGAGCAGGATCATTTGCCGTGCCGGGTCGGCGACGAACGGGAACAAGGTCGCCATCGGCCAAGCGAGGTCCGGGGTGACGCCGAGCGACTCGCTCGCCGCGAAGAGCTTGTCGGCTTTTGCGCGCGCGGGCGAGGGCAGCGACAGGACCCCGAACAGCGCCTCGAAGAAGCCCGCCACCAGGTCCCCTGGTTCGAGCGCCTCTTCGAGCGCCTCCTGGTCGATCATCCCGGGGATGCGCGTGACGTGGGAGCCGACGCGGAGGGCCCGGCGGACCAGCTCGCGGACCTCGCCGTCCGCGACGAGGCGCTCGCCCTGGCCGCCGCCGAAGGCCTCGGTCCACTCCGCGTTCGCGGCGCGCCACTTGGCGGCTCGGTCCCGCTTGCCGCCGCCGGCCTCCACGGAAGCCGGGTCGGCGAACGCGTGCGGATGGGCCTCCAGGAACTGGGCGATCGCCTCGTCGTGGCTGAGGAAATTCTCGGCGAGAGCGTAGCGGCCCGTCGCCGTGTCGAGAGCGAACGAGGCGAGGCCTTCGAGCCAGGCGTTCGGCTCGACGCCGTTCTTCGTCAGGAGCGGCTGAGCGGCAGGCCAGCGGAGCTTCGCCGCGTAGCGCTTCTCGCTCTCGGGGAAGAAGACGTGCACAGCGGTCGCCTCGACGGCGACCACCTTCCCGATGCCCAGGGACACGTGTTTCACCAATGATCCGGCCGCGATATCTGTCATGGTCGCCTTTTCTCGGTAGGCGACCGCTCGAAAGCGAACGGAAGTCGGCGCGAGATCTCGCCCTCTTGTACCCCCCGGCGCCATGCTTGGGAAGGCCCGCCGCCCTCAGAGGCGCCCCGGCGATTTCACTACCGCTGTGAGTCCACTCAAGGCCTGTCGAAAAATGTGATCGCACTGCGGCGTGGCCGGGGTGGGGCCCCGATGGGCTTTGCCCGGCGGGGCGGGGGCGGCCTGCGCGCCCGGCGACTCAGGACCTGTCGAAGAATGTGTTCGCACTGCGGCGTGGCCGGGGTGGGGCCCCGATGGGCTTTGCCCGG